>CAYNDD010000308.1:0-3997 GCA_964395425.1 uncultured Frankiaceae bacterium
ACGCCCGGCTCGACATCCGCTGGGTCACCTCCGACGACTGCCAGGACCCCGAGGGCGCGGCGCGTGCCCTCGACGGGGTCGATGGCGTGCTCGTGCCTGGCGGCTTCGGGGTGCGTGGCATCGAGGGCAAGCTCGGCGCGGTCCGCCACGCCCGCGAGCACCGGATCCCCACCCTCGGGCTCTGTCTCGGGCTGCAGTGCATGGTCATCGACGTTGCGCGGCACAAGGCCGGCCTGGCCGCCGCCAACTCCGCCGAGTTCGATCCCGACACCGAGGACGCGGTGATCTCGACGATGGCCGACCAGGTCGACGTCGTGGCCGGCGAGCGCGACATGGGCGGCACGATGCGACTCGGCTCCTACCCGGCGGTCCTCGTCGAGGGATCGCTCACCGCAGCCGCGTACGGAAGCACCCGGGTGGCCGAGCGGCACCGCCACCGCTATGAGGTCGCGAACGCTTACCGGACCGTGCTCGAGGACGCCGGGCTGGTCATCTCCGGCACCTCGCCGGACGGCCGCCTGGTCGAGTACGTCGAGCTGAGCCCAGAGGAGCATCCGTTCTTCATCGGAACGCAGGCGCACCCGGAGTTCAAGTCCCGACCGACCCGCGCGCATCCGCTGTTCACCGCCTTCGTCGCGGCCGCGCTGAAGCGGGCCACCGACGCCAAGGCGGAGCTGGGCGCGATCACCTTGCCCGGCGACGGGCTGTCGGTGGGATCCTGAGCGCCGTCACGTCCTTCGACGTCGATCCGGTAGCGCGATGAGCAGAATCCGCGACGAAGCCTCCTCGGCGTACCCGGTCCAGCACTCGAGCGTCGAGTTCCGATCCGGGCGGGTGATCGACGTCCGCACCGACGAGGTGGCGATGCCGGGCGGCACCACCGCGCTTCGCGACGTCGTCGTGCATCCCGGTGCGGTCGGGGTCATCGCCCTCGACGACGCGGGTCGGGTGTTGCTGCTCCAGCAATACCGGCATCCGGTGCGGCAGCTGCTCTGGGAGCCGCCGGCCGGGCTGCTGGACGAGCCGGGGGAGGACCCGCTGGCCGCGGCCAAGCGCGAGCTCTACGAGGAGGCGCACCTCGAAGCCGACCGGTGGGAGGTTCTGATCGACGCGTTCACCTCACCCGGGATCTCCGACGAGGCGGTCCGGATCTATCTCGCCCGGGACGTGCGACCGGCCGGCGGTCCGCGCTTCGTCGGCCGGCACGAAGAGACGAACATGCCGCTGGAGTGGGTTCCGCTCGACGACGCCGTGCAGGCCGCGCAGAGCGGCCGGCTGCACAACCCGCTCGCGGTGATGGGTATTCTGGCCGCCTCTTTGGCGGCGCGTGAGGCATTTGCGGACCTTCGGCCCGCGGATTCCGATTGGCCCGAGGCTTCGTCCTTCACCGGTTCGGCCGGTCAGCCGCCCGCCCCGCACTAAGATTCCCGACCGGAACGAGTTTCCGCCGGCAACGACGCCGGCGGTCATCGAAAGGTGTACGCCGTGTTGGTGGGGATTCCGAGTGAGGTCAAGGACAACGAGTTTCGGGTGGCCATCACGCCGTCCGGCGTACACGAGCTCGTGACCCACGGTCATGACGTCGTCATCGAGCGCGGGGCCGGGGTCGGGTCGTCCATCCCGGACGACGACTTCGTTTCGGCCGGCGCGAAGATGCTGCCGACGGCGGACGACGTCTGGGGCGAAGCGGACCTGATCTGCAAGGTGAAGGAGCCGGTCGGCGAGGAGTACCACCGGATGCGGGCCGACCAGGTGCTGTTCACCTACCTCCATCTCGCCGCCAGTGAGCCATGCACGACCGCGCTGATCAAGTCGGGCACGACCGCGATCGCCTACGAGACCGTCCAGCTTGCCGACGGGTCGCTACCGTTGCTGGCGCCGATGAGCGAGGTGGCCGGCCGGATGGCGCCACAGGTCGGTGCGCATCACCTGCAGCGCGACGGCGGCGGCCGGGGCGTGCTGATGGGCGGAGTCTCCGGCACGTACGCCGCCAAGGTCGTGGTGCTCGGAGCCGGCGTTTCCGGCATGAACGCGGCGGCGATCGCCCTCGGCATGCAGGCCGAGGTCTTGGTCCTCGATCGCAACATCGAGAAGCTCCGCCAGGCCGACCGGATCTACCAGGGCCATCTGCAGACGGTTGCCTCGAACGCCTACGAGGTGGAGCGGGCCTGTATCGACGCAGACCTGGTGATCGGCGCCGTGCTGGTCGCCGGCGCCAAAGCCCCGACCCTGGTCAGCGACGAGCTTGTCTCGCGGATGAAGCCCGGAGCGGTGCTGGTCGACATCGCCGTTGACCAGGGTGGCTGCTTCGAGTCGACCCGGCCGACCACGCACTCCAACCCGACCTTCAAGGTCTACGACGCGGTCTTCTACTGCGTCGCGAACATGCCCGGCGCGGTGCCGCACACCTCGACCTACGCCTTGACCAACGTCACCTTGCCCTACGTCGAGCGGATTGCCGGGCTGGGCTGGCAGGAGGCGGTTCGGCGCGACCCGGCGCTGGCGGCCGGAGTCAACGTGGTCAGCGGCGACGTCGTGTGCGAGCCAGTTGCCGAGGCGCACGGCCTGGCCTATCGGCCACTGGCCGAGGTGCTCGGCTGACCAGCCCTCGCGACGACACCGCGGTCGATCGGGTGGTCCGCGGCTACCTGGATCATCTCGCTGTCGAGCGGGGGTTGAGCCACAACACCCTCAATTCGTATCGCCGCGATCTGCGTCGCTATACCGGCTACCTCGCCGCGAGCGGGGTGGACACCATCGGCGGGGTGTCCGAGTCGGAGGTGAACGGCTTCGTCGCCTCGCTCCGCAGTGGGTCGCCCGAGCACCCGCCGCTGCGGGCCTCCTCGGCCGCTCGGGCGGTCGTGGCGGTCCGTGGCCTGCATCGGTTCGCCGTGCGCGAAGGGCTGTGCCCGACCGACCCTGCGGCGGCGGTGCGGCCGCCGACCCCGCCCCGCCGGCTGCCGCGGGCCCTTCCGCTCGACGACGTGCTGGCGATGATCGAGGCAGCAGGCTTCGACGGAACGCCGAAGGCGCTGCGCGACCAGGCACTGCTCGAGTTCCTGTACGGCACGGGCGCGCGGGTCGGTGAGGCGGTCGCGCTCGACGTCGACGATCTCGACCTGGATCGCGGCACCGTCCTGCTGCACGGCAAGGGCGGCAAGGACCGGGTCGTGCCGGTGGGCGGCTTCGCCCGCACGGCGGTCTCGGCCTACCTGGTCCGCGGCCGTCCGGCGTTCTCGATGGCGGTGCGGGCCGGGCGGGCGACCAGCCCGGCATTGTTCCTCAACTCTCGCGGCGGCCGGCTCTCCCGGCAGAGTGCCTGGACGATCCTTCGCACGAGTGCCGAGCGAGCGGGCCTGCGGGTGCAGGTCGGACCGCACACCTTGCGGCACTCTTTTGCGACCCACTTGCTCGACGGCGGAGCCGACGTCCGGGTGGTCCAGGAGCTGCTCGGGCACGCTTCGGTGGCGACCACGCAGGTCTACACACTGGTCACGGTTGACCGGCTGCGCGAGGTCTACACGACCTCACATCCGCGGGCTCGATCGGGCTGATTCACGCTCGATCCGCAGCTCCCGGTTGCCAAACCGGGCGGATCGGCACTACGTTTCCGACTCGCCGCAATAACTAGCTTCAACGAGAAGTCGCGGAATCATTGTGGCGCTTTCTCGAGAGGACGATATGTCGACAAGTGTCGAATCGCGGACCCGGGCGCCGCGCGAGATCGGTCCGACCGGCCGGCCCCGTCCGCGCTTGCGCGATCCCAAGCCACTGCCCGAGCACGGCCCGGCGAAGATCATCGCGCTGTGCAACCAGAAGGGCGGAGTCGGCAAGACGACGACCGCGATCAACCTGGGCGCTGCCCTCACCGAGTTCGGCCGCCGAGTGTTGCTGGTCGACTTCGACCCCCAGGGCGCCCTGTCGGTTGGGCTCGGGGTCAACCCGCACGAGCTCGACCTGACCATCTACAACGCGCTGATGGAGCGCAACGTCAGCG
>CAYNDD010000309.1:0-3987 GCA_964395425.1 uncultured Frankiaceae bacterium
CGGCGACGTCGTCTTCATGTTCCAGCCCGGCGAGGAGGGACACGACGGCGCGCGGCACATGGTCTCCGAGGGCGTGCTCGACGCGGCCGGGAGGCGGATCGACGCCGCGTTCGCCATCCACGTCACCTCCTCGCTGCTCCCGGCCGGCCAGTTCGCCAGCCGAACCGGCACGATCATGTCCGCCGCCGACACGCTGCGGGTCACCGTGCGCGGCGCCGGTGGCCACGGCTCGGCACCGCACCGCGCCAAGGACCCGATACCGGCGGCCTGCGAGATGGTCGCCGCGCTTCAGACCTTCGTCACCCGCCGCTTCGACGTGTTCGACCCGGTGATCGTCACGGTCGGCTCGTTCCACGCGGGGACGCTGTTCAACGTGATCCCCGACTCGGCCAGCTTCGAGGCCACCGTCCGCTCGTTCTCCCGGGTGGCCCACGAACGCCTGCTCGCCGAGATCACGTCGGTGTGCACGGGGATCGGTACGGCGTACGGGCTCGAGGTCGACGCGAAGATCGAGGAGCTGTATCCGGTCACGGTGAACGCCGGTTCGCAGGTCGATCTGGCCCGGGCCAGCGTGACCGAGCACCACGGCGACGACCGCTGGACCGATCTGCCCCACCCGCTGTCGGGCTCGGAGGACTTCTCGCGGGTGCTCGACGAGGTTCCCGGCGTCATGGTGTTCCTCGGTGCCACCCCGGCCGACCGCGACCCGGCCACCGCACCGTTCAATCACTCCCCTGAGGCGGCCTTCGACGAGGCGGTGATGGCGGACGGCGTGACGCTGTACGCCGACTTCGCCATGCGCGCCCTCAGCGGACCCTAGGTGCCGGATCGCGAGCTGGTCCTCGCCTCGGCGTCGCCGGCACGGCTACGCCTGCTTCGCGACGCCGGGATCGAGCCACGGGTGGTGGTCAGCGGCGTCGACGAGTCCAGCGTCGACGCCGACGACCCGCATGAGTTGGTGGAGCAGCTCGCCGCCGCCAAGGCACGAGCCGTGGCTCTCGACCACGCGACGGGCGGGGCGCTCGTGCTCGGCTGCGACTCGATGCTGGTCTTCGACGGCCAGACGATGGGTAAGCCCGGCAACGCCGAGGCGGCCACCGAACGCTGGCTGGCGATGCGCGGCAAGAGCGCCTCGCTGCTGACCGGCCACTGCCTGATCGACACCGCAACCGGGCGCGAGGCGACCGGCATCGGCACCACTTTGGTGCGCTTCGGCGAACCGACCGACGCCGAGATCGCGTCGTACGTGGCCAGTGGGGAGCCGCTGGAGGTCGCCGGTGCATTCACCCTCGACGGCCGCGCGGCACCGTTCATCGACGGCATCGACGGCGACGCCAGCAATGTGATCGGACTGTCGCTGCCGCTGCTGCGCCGCTTGCTGGCTCAGCTCGGCATCGGTATCACGGAGTTATGGCACTGAGCCCGGCCCCGCTGAAGATCGGCCCGATCACGGTCGATCCGCCGGTCGTGCTCGCCCCGATGGCCGGAGTCACGAACGCCGCCTTCCGCACGCTGTGCCGCTCATACGGCGCCGGCCTGTACGTCAACGAGATGGTGTCTGCGCGGGCACTCGTCGAAGGCAACGAGAAGACCCAGCGAATGCTGGCTTTCGGGGCCGACGAACGGGTCCGCAGCATCCAGCTGTACGGCGTCGACCCCGACGTGGTCGGCCGGGCGGTGACCGCGCTGGTCGACCAGGCCAGGGTCGACCACATCGATCTCAACATGGGCTGCCCGGTGCCGAAGGTGACCAAGCTCGGCGGCGGCGCAGCCCTGCCGATGCACCAACTGCTATTCGCGGGAATCGTGCAGCGAGCGGTGCAGGCGGCCGGCACGATCCCGGTGACGGTCAAGATGCGGCTCGGGGTCGACGACCGCGCGTTGACGTATCTCAACGCCGGGCGGATCGCCGCCGACGAGGGAGCCGCCGCGGTCGCGCTGCACGCCAGGACGGCCGAGCAGCTGTACTCCGGGGTCGCGGACTGGTCGGCCGTGGCGCGGCTCAAGGCGGCCATCTCGACCATCCCGGTCTTGGGCAACGGCGACATCTGGCTGGCGGCCGACGGGGTCGCGATGATGCAGGAGACCGGGTGCGACGGGGTGGTGGTCGGGCGCGGCTGCCTGGGCCGGCCATGGCTGTTCCGCGACCTCGCCGATGCGTTCGCGGGCCGACCGGTGCAGCCGCCGCCCGCGCTCGGCGAGGTCATCGCAGTGATGCGCCGCCACGTCCGGCTGCTGGTCGAGACCAAGGGCGACGAGCTGATCGGCGTCCGTGACTTCCGCAAGCACGTCGGCTGGTATCTCGCCGGCTACCCGGTCGGCGGTCACACCAGGCGGGACATGGCGCAGACCTCCTCGGTGGCCGAGCTGGACGCCCTGATGGACGCACTGCTCGATCGGATCGGCGCGGGCGTCACGCTGCCGCCGGAGAACCATCGCATCGTGCGCGGCCACACCCAGGGCCCGCGACCGGTCTCGCTTCCCGCCGGGTGGCGGGAGTCGGCCCTGGATCCGACCCCGCCACCGAAGGAAGCCGACTCGCTCGTCTCGGGCGGCTGACCGGATGCAACGTCGAGTGCTCGTCCCGCTCCCCGACCGTGACTTCGACGTCACCGAGGTCGCGGTGCCGTGGCGGGTTCTGACCGATGCCGGCTGCGAGGTCGTCTTCGCGACCGAGTCGGCCGCCCGGCCACAGGCTGACCAGCTCCTGCTTGACGGGGTCGTCTTCGGCCGACTGGGGGCGGCGGATGAACCAAAGCGCTTCTACGCCGAGCTACAGGAGGCGCCGCGGTTCCGGCAGCCGATCGCGTACGCCGACATCGTGGCGGGCGCGTTCGACGGCTTGGTCCTGCCCGGCGGCCACGCGAAAGGCATGCGGCAATACCTCGACAGCCAGGCGTTGCGCGCCAAGGTGGGCGAGTTCTGGGGCCTCGGCCGGCCGGTCGGCGCGATCTGCCACGGCGTGCTCGTCCTCGCCCGGACCACCGATCCGGACACCGGCCGGAGCGTGCTCGCCGACGCCCGCACGACCTGCCTGCCGAAATACCTGGAGCGCAGCGCCTACCTCGCGACCGCCTGGCGACGGGGCCGCTACTACCGCACCTACCCCGAGTACGTCGAAGACGAGGTACGCGCTGCGCTCGAGCATCCTGAGCAGCAGTTCGAGCGTGGGCCGCGAGTCCTGGCGGCTCGCGGCACGGCGGAGGACGACACGCACGCCTTCGTCGTACAGGACGGGAGGTACGTCTCGGCCCGGTGGCCGGGTGACGCCTATGCCTTCGCGCACCGTTTCGGGAGCCTTCTCGTCTAGGGATCAACGGTGTTAGCCTCGTCTTGAGGTCGAAGTTCTCGTCGTGCATGGCTCGCGGGTCAAAGCGCAGCGGCCGACGGCCACACGACAAAGGGAGACAGACGATGGGTTCGCGCCGCTCCACGATTCGTGGTGGTCGCCTCGGCGGCGCACCGGGCTCCGAAGTCGATCGCGGTGGCGTGGTCGAGCCGCGCCGGGCGGTGTCCTACTGGTGCCACGCCGGGCATGAGAGCCGGCCCGCGTTCGCCCTGCACGTCGAGCTGCCCCAGACCTGGGCCTGCCAGGTGTGCGGGCAACCGGCCGGCCCGATCCAGGACCAGCCGCCGCCGCGCGAGCGGATGGCCGGCGGCCCCCCCAAGACCCCGTTCGAGTTCCTCATGATGCGCCGGACGATGGCCGAGGGCGACGAGCTGCTCGAAGAGGCGCTGGCCAAGCTGCGTGACGATCGCGCTGCGCGGAGCCGGGCCAGGTAGCCGCGGCCCGATAAGCGCGAGGAATGGCCGCCACAACCGAAGTCACAGTTCCCCGGCACGAACGACCCGTATCCGACAACGCGATCCTCGCCCTGGTCTGCGTCGCGCAGTTCATGGTCGTGCTCGATGTCTCGATCGTGAACGTCGCCTTGCCGTCGATCGGCCGTGACCTGCACTACTCGCCGACCGATCTCCAGTGGGTCG
>CAYNDD010000310.1:0-3970 GCA_964395425.1 uncultured Frankiaceae bacterium
GCCAGCACGCTGCCGAGGAACAACGTGCCGAACGACGCGAGGCCGAGCAGGGTCGCCGGCACGAGCGGCTCGAGCTGTCCGCCTCGCTTGAACTGCGCCAGGCCCTCGAGGTGGTGGCGCAGCGTGATGCAGCCGACCAGGTAGAGCGCTCCGCTCGCGATCGTCAGGACGCCGACGACGGTGAGGACCCGGCGGCGGACCGCCTCCTGCAAGGCCAGTCGGGCGATCACCAAGGTGTCGCTCATCGGTGCGCCTCCCGGTCGCCGACCAGTTCGAGGTAGAGCTCCTCCAACGTCGAGCGGTGCGGGATCACGGCGTACACCTGCCGGCCGTCGGCGACGAGATCGGAAACGAGAGCGGGAATCGTGTCGCGCGGGACGTGTGGATGCTCGACCCGGCCCTGGTCGGTCTCGATCGTGACGCCGTGGCCGGCGGTCAGGTCCGAGATCGCGCCGGCCGCGACGACCCGGCCGGCGTCGATGAGGACGACCCGATCCGCCAGCTGCTCGACCTCGCCGAGCAGGTGGGTGTTGAGCAGTACGGCGGTCCCGCGGTCGCGCGCACGGGACAGCACCTCGCGCACGGTGTGCCGCCCGGCCGGGTCGAGCGCGGACGTCGGCTCGTCGAGCAGGAGAACCTCGGGATCGCCGACCATCGCCTGCGCGAGCCCCAGGCGCTGTTGCATGCCTTTGCTCATCGCCTCGACCCGGGTCGACCCGGCCTGCGACAGCCCCACCTCGGCGAGCAGCCGGTTGCGCTCATCGGCGTCGCCGCCCGCGGTCGGCCGCCGGGCGAGCCGCTGGTGGGTGACCAGGACCTCCTGTGCGGTCGCCCATCCCGGGAATCGGAAGAGCTCGGCGAGGTAGCCCACCTTCGACCGGGCCAGGCTCGAGCCGGCAGGTGCGCCCGCAATCGACGCCGACCCGCCGTCGGCCCGCACCAGCCCGCACAGCACCTTGGTCAAGGTGGACTTGCCAGCGCCGTTGGGGCCGAGCAGCCCGACCACCTCGCCGGCCGAGACGTCGATGTCGACGCCCCTGAGCGCGACCGATCGCTTGTAGGACTTGGTCAAGCCGGCCGCGTGCACCACCGGGCCGGCGAAAGCTGGTGCGGTCACCTAGGAGACCGGAACGCCGAGAGCTTGGCTCAACGCGGCCGACAAGGTCGACTTGAACGCCGGCGTTCCGTTGCCGTAGACCGCGATGACGTGCCGCAGGATCGGGAAGTTGTTGCTGCCGCTCGCCTGCGTGTAGACCGGCTCGACGAACAGCATCTGACCGCCGAGCGGGATGGTCAGCAGGTTGCCCAGCACGACCTTGGAGTTTCCGCCGCGTTCCAAGGTGAGCGCTCGGGTGATGTCAGGCGTCGACTCGATGTCGTTCTGGATCTGCGACGGGCTCTCGACCGGAACCCCGGTGGTCGGCAGCTCGAGCAGGGTCATCGTGCCGTAACCCGGCCCGGGTTGGGAGTTGACCGTCAAGACCGCGGCGAGGTTTCGGCTGTTCAGCGTGACCATCGGTGAAGACAGGGAGAACACCGGCGCCGACTCGCCGTTCGGCGACATCGTCATGTACGTCGACGCAAGCGACGGAGCGCTGACCGTGACCTTCTTGCCGATCGAGTTGAGCCGGCTGGTGGCGGCGACGGTCGGGTCGTTGGGGATCGTCCAGAAGTCACTGCCGGCGTAGAACGCGCTGGCGTTGGTCACGTGATAGCGGGTCAGCAGGCTGCGCTGCACGTTGAACAGGTCCTGCGGATAGCGAAGGTGCGGCATCAGTGCGGCCGGGATCTGCGACTGCGACTGGATCAGGCCGGGAAACGCCTTCTCCCAGGTCGTGAGGACCGGGTCCGGCGTGTTCGTCGGATCCCAGGCATAGAGGGTGACCTTGCCGCTGTAGGCGTCGACCGTTGCCTTGACCGAGTTGCGCATGTAGTTGATCGACGTACTCGGTTGCGTGACGGTCGAGCCGTTCTGGCTCAGTGTGCTCGTCGTTGCGCTGCGCAGGCTGATCTGCTGCGAGTCGGGATAGTTGCTCGACGTCGTGTAGCCGTCGACAACCCAGAGGATTCGGCCGTTGACCACGCTCGGGTAGACGTCGCCGTCGAGGGTGAGCCAGGGCGCGACCGCGGCCACTCGCGCGCGCGGGTTGCGGATCGTCAGCAGCTGCGATGCGCGGTTGATCTCGCTGGAGAACAGCAGGCTGGGGCTGCGGTACTTGTAGGCGTAGACGAACCGGTTGAGCAACCCGCCGATCGGGATCCCGCCGCCGCCGGTGTGGGTGTAGTCGACCTGCTGGCCCGAGCCGCTCGACCCCGGCCGGTCGAATTCCAGCTTCTTCGTGCTGCCGGCCGGTTGCCCGACGATCGAGTACGTCGGAGACATCTGGCCGTAGTAGATCCGGGGCTGAGTGATCGGGATCGGGCCCTGTGGCGGGAGATTGCTCTCGACGAAGTCCGGCAGCCCCGCCTTGGTGAACGCGTCGGTCGGCGCGGCGACCACGCCGTACCCATGGGTGTAGACGAGGTGGGTGTTGGTCCAGGTCGATCGCGAGTTCGGCAGGCCGCTGAGGGTCAGCTCGCGGACGGCGAGCGCAAGATCCTGCGTCGAGCCGTCGATCGGGTAGCGATCGATGTCCAGCGTCGACTTGAACCCGTAGTAGCTCTGCACCTGTTGCTTGACGTTGAAGGTCGGCGACAGCTGGTTGGGATCGAGCACCCTGATCTGCGCGTCGTCCTGTGCCTGCGCCTGCAGCGCCTCGCCGGTCAGCGGTGGCTGCGCGCCCGGATACTGCGTGTCTTCGACCGAGCTCGACAGGCCGAACGCCGCCCGGGTGCTCACCAGGTTGTGCGCGATGTACGGAAGCTCGAGGGTCGAGGCGCTCGGCTTCTCCCGGAACTGTTGCACGATCGCCGGCCACGCGACGCCGAAGATCAACGCACTGAACGCCATCAGCCCGACGCTGTAGACCATCAGTCGCGGTGTGCGGACGAAGACGTTCGCGAACATGATGACCGCGCAGATCAGCGCAATGATCACCAGGATCAGCTTCCCCGGAATGGCAGCGTGGACATCGGTGTACGCCGGACCGGTGACCACGCCGCGGTTCGACGTCACGAGCGCATACCGGTCGAGCCAGTAGGCACAGGCCTTCAAGACGAGGTAGCCGCCCAGCAGCAGCGAGAGCTGCGCCCGGACCCCTCGTGTCATCCGCGGCCCGGTGCCGCGCAGCCGCACCCCGCCGTACGCATAGGCGGTGATGAGGACGACCACGATCGAGGTCGCGACGATCCGGAAGAGCAGGGTCAGCACGACGCGATGCAACGGGTAGACGAACAGGTAGTAGGAGACGTCGCGATGGAACTGTGGATCGCGTTGGCCGAATGACGTCGCGTACCGCCACTGCAGCCATAGCTGCCAGTTGCTCGCTGCCCGCGCGCCCATCTTGATGCCGAGGTAGGCGACCACGATGGCGAACAGCCACCACCGGAGCCGGCGCTCGGAGCGCATGAAGAGGTAGCGCCAGCGCTGCTTCGCGGGGTCCGGGCGGAAGGCCTTCGGCCGGTGCCGCATGAACAGGATCAGGTTTCCGGCGATTGCGGCGGCCATCAGGACCCCGAAGATCGCGAACAGCACGGCCTCGGTCCAGAACGTCCGGGTATAAACCGACTCGTGCTGGACGGCGCGGAACCACAACAGGTTGGCGTCGATGCCGACGAACGCGCCCAGCAGGTAACGCACCACATAGAGGACGCCGACCGCGATGACTAGCGCAAGAAGTGCCCGTCGCACTCGTGGGAACGCGCGCCCCCGTGGAGCGTCAGCCGTCGGCGAGGACACCGGCCAACGTTATCAACGCCTTGCTAGTCAGTCGGTTTGACGCTCCCCGCTTCGCTGACTTCAGGCCGGTCGACGAGCGGGGAACTGGATCACCTGCTGGAAGGTGGGCCGGTTCTGCCAGTCGATCAGCGG
>CAYNDD010000311.1:0-3963 GCA_964395425.1 uncultured Frankiaceae bacterium
TAACCCGCCATGGCCGTCTGGCCTGGCTAGAACGTGGTCAACTGGCCGAACACGGGCTGCGTCCCCGTGTCAGTCCGTGTACGTGCGTTCCAGCACGCCAATGGAGCCTTGAAGACCTCGGCCTAGGCCTGTCACTGAGACCCGGCTTGCCTCGGCGTGAGGTTGGAACCGGATCAGGGTCACAGTTGTCTACATGGTTGTGAGGACCAAGGGGACACCCGCGCTGGGTGTTCGGTCTCACCCGTCCGATGAGGATGTGGTTCGGGAACTGTGGCCAAGGATGGTCCGTTTGGGTCGTCTGCTGACCGGGTCGCAGGCGCTCGGTGAGGATCTTGCGCAGGAGGCGTTCCTCGGGCTGTTGCGTGCTGGCGCGGTCGCAGCTCCTGAGGCATACCTGCGCCAACCGACGCAGCCGTGTTCACCGCCGCCGGGGACCTGCTCCGTCAGGGTGACGCCCCACCCGCCCTGCGCGCCGCCGTGATCCGTGTATTGGAACGCACCAGTGGAATCACCGCCGAAGCAGCGGAGGACTCCGTCGGCCGTGCTGCGGTCAAGATCACTTTCACTGACCCCACGAGACAGAGTGGACCCCAGTCGTTGCTGTTCGATCCGAAGACCTCAGCCTTGCTCGAAGAGCAAGACGGACCGAACGTCACTGCCACCTACACCTACACGCGCCCCGCCGACAAGGTTCCTGCCGTTGTCGCCGTTGAGGCCGGACCACCCCCATCCCGACCGTCTCCCGCAGCGAGTAGTTCGCCGGCGACCGCGTCCAGCCCGACGACTGCTGCTTGAGTCGACTCGACGCCGGGTCGCCCGCGTGGTGGTGAGTGAAGCGCCGGCCGCAGGTGGTCGGCACACCGTCGAATAGGGGGGCTCTCGCGCGGTTGGCAAGCGCCGGCGAACGCAAAATAGTGCCGGTTCGGCGCGCGCGGCGACGGCTCCCCGCTGCAGCGCCGCGATCTGTCGGGCCCTGGCACTTGTTGACGTCGCTCCGTACTTCGTAAAGCGGCGTTTGTGCAGCGAGACGTACCGCAGAAGGTACGGCGCGCTACACGAACCGAGCCGTTCGCTTAGTAGAGCGGCTCGTCGTGCAGGACCTGGGTACTCCAGGCGGTGACGCCGCCCTGCACGTGCTTGGCGTCGGCGAAGCCGGCGTTCTTGAGCAATGCCAACGATTCCGCCGACCGCACGCCTGACTTGCAGTATGCAATGATCGGGCGGTCCTGGGGCAGTTCGGCCAGCTTCGAGGCCAGGTCGCCCTTGGGGATCAGCACCGCGCCGGGGATCCGGATGATCTCCCACTCGGCGGGTTCGCGAACGTCGACGAGCAAGAAGTTGTCGCCGGCGTCCTGCATCGCCTTGAGCTCGGTCGCAGTGATGGTCGAGCCGGCGGCTGCGTCCATCGCCTCGTCGGAGACCACGCCGCAGAACGCCTCGTAGTCGATCAGCTCGGTGATGGTCGGGTTCTTGCCGCACAGCGGGCACTCGGGGTCCTTGCGCACCTTGACCGACCGGTACGTCATCTCCAAGGCGTCGTAGATCATCAGCCGGCCGACCAGCGGCTCGCCGATCCCGGTCAGCACCTTGATCGCCTCATTGACCTGGATCGAGCCGATCGACGCGCACAGCACACCGAGCACGCCACCCTCGGCGCACGACGGGACCATGCCCGGCGGCGGCGGCTCCGGATACAGGCAGCGGTAGCACGGGCCGTACTCCGACCAGAAGACCGAAGCCTGGCCGTCGAAGCGGTAGATCGAGCCCCAGACATAAGGCTTGTTGAGCAACACGCACGCGTCGTTGACGAGATACCGGGTCGCGAAGTTGTCGGTGCCGTCGACGATCAGGTCGTAGCCGGCGAAGATCTCCATCACGTTGCTCGAGTCGAGCCGCACCTCGTGCAGGATGACGTCGATCAGCGGGTTGATCTCCCGCACCGACTCCATCGCGCTGACCGCCTTCGGCCGCCCCACGTCGCTCTGGCCGTGGATGACCTGGCGCTGCAGGTTCGACTCGTCAACGACATCGAAGTCGACGATCCCGAGCGTGCCGACGCCGGCCGCCGCGAGATACATCAGCGCCGGCGAGCCGAGACCGCCGGCACCGACGCAGAGGACCCGCGCGTTCTTCAGCCGCTTCTGGCCGTCCATCGCGACGTCCGGGATGATCAGATGGCGCGAATAGCGCCGGATCTCCTGTGGCGTGAGCTCCGCAGCGGGCTCCACCAGCGGGGGCAATGGCACGTTCGTCACCTCATGCGTGTACGTCGACGGCTGACTGCATCGCGACCGAGTCGCGACATCAAGGGTTGCATGAGGTGGAACCGGGCCGGCCGGGCCGTTGTTCCGGGCTGGGCGCCGCTTACTCGAGGAAGGGCTCGAGCCGGCGGTTGACCGCGTCGAGGGCGGCGCGGATGACCGCCTGCCGGGCGTCCTCCCGCACGACCGCCGAGCCGGTCAGCCGGTCGGTGCCGCTGCTGCTCACCATCGTGACCGACACCAGTGCCGTGCGGTCGTTGCCGCTGCGGGAGACCTCCACGTGCTCGAGCTCGAAGCGGGCCGAGGAGCCGATCAGCTGCTCGATCGCCCGTAGCGCGGCGGTCGCAACCGCACGCTGCACGCCGCTCTGGGTCGCGGTGCCGGTGGCCTCGCCGCGGACGGTGCCTTCCTGGTACGACAGCGAAACGGCGGCGGTGACGTCGAGTCCGGAAGAGACCAGTTGCATTCGGGAGATGATCGGACGGCGGCCATGGACCGGCACGTCCGGGGAGGTGGCGTCCTCGATCAGTTGGACCTGGTCGGCATCGACACCGAGGCCGAAGCGCTCGCGCAGCATCCGGCCCACTTTCGATGCGACCTGAACCTCGTCGACCCCGGGCGAGAGGCCGAGCCGGAGCAGGCCCAAACCGCCACCCGCGTCGTCAGGCTCGACATCGGCGTCCGCGACGCCGGGAACCGTCCGCAGCGCGGCGACGATCTCCGCGTAGTCGGTCACGGTCACGGTTCTCCCCATTCCCTGGGTGGTCGACAGGCCACCCCTACGTCGGTGATCGGAGTGCCACCGCGTCTGCTTGAGCCCGGCGGGCATCAGGCGCACCACAAGGATACGTACCGTCCTGATTTATCCGTTTCGAGCGAATTATTCCGCCCGTTTGGCTCTGGACCCCCTCACTCGTTCGCCTCACGATGCCCCCTCCGTCATCGGAGGCCCGCTGGCGATGATGAACCCGCCACGACCTGCCGTCTACGGTGGACGGGTGACGTGGGGCCTGCTTGGCGCGTTCGCCGCGGCGATCGCCTACGGCGTCGGCACGATCCTGCAAGCGGTGGGCGCGCGCACCACCGGGAACGCCGACGACCTCGACGCCAACCTGGTCCGGCGACTGCTGCACTCCTCGCCGTACATCACCGGCCTGGTGCTCGACGCAGTCGGCTTCGGGATGTCCTTCGCCGCGCTGCACACCCTGCCGCTGTTCACGGTGCAGGCGATCATCGCGTCCAGCCTTGCGGTCACCGCCATCCTGGCCGCGCTGACGATGGGGATGCGCCCGGCCATCGTCGAATGGCTCGCGCTGCTCGGCGTGACCGCGGGCCTCACCTTGCTCGCCCTGTCCGCGACCGATGAGTCAGCCACCCGGCTGGACGAGATGGACCGCTGGCTGCTGGTCATCAGCGTCGCCGTCGTCGGCGTGTTCGCCTACGCCGCGGCCCGGCGCCGGCACACGCCGAGCCGCCACGACGGGTGGGCGCTCGGCGGGCTGGCCGGCTTGATGTTCGGCGGGGCCGGAATCGGCGCCCGAATGTTGCAGACCCCGTCCACGCCCTGGCGGCTCTTCCTCGACCCCGCGCTCTACGCGATGGCCCTTGCCGGCATCCTCGGCCTGCTCATCTACGCCATGGCGGTGCAGCGCGGCAGCGTGACGGTCGCGACCGCGGCCGTCGTCGTCGCCGAAACGCTGGT
>CAYNDD010000312.1:0-3960 GCA_964395425.1 uncultured Frankiaceae bacterium
CGATCGCCTCGGTCGGGAAGTCGGCGAAGCAGATCGAGATGTCCATCGCGGTGATGATCAGCTCGACCGACTTGGCGAACTTCACCGCGTCGAACTGGTCGTCAGGACCGAGGAACTTTAGAAGATTAAGTGACGCAAGATTACAAGATGAGTTATCTAGGTGGAGGTACTCACTACATGGGTTAGATGCGGTGATTCGTCCGGTTTCGGGGGTCGTGTGCCAGTCGTTGATTGTGTCGTCGTACTGGATGCCGGGGTCCGCGCACTCCCAGGCGGCCTGGGCGATCTTGCCGAACAGCGCTTTCGCCTTGACCGTCTCGATGACCTGCCCGGTCTGGCGAGCCCGCAGCCCGAAGTCGCGATCCTCCTCGAACGCACGCATGAACTCGTCTGTGACCCGCACCGAGTTGTTGGCGTTCTGGTACTGCACGGAGACGATGTCCTTGCCACCGAGGTCCATGTCGTAGCCCGCGTCACGCAGGGCACGGATCTTGTCTTCCTCGCGGGCCTTGGTCTCGACGAACTCCTCGATGTCCGGGTGGTCGACGTCGAGGATGACCATCTTGGCCGCGCGCCGCGTGGCGCCACCGGACTTGATCGTGCCGGCCGAGGCGTCGGCGCCGCGCATGAAACTGACCGGGCCGCTCGCCGTACCGCCGGAGGACAGCAGCTCCTTCGACGACCGGATCCGCGACAGGTTGAGCCCGGCGCCCGAGCCGCCCTTGAAGATCAGGCCCTCTTCCCGATACCAGTTAAGGATCGAGTCCATCGTGTCATCGACGGCGAGAATGAAGCAGTTGTGCACGCGAAGCCCAGACGACAGGTACTCGCCGGACTCGGTCTGGATGTCGTAGACATCCATCTCTCCTCGAGTGGTGATCGAGGCGATCTGCGCGCGCTTAACAGGCAGCGCAGCGCGTCCGGGCTTCTCGAACGATGCCTCGAGCTTGGCTGCCTTGATTGGATCGATGAATCCAATTTCGTCAGCAAACGCTCGGCGGTCGCCGGCGTTCTGGATCCGGATCCCCCACAGGTCGTGCCTGTCCGGACGCTTCTCGACCTTGCGACCGACGCGTGCGAAGACACCGAACCGCGCCAACAGGGCCTGGACGCCGCGAACAAGGCCCTCGCTGATCAGGTCGAGCCCGACCAACGTCGAGCGTTCGCGAGCGCTGACGTAGCCATCCGCCTGGAAGACACTTCGCAAGTACGCCGCAACCACCGGCAAAGGAGCTGTGTACAACCTGGGCGGCACGACCATGTCAACGCCTCTGGTACGCAGACCCCACGCGTCGACGAACGACTCCAGTCCACGGCCATAGAGCCGTGTTCGGCGACAGTCCAGTGCTTCGCTCGTCGTGACAACTGATGTCTCGTGCCGATGCATGTCCGGAAACACGACGTCGAGCTGCCTCGTCACCCATTCGAGCTCTGCGTCCGTAACTGTCATTGCTTCGATCGTCAGCGAGCGGTTGGTGCCTTGGTACTGGCCGACAAATCCGTCGGCCTGAAGCCAGCCAGCGAGTGCAGCCTCGGCAACCTCCCGCGTGGAGATTTCCGACTCGCCATAGGCGAACGTTCGGTGCCATTCCAATGTGTCGCCGGGCCTGAGTTCTCCGGCTGGAACGAAGCGACCAGTACGGTCACCGCTGGACCTCCACACCAAGTGGTCCGCGGTCACATCCAGTTGGTGGCCGGCCTTCGTCGTGACGCGAAGGACCTCCTTGCGGCCGTTGTGCTTGACCGCGGAAATTCGGGTCAGCCCGGACGCGTCGTAGACCTTTGTGCCGATTGCCATTTCCTCGACGAGCTTGCCGATCGGCACCAGACCGGCCGGCGTGCTCACGAGCGCGTCGTAGGGCTGGCACGCCGAGACTTGCTGCGGGGAAGCGGTGCCGACGTTGAACCAGACCGGTGAGTTGAAGCTGAAGATCTGGTGCACCAGCATGTGGGTCAGCTCGTGGTCGAAGACCTCGGCGTCCTCGGGGGTCGCGAAGTAGCCGTGCTCCTCGCCGGCCCGGCGATAGGTCTGCACGACCCGGTCGATGAGCTGGCGGAGGCTGGACTCGCGGGCATCGGTGTTGACCGCGCCGCGGAAGTATTTGGTCGTCACGATGTTGGCCGCGTTGACCGACCAGAAGTCTGGGAACTCCACCCCGCGCTGCTCGAAGTTGATCGAGCCGTCCCGCCAGTTGGTCATGACGACGTCGCGGCGCTCCCACGTCACCTCGTCGTAGGGGTGCACGCCGGGGGTCGTATAGACCCGCTCCAGCCGCATCCCGCGGGCCCGCTCGGTGCTGGCCCCGGTGCGCTGCCGGCCGCTCGTCGTTTCGGTCATCGAAGTCCTTTCGGGTGCTCTCTAAATCAACGCTGGTGCGGCCGGGAGTGATCCCGATTTCGGGTCCCGGGCCGGGGGTTCTTGCTCTCGAATTGCGGCCACCTCGATCACGAAATCGTCGAGCGAGGTGAAGTTGCGGTAGACGCTGGCGAAACGGATGTAGGCGACCTCGTCCAGAGCGCTGAGCGGCTCCAGGATCGCCAGCCCGACCTCGTGCGCCGGGATCTCGGCCAGGCCGCTGGCCCGAACCGTCTCCTCGACCTGCTGGCCGAGGCGGGCCAGCGCGTCCTCGTCGACCGGGCGCCCCGAACAGGCCTTGCGGACGCCGTCGATCACCTTGGCCCGGCTGAACGGCTCGCAGGCACCGGACCGCTTGACCACGCTCAGGCTCGCGGTCTCGAGCGTGGTGAACCGGCGGCCACACTCCGGGCACGACCGGCGGCGGCGGATCGCCGCGCCGTCCTCGGTCTCGCGGGAGTCGACGACGCGGGAGTCAGGAAAGCGACAGAACGGACAATGCATCGCTTTCTCACCTCCGACCGACGCCGATGACGGTTCTTTGATCCACACCCTGTGGATCCGGTGTTCCACAACCTGTGGAGGAAACTACAACGGTGTAACACAAGATGTTGGGGAGCGAACGCTACGTCGTCCGACCGATTCGCGCAAGCACTACCGCGGAAGTTTTCCCGGCGTGTCGGGCGACTACCCCCGGCTCGGCACCACCAGCTGCTCGCCGGGCTCGACCGCAGCGGTTCGCAGGTGGTTTCGGGCCTCGATCTCGGCCACGACCAGGCGCGGATCGGCGTGCGGCTCGGCACGTACGGCGACCGCCCACAAGGTCTCACCGGGCGCAACAACCACGGTGTGCGGGGCGGCGGGATGGACCTGGCCGGCGGCCAGGCTCTCCGAACGCCCGAGGCCGAAACCGGCGACGACCAGCGCGACCATCACGCTCAGCACGAGCGCGAACCTGCCCCGCCGGGTCAACCGCACCGGCGATCGCCGATCCAACGTCTTGGTTGTCATCGTCGTCCTCCTCATCCGGCGTACCTCGTCACCCAATAAGACCGGCCGCCCACTCGAACCTACGTTCGATCGAACGCCTGTACGAGTTATAACACGGCCCGGCGACAAAATCGCGACACGTTCGAACAGGTGTTTGAATCCGGGTCGCCGGATGGCTACGGTGCGTTCATGACCAAGAACAGCGACCCAGACAGCGGCAGCGCAGGCGGCACGGCCGGCAAGGACGGCGGCAACCCGGTCAGTGAGATCCCGGACGGCCCGCCCGACGCCACCGGGCTCACCCCCCGCCAGCGCAAGGTCCTCGAGGTCATCCGCGACTCGGTGGTCAGCCGCGGCTATCCCCCGTCGATGCGCGAGATCGGCGAGGCGGTCGGGCTGACGTCGACGTCGAGCGTCGCGCACCAGCTGACCACGCTCGAGCGCAAGGGCTACCTGCGCCGCGACGCCAACCGGCCGCGCGCGGTCGAGGTCAAGGTCCCGGCCGGCGTGCCCGACGACCCGACCGGTGAGGGCGACGACCGCCCGACCCCGGCGTACGTGCCGGTCCTCGGCCGGATCGCGGCCGGCGGCCCGATCCTCGCCGAGCAGGCGGT
>CAYNDD010000313.1:0-3886 GCA_964395425.1 uncultured Frankiaceae bacterium
TCCTCCTCGTCTCGAGGCCCGTTCGGGTCCCCGGACACCGACCAGTGTGCCACCTTCGTGGCTAGATGGGCGACTTGCCGGTTGGTTCGCGCCAGGCATTCGTGATCGGCAGCCGGCGGTCCCGGCCGAAGCCCTTCGAGGTCACTTTCGGCCCGGGTGGGTACTGCCGCCGTTTGTACTCGGCGGTATCGACCAGCCGGATGACCCGGTCGACCAGCGCGGGCTCATAACCCGCGGCGACCAGCTCGTCGTGCCCGTGATCGCCCTCGACGTAGTCGTCCAGCAACCGGTCCAGGACCTCGTAGTCGGGCAGCCGGTCGGAGTCGAGCTGTTCGGGGGCGAGCTCGGCCGACGGCGGTTTGTCGATGATCTCGGCGGGGATCGGCTCGGCCTCGCCGCGCTCGCGCGCCAGCGCGTTGCGCCAGCGGGCCAGTGCCCACACCATCGTCTTCGGGACGTCCTTGATCGGTGCGAAACCGCCCGCGCTGTCGCCGTACAGCGTGGAGAAGCCGGTGGCGAGCTCGCTCTTGTTGCCGGTGGTGAGGACCAGGTGGCCGCACTCGTTCGACAGTGCCATCAGGGTCAGTCCGCGCAACCGGGCCTGGAGGTTCTCTTCGGCCAGGCCGTGCAGACCGCCGGTCGGGGTGTCGGCGAAGGCCTTGTCGACGCTGTCGACCATCGACTCGATCGGGATCACCAGCCATGACAGGCGCTGCCGGCCGGCGAGCTCCTCGGCGTCGGTGACGCTGCCGGCCGAGGAATAGCGGCTCGGCATCCCGACCACCGTGACGGCGTCGGGGCCGAGCGCGTCGGCCGCGATCGTGGCCACCAGCGCCGAGTCGATTCCGCCGGACAGGCCGATGACGACGGAGGTGAACCGGTTCTTGCGGACGTAGTCGCGGGTGCCGGTCACAAGGGCGGCCCATACCTCAGCGAGGTCGTCGAGGCGCTCCGCGACGGCGACCGGCTCCGGCGACCGGCCGGCGATCGGCCCGGCATCGACGACAATCCGCTCGACCCGCATCCGAGTGCCGTCGGCGGCGTCCACCTCGCCAACGAGATCGGAGGTCGCGGCCGGGAGCTCCACGTCGGCCACCAGCAGGCTCGCCTCGAACTGAGGCGCCCGGGCCACTACCTCGCCGGAGGCCGTCACGATCATCGAGTCGCCGTCGAAGACCAGCTCGTCCTGACCGCCGACGAGGTTGACATAGGCCAAGGTTGCTCCGGCTTCGGCCGCGCGGGTCTGGTTCAGGGTCAGCCGGACGTCGTCCTTGTTGCGTTCGTACGGCGAGCCGTTGATGCACAGGACCAACCCGACCTCCGCGGCGCGGGCGACGGCGATCGGTCCGCCGTCCTGCCAGACGTCTTCGCAGATCGTGGTCGCGATGTCGACACCGTGCAGCCGCACGATCGGCAACCGGTCACCCGGGACGAAGTAACGAACCTCGTCGAACACCCCGTAGTTGGGGAGGTGATGCTTGGCGTAGCGGGCAACTACGGCTCCGCCCGCGATCACTGCGGCCGCGTTCTGCGGCTCGCCGGCCGGGCGGCCGATTCGCGGGATCGCGTCGGGGCACCGGTCGACGTACCCGACGACCACCGTGATGCCGCCGAGGCCCGCAGCGGCGAGCCGGGTGGCAAGGGCGTCGAGCGCGGCGCGTGACGCGTCGACGAACGACCGGCGAAGCACCAGGTCTTCGGGCGGATACCCGGTCAGCGCCAGCTCGGGGAACACCGCGAGGTCGGCCGAGCGCCCGAGGGCGGCTCGGGTGGCTTCGACGACGATGTCAGAGTTCGCGGCGAGGTCTCCGACCGTCGGGTTGACCTGCGCCAGCGCGATCCGCAACCGAGGCACGGTTCCAGGGTAGGCCGTCGCGACCGAGCGTGATCACCCCATCGTGATCGAAGCCGCGGGCGCGCCGATATCCCCTTGTAACACGCGCGCCGTACGCTGAAGGGCATGGATCGCCAGCAGGAGTTCGTGCTGCGCACCATCGAAGAGCGCGAGATCCGATTCGTGCGGCTGTGGTTCACCGACGTTCTGGGCTTCCTGAAGTCGGTGGCGATCGCGCCGGCCGAGCTCGAGGGCGCGTTCGCCGAGGGGATCGGTTTCGATGGCTCCGCGGTCGAGGGCTTCGCCCGGGTCCACGAGTCCGACATGCTGGCTCGACCCGACCCGTCGACCTTCCAGGTATTGCCGTGGCGGGAGGAGCAGCCCGGCACCGGGCGGATGTTCTGCGACATCTTGATGCCCGATGGTTCGCCGTCGTACGTCGACCCGCGGCACGTGTTGCGCCGCTCGATGCAGCGCGCGGCCGATCTCGGTTTCACCTTCTACGTCCACCCGGAGGTCGAGTTCTTCCTGCTCCGCGGACGCCCGACGCCGGAGGAGATCCTGCCGGTGCCGATCGACTCGGGCGGCTACTTCGACCAGACCCCGCACGACCTCGGGCACGACTTCCGTCGCGACGCCATCACGATGCTCGAGCGGATGGGTATCAGCGTGGAGTTCAGCCACCACGAGGTCGCGCCGGGGCAACAGGAGATCGACCTTCGCTATGCGGACGCCCTGACGACGGCCGACAACCTCATGACGATGCGCCTGGTGGTCAAGGAGGTCGCGCTCGCGCAGGGTGTCTACGCGTCGTTCATGCCGAAGCCGTTCGCCGAGCAGCCCGGCTCGGCAATGCACACCCACCTGTCGCTGTTCGAAGGCGACCGCAATGCGTTTCACGACGGCAGCGATCCGCTGTCGTTGTCGAAGGTGGGTCGGGCCTTCGTCGCGGGCCTGCTCGTGCACGCGCCCGAATACACCGCGGTCACCAACCAGTGGGTGAACTCCTACAAGCGGCTGTGGGGCGGCGGCGAGGCACCGGCGTACGTGTGCTGGGGTCGCAACAACCGCTCGGCGTTGATCCGGATCCCGATGTACAAGCCGCAGAAGGGCAACTCCACCCGGATCGAGATCCGCTCGCCCGACTCGGCCTGCAATCCCTACCTGACGTATGCGGTGTTGCTCGCGGCCGGGCTGAAGGGGATCGAGGAGGGTTACGAGCTTCCCGACGGCGCCGAGGACGACGTGTGGGCGCTGACCGACGCCGAGCGCCGGGCGATGGGCATCCCGCCGTTGCCTGGATCGCTTGCCGACGCGATCGCGACGATGGAACGCTCGGAGTTGATGGCCGAGACGCTGGGCGAGGGAGTGTTCGACTGGTTCCTGCGCAACAAGCGCACCGAATGGGACGACTACCGCAGCCAGGTGACCCCGTTCGAACTCAAGCGCTACCTCCCGGTCCTGTAGGGGATGCGATCAGATGGCGCGCGTCCATGTCGTCCAACACACGGTGACCGAAGGGCTCGGCCTGTTGGCTGACTGGTTGCCGGCGTTCGGTGTCGATGTCCACCCGACGCATCCCTACCTCGGCAACCGGGTACCACCCTCGGTCGAGGGTGATGCGCTGATCGTCCTTGGTGGGCCGATGGGCGCCCTCGACGACGAGGCCGCCCCCTGGCTGCCCTCGGTCCGCGAACTGCTGGCGAGCGCGGTCGATGACGGGGTGCCGACGATCGGGATCTGCCTCGGTGCCCAGCTGCTCGCCGTCGTGGCCGGCGGCACCGTCGAACGCGGCCAGAACGGCCCGGAGATCGGGCTCGGCGAGGTCACCGTGCCGACCGGCGACGAGCTGTTCAGCCAGGGCGTGATGCCGGTGGTGCAGTGGCACTACGACGCGATCACCAACCTCCCGGACTCGGTCGAGGTGCTGGCGTCGAACGACCGCTATCCGGTGCAAGCGTTCCGCGTGGGCGAGGTGGCGTGGGGCGTGCAGTTCCACATCGAGACCACCGCCGAGATGGTGCGGGGCTGGGCGATCGAGGACGGAATGGA
>CAYNDD010000314.1:0-3884 GCA_964395425.1 uncultured Frankiaceae bacterium
TTCGTCGAGCTGTGGGGAATGCCGAGCCGGATCGCGGCGCAGCGGGACTCGCGAATGGGCGGCTGATGCCCGACCCGACGCCGCCGACCCGGCTGTGGGGCGGGCGGTTCTCCGGCGGCCCGGCTGACGCGGTCGCGCGGCTGTCGATGAGCGTCCAGTTCGACTGGCGGCTCGCGCCGTACGACCTGCTCGCCTCGCGGGCGCACGCCCGAGTGTTGCGCGCGGCGAGCCTGCTCGACGACGAGGAGCTGGGCCGTCTGCTGGCCGCACTCGACGACCTCGACGCGGACGCCCGCGCCGGTCGCTTCCGGCCGGATGCCGACGACGAGGACGTCCACACCGCGCTGGAACGCGGCCTGCTGGAGCGGGTCGGGGCGCTCGGCGGGAAGCTGCGGGCCGGGCGCAGTCGCAACGACCAGGTCGCCACCGACCTGCGCCTGTATCTGCGCGACCACGTGCGCCAGATCGTGGCCCGGCTGGCCGAGCTCGAGGTCGCACTGGTGGAGCAGGCCGAGCGGATCATCGACGTACCGTCGCCCGGGCTCACGCACATGCAGCACGCGCAACCAGTGCTGTTCGCGCATCAACTGCTCGCGCACGTGCATCCACTGACCCGCGACGTCGCCCGGCTGGTCGACTGGGATCACCGCGCGGCGATCAGCCCGCTCGGTGCCGGCGCGCTCGCCGGTTCCTCGCTTCCGCTCGACCCGGCCGCGGTTGCTGCAGAGCTCGGCTTCGACGCCCCGTTCGCCAACTCGATCGACGCGGTCAGCGATCGTGACTTCGCGGCCGAGTTTCTGTTCTGCGCGGCGCTGATCGGGGTGCACCTGTCTCGCCTCGGCGAGGAGGTGGTGCTCTGGGCAACCACCGAGTTCCACTGGGTCGAGCTCGACGACGCGTTCAGCACCGGCTCGTCGATCATGCCGCAGAAGAAGAACCCCGACGTGGCCGAGCTCGCCCGCGGCAAGGCGGGTCGGCTGATCGGCGACCTGACCGCGTTGCTGGTCGTGCTGAAGGGGTTGCCACTCGCCTACGACCGCGACCTCCAGGAGGACAAGGAGCCGGTCTTCGATGCGGTCGACACCCTGTTGTTGGTGCTGCCCGCGGTCACCGGGATGATCGCGACCATGGCGATCGACACCGAGCGGCTCGCGTCGACCGCGGCCGGTGGGTTAGCCCTGGCCACCGATCTGGCCGAGCAGCTGGTGCGCCGTGGCGTTGCGTTCCGGGACGCGCACGAGGCGGTCGGTGCGCTCGTTGCCTGGTGCGTGGAGCAGGGCTGCGACCTCAGCGAGGTTTCCGATGCCGATCTGGCCGCGATCAGCCCGCACCTGACCCCGGACCTGCGCGACGTGTTGTCGGTGCCGGGCGCGCTGGCGGCTCGTTCTGCGGCGGGTGGCACCGCGCCCGAGCGGGTGCGTGAGCAGCTCGACCAGCTCGGCGACGTCCTGACCGCGCACCACAGCTGGGCCACCCACGGTTGAGCCGACAGTGACCCGCGCATCGACCGGCGCGCGGCCGGGCCCGCCGCTTCCGGCCGGCTTCTACGACCGCCCGGTGCTCGACGTCGCCCGTGACCTGCTCGGCTGCGTCATCGACCATGACGGCGTGCAGGTGCGCCTCACCGAAGTCGAGGCGTACGACGGCGCGAACGACCCCGCCTCGCACGCCTACCGCGGGGAGACTGCGCGCAACGCGGTGATGTTCGGCCCACCAGGCCACGCCTACGTCTACTTCACCTACGGCATGCACTTCTGCGTCAACCTGGTGTGCGGCCCGCCCGGAGTCGCGTCTGCCGCGCTGCTTCGCGCCGGTGAGGTGGTCGCCGGCTTCGACCGGGCCGCGTCGCGGCGGGGGAGTTCCACCGCGCGTGATCTCGCTCGCGGCCCGGCCCGGCTGTGCCAGGCGCTCGACATCGACCGCCGGCTCGACGGTGCGGACGTCGCCCGCCGGGGTTCGCCGCTGCGGGTCCTGGCCGGTTCGCGGGTACCGGAGGCGCTCGTGCGCCGAGGCCCCCGGGTCGGCATCTCGAAGGCGGCGGAGTGGCCGTGGCGGTTCTGGATCGACGGGGACCGGACCGTGTCGGCGTACCGGCCTCATCTCGCACGCCGCAAAAATCAGCCGGGCGCCCGGATCGAGGTAGGGGAGGATGCCTGAGTGACCGCCGACATCATCGACGAGCTCGAGTGGCGCGGCCTGCTCGCCCAGTCGACCGACCTGGATGCCCTTCGCAAGGACCTCGATGCCGGACCGGTCACCCTGTACGCCGGCTTCGACCCAACCGGCGACAGCCTGCATGCCGGCAACCTGATGCCGATGTTGACGTTGCGCCGGTTTCAGCTCTTCGGCCACCGGCCGATCGTGCTGGCCGGCGGCGCCACCGGGCTGATCGGCGACCCGTCCGGACGGGAGTCGGAGCGCGCCCTCGCGGACCGCGACGAGATCGCGGCCCGGGTCGAGCGACTCCGCCCCCAGCTCGAGCGGTTCGTGGACCTCTCAACCGGGCTGCTGGTCAACAACCTCGACTGGACCGCGTCGCTGTCCGCGATCGACTTCCTGCGCGAGGTCGGCAAGCACTTCTCGGTCAACGTGATGCTCGGCAAGGAGTCGATCTCGGCGCGGCTGAACGGCGAGGGCCTGTCCTACACCGAATTCAGCTACGCGCTGCTGCAGTCCTACGACTATCTCCGGCTCTACCGGGACCACGGCTGCCGGCTCCAGATCGGCGCGACCGACCAGTGGGGCAACATCACCGCCGGTCTCGACTTCATCCGGCGCAACGGCGAGCGGGAGCCGGCGCACGCGCTGACCGTGCCGCTGGTCACCGACTCGTCCGGGCGCAAGTTCGGCAAGTCCACCGGTGGCGGCAGCCTCTGGCTGGACCCGGCGTTGACCTCGCCGTACTCGTTCTTCCAGTACTGGATCAACGTCGCGGACGCCGACGTCGGGCGGTATCTGCGGTTCTTCACGTTTCTCGACCGCGAGGAGATCGAGGCGCTCGAGCGGGAGACCGCGGAGCGGCCGGCGGCCAGATCAGCGGCGCGCCGGCTGGCGGCCGAGCTCACCACGCTGGTGCATGGTGCGCGGGAGACCGAGGCGGTCATCGCGGCGAGCGCGGCACTGTTCGGGCGCGGTGAGCTGCGCGACCTCGACCCGGCGACGCTGCGCGGCGCGCTCGAGGAGGCCGGCCTGCACCGGGTCGACGGCTTGACCGCGAACATCGTGGACCTGCTCGAGGCCACCGGCCTGTGCGCGACCAAGTCCGAAGCCCGTCGAACGGTCAGCGGAGGCGGCGCCTCTCTCAACAACGTGCCCGTCACGGATCCCGAGTTCCTACCGGGGCCCTCGGACCTGTTGGCCGGCGGCCTGATGGTGCTTCGGCGGGGCCGGCGACAGCTCGCCGGGATCGAGGTCAGCACCGCCCGTCCCTAGCGCTGCGCTGCCCCGCCCCGCCGCAGGCCCGGCCCGGCTTTCTGGGATACTGGGGTTGGCCTCGGCACGCTCGATTCCCGCTCGGCGGTCTTTGACACCGGCTGGTGGCTGACATAGCGTGGCTCGGTTGCCCCGAGACGGGTCGAGAGACCCCGGCCGGTGCGCATCCGTCCCTTGAGAACTCAACAGCGTGCCAAAAGTCAGTGCCAAACGTCCGCGTTTGGGCCGCTTCGGCGACCCCAAAACGGGCAAAAATTGGCGATGACAGACGAACAGCTAGTTTGTAAGTCTGAGCAACGTCAGGTGAAATACGGTTCACCAGAACCGTACTTTTCAATGTGTCGATGAACCGACGCCGTCCTCTTCGGAGCCGGCGGCGGATTATCTGTAGACATCAATGGAGAGTTTGATCCTGGCTCAGGACGAACGCTGGCGGCGTGCTTAACACATGC
>CAYNDD010000315.1:0-3866 GCA_964395425.1 uncultured Frankiaceae bacterium
TGCACGATCATCCGGCTGCGCGCGCAGCAGTCCTGCCCGGAGTTGGCGAACACCGCGCCGATCGCAGAGGCAGCAACTTCGGCGACGTCCGCGTCGGCGAACACCACGTTGGGCGACTTGCCGCCGAGCTCCAGGCTCACGCTCTTGATGCCCGCGGCGGCCCGGGTGAGGATGTCGACCCCGGTCGCGGTGCTGCCGGTGAAGCTGATCTTCGCAACGTCCGGGTGCGACACGAGCTCCTGACCGAGCTCCCGCGACGATCCGGTCAGCACGTTGAACACCCCGGCCGGTACGCCGGCCGCCAGGCAGAGCTTCTCCAGCTCCAACGCGGTCAACGGAGTCGGCGGGGCCGGCTTGAGCACCACGGAGTTGCCGGCCGCGAGCGCCGGCGCCGCCTTCTTCGCCGCAACCGCGATCGGCCCGTTCCACGGAACGATCAGTGCGCAGACCCCGATCGGCTCCCGCAAGGTCATCTCGAGGCCGGTGTTGTTGACCGGGATGGTCTGGCCGGTCAGGTGGTCGACCGCCGAACCGTAGAAGCGGAAGTAGCGAGCCGCGGCCAGCACTTCGGCGCGACAGTCGGCGATCGCCTTGCCCGAGCACAGCGACTCCATCAGGGCGAGCTCGGACTCGCGGGCCTCGATCAGGCCGGCGACGACGCGAAGGATCTCGCCGCGGCGCGGCGCCGGCAACCGGCGCCAGCCACCGTCGACGAAGGTGCGCCGCGCCACCCCGACGGCGCGGTCGACATCGGCCGCGCCGGCGTCGGCCACCTCCGCGACCACGCTCCCGGTGGCGGGGTTGTCGACGACGTACGTCCGGCCGCTCAGCGGTTCGACATCCTCGCCGCCGATGCGGAGCGCGGTGGCCCGCCCGCCGTCGAGTTCGGTCACCACCGCGCTCATTTCGCGGTGTAGCCGCCGTCGACCACGAAGAACTGGCCGGTCACCCACGACGAGTCGTCGCAGGCGAGGAACAACGCCATCTTCGCGATGTCCTCGGGCTGACCCCAGCGACCGAGCGGCACGTGACTCTTCACCGCTTCCTCGTACTCAGGGGTGAACGGCCCGGCCAGCGGCGTCTTGATCGCGCCGGGGAAGATGCAGTTGCAGCGGATCTGGAACTCCGCGTGCTCGATCGCGAGGGTCCTGGTCATCGTCGCGATCCCGCCCTTGGCGGCGGTGTAGGCATCCGAGGCGCCGGAGCCGACCCGCAACGCGGCGATGCTCGAGACGTTGATGATCGACCCGGCGCCGACCTTCTTCATCTCCGGGATCGCAAACTTCGCGCCGAGATAGGTGCCCTTGAGGTTGACGTCGATCGTGCGGTTCCAGATGTTCTCCTCGAGCAGCGGCGACGGCGCGTCGGTGATGCCCGGCCGGTAGTTGCCCTGCGCGGAGAACCACAGCCCGGCGTTGCTGTAGAGCACGTCGAGCCGGCCGTACTCGCCGACCGCGAGGTCGACCGTCGCCTTGACCTGCTCGGCGCTGGAGACGTCACAGGGCGAGAAAACCGCGGTGCCGCCCGCGCCGGTCACCTCGTCGGCGACCTGCTTGCCGGTCTCCTCGTTGACCTCGGCGACCACGACCGCCGCGCCCTCGCTCGCGAACAACCGGGCCGCAGCGGCCCCCTGCCCGCTGCCCGCACCGGTGATGATCGCCACCCGGCCGTCAAGCTTTCCCATTGCCCGCAACTCCCCCTCGACCCGATGATCAACTAAGTCGGCTATAAAGTTGTTATTTAGCGTGTTGACGGTTTAACGCTCGGCAGGTGCGGTGTCAAGAGATTCGTCGAGCCGCAATTGCGACAATTCCAATGCGGGCGGGCGAAGGGGGTCGACGGATGTCGGGTGCACTTCCGCACGGAGTGGGCGTGGCTCTCGTCACCGTGTTCGACTCGGCCGGTGCGGTCGATGCGAAAGCCACTGCCGACCTCGCCGCGCAACTCGCGGACACCGGACTGGTGTCGTTCCTGGTGGCCGGCACGACCGGAGAGGCGGGCTCGCTCAGCCTCGAGGAGCGAGCCGACCTGGTCCGTGCGGTGCGCGCCGCACTGCCGGCCGGAGTCGCCGTACTAGCCGGCGCGGGCGCGCCGTCGACCCGGCAAGCCGTCGAGATCACCGCCGCGGTGTGCGACGCCGGCGCCGATGCAGTGCTCGCGCTGTCCCCACCCGGGAGCGCCGACCCGCGGCCGTACTACGAGGCCATCGCGCAGATTGCCAGCTCGACACCATTGCTCGCCTACCACTTCCCGTTCGCCTCCGCGCCCGGGATCGGCGTTGACACCCTGGCCGGCCTGCCGGTGGCCGGGGTCAAGGACTCCAGCGGCGACATCGGCCGGCTCTACGACGAGCTCGAGACCTTCCCGGGTGCGATCTACACCGGCGCGAGCAGCTTGGCCCTGGTCGCGGGCGCGCTCGGCTGCGCAGGTGCCCTGCTCGCGGCCGCGAACGTCTACCCGGAGCTGGCGATCAAAGCGTTCGGTGGTGACGGCCCGGCGCAGCGCGCCCTCGTCACGGCCGGCAACGCCTTGATGAAGGGCCGGCTGACCAGTCTCAAGATCGGTGTGGCGCAACGGTTCGGCACCTCGGCGACCGTGCGGATGGGCTGAGGGTCGACCGACCGGTCAGGTGCGATCCTGCGATCGCGCGATGATCAGCGCGGCGTGACGAAGCACCGGCGCGTCGACCATCCGCCCCTCGAACCGGAACGCGCCAGGGCGCCCGGCCGCCTCGGCGAGCACCCGGTGGGCCCACGCGATCTCCTCGTCGGTGCCCCGGAATGCCGCTCGCACCACCTCGACCTGACGGGGATGGATGCAGGCCAGCGCTGCGAACCCTGAGCCGGCCGCGTCGTCGGCCTGCACGGCCAGCCCGCTCAGGTCGGTGAAGTCGACGTGGATCGTGTCGATGGCCGGCACTCCGGCGGCACCGGCAGCCAGGAGCACCTGTGACCGGGCGTGGGTCGCGACGTCGCGAAACGTCCCGTCCGCGCGCCGACTCGACCGGCCGCCCAACCCGGCGATGAGGTCTTCCGCACCCCACATCACCGCGGCTGAGCGAGCCGCGATGTCGGCGGCGGCGAGGACGCCGGCCGGGGTCTCGCACAGGGCCACCACCTCGCGCGGGGCGAGGCCCCGAACCTGTTCTGCGGTCTCGGTTTTCGCGAGCATCACCACGTCGTACGGCGTACCGGCAAGTGCGGCCAGGTCGAGTGCATGGTCCGCCGTGCCGACCGCGTTGATCCGCACCACCGTGCGGGCCGGGTCGAGCCCGGCCTGCGCCAACGCGAGCCGGGCAGCCGGCTTGTCGGCCGGCGCGACACCATCCTCGAGATCGACGATGACCGCGTCGGCGATCCCGGCCGCCTTGCCGAAGCGATCGGGCCGGTCACCCGGGCAGAACAGCAGCGCCGGCCCCGGCGGTTGCCAGCTCATGTGGCCGGCGGCGGCGGCGTGGTCGGACCGTGCCCGCGCAGGTAGACCATCACCGTCCGCTTGAAGGTGATCACCACCTTGCCCTCGGCGGTGTAGCCGGTGGTGAGCACCGTCACGATCCCGGCCTGCGGGCGGCTCCGCGATCGTCGGGCGGAGAGCACCTCGGACGCCGAATAGACCGTCTCGCCCTCGAACAGCGGGTTCGGGAGCCGCACCTCGTCCCAGCCGAGATTCGCGAAGACGTTCTGCGAGATGTCGGTGACGGATTGTCCGGTCACCAGCGCGAGCGCGAACGCGGAGTTGACCAGCGGCCGGCCGAACTCGGTCTGGCTGGCGTAGTGCTGGTCGAAGTGCACCCGCGCGGTGTTCTGGGTGAGCAGGGTGAACCACGAGTTGTCGGTCGCGGTGACGGTGCGGCCGATCGGATGGCG
>CAYNDD010000316.1:0-3827 GCA_964395425.1 uncultured Frankiaceae bacterium
CGGCCGTTTCCGGGTCGAGATGCGCCGTTGGTTCGTCGAGGATCAAGACCGCGGGATCGGCGAGGACCGCGCGAGCCAGCGCGAGCCGCTGCCGCTGACCGCCGGAGATCGCGACGCCGCGCGCGCCGACCTCGGTGTCGAGACCGGCCGGCAGCTCGCGGACCCAATCCTCGAGCCGCACCGTCGCGAGCACCCGATACAGCTCGTCGTCGGTTGCGGAGGATCGTGCCAGTCGGAGGTTCTCGCGCAACGACGAGTCGAAGATGTGCGGGTCGGCGGCACATCCGCCGATCAGTCGCCGTACGTCGTCACCGTCGAGCCGACCCGCCTCCACCTCGTTGACGAGGAACGATCCACTGCTCACATCGACGAACCGCATCAGGATGGCGGCAAGAGTGCTCTTGCCGGCCCCGGATCGGCCGACCACGCCGACCCGCCGACCCGGCGCGATGTCGAGGTCGATCCCGGTCAGGGCATCGTGCTCCGACCCCGGATACCGGGCGCTCACCCCGCACAGCCGGACCGTCACCGGCCCGGTCGGAGCCGGAATCGGCAGCGCGGGGTCGCGGACCGGGACCGGCACGTCCATGACCTCGAAGACCCGTCGTGCCGAGCCGCGGACCGAAGCGACCGCCAACACCGCGGCCGGCAGGGTTGCGGTCAGCTCGAACGACGCGATGGCGGTCAGCACGAGTACGGCGAGTGGCACCGGGCCGAGACTTCCGCCGTGTACTGCGGCCACCCCGGACAGCAGCACGGCAAAGACGGTCAGCCCGCTGACCAAGGTCGCGCCGCCTGCCCCGAGCGCATTTGCCGCTGCCGAGCGGCGGGACAGCCGTAACAACTCGCGGTCGCGCTCGGCCAGTCGCTCCACCGCGGCATCCGCCGCGCCGTAGGCGATCAGCTCGGCCGAGCCGGCTACCAGGTCGACGGTGGCGGCCGCGACTTCGCCACGGACCTCGCTCGCCGCGCTCGCCGGCCGGCGGCAGAGGGCGAATGCAAGGGCCGGCAGCCCGAGGCCGGCGACGAGCAACCCGACCGCCAGCATCGCCCCGCCGGGTGCCGCGATCGCTACCGCGAAGGCCACTGTCAACCCACCGACCAGGGCCGCGACAAGTGGCGGTGCGATGCCGCGGATGAACAGGTCTTGGACGGCGTCGATGTCGGCGACGAAGCGGGCCACCAAATCGCCGCTGCGCAGCCGGGACAACCCGCTCGGAGCCAACTGCTCAAGTCGCGCGTAGACCGAAGCACGCAGGTCGGACAAGATGCGCAGCGCGGCATCATGGCCCGCCAGCCGCTCGACGTACCGGCCGATGCCGCGGGTGATGCCGAGACCGCGCACCGCCACGATCGCCACGGACAGCGCGACGATGTTCGGGTGCTGCGACGCCCGGGACAGCAGGAAGCCGGAGGCAGCCATCAGGGCAATCGCGGCGCCCACCGTGACGGCGCCCGCCGCCACCGCGAGCGCGAGTGTGGCGCGAACCGGCCGGCCGAGGGCAAGCAGCCGAACCAGTGGCCAGCGGGTCGCCGGAACGGTTTCGGTCGCCATCACGCCACCGCCAGAGCCGGCTCGACGCGACCGGCGCGCAGCACGACGGTTCGATCGACCAGGTCCAGCCAGCGGTCGTCGTGGGTCACCAGGATCACCGTGCGCCCGGCCGCGAGCCGGGCAACCGCCGCGCGGATCTCGGCGGCAGTCAGCGCATCGAGGTGCGCGGCCGGCTCGTCCAGCACCACGAGCGGAGCATCGCGAAGAAACGCGCGAGCCAGGGCCAGCCGCTGCCGTTGACCGGTCGAGAGCGTCATTCCCCGGTCACCGAGGACGGTCGCATAGCCGTCGGACAGTTCGCCAACCACGCTCGCAAACCCGGCCGCCGCGGCGGCCGCCGCGACGCGCGCGTCGGACGCGGCGGGAGCGCCGAGCCGGATGTTGTCGCTGACCGTCCCACCGAACACGTATGGCGACTGCGGCACCCAGGCGATCTGAGTCCTCAGTTGTTCGATGTCGATATCAGCCCATGACCGAACGCCGACCCGCATGGTCCCGGTCGTGATCGGGACGAAACCCAGAAGGACCGACAGCAGCGTCGACTTCCCTGCCCCGGACTCGCCGAGGACCGCCACCCGCTCACCGGGCGCGATCTCGAGGTCGACCTGGTCCAGGGCGTTCGACGCCCGGTCGGGATAGCGCACGCTGACGCCGGTCAGGCCGATCACGTCGCGGCGCAGGTCGCAGGCCCCGGCTCCGGCCGGCCCCACGGCCGGTTCGGTGTCGAGCACCGCCAGGGCGTCGTTGACCGCGGCGACGCCGTCGGCACTGGCGTGAAAACTGGCGCCGACCGCGCGCAGCGGGAGGTAGGCCTCCGGCGTGAGGAGCAACACCAGCAATGCGGTCTGGTAGGACAGGTCGCCGGCCAGCAGCCGCAGCCCGACCTCGACCGCAACCACCGCGGTTGCCAGGGTCGCCAGCAGCTCCAGCACGAGCGCGGACATGAAGGCCACCCGCAAGGTGGCCATCGTCGTACGCCGGTAGTCCTCGCTCACCTGCCGGATCAGCGCCACCTGCGCCTTGGCCCGGCCGAACACCTTGAGCGTCGGCAGTCCCTCGACCACGTCGAGGAAGTGCCCCCCGAGCCTCGACAGCTGACGCCACTGGCGATCCGTGCGCGCCTTCGTGTGCATCCCGACGAGGATCATGAAGAGCGGGATGAGCGGGACGGTGGCACCGATCGTCAGCGCGGAGATCAGGTCGGAGCCGGCGACCCGCGCCACCACGACGACCGGGACCAAGGCGGCGAGAACCAGCTGCGGCAGGTAGCGCGCGAAGTAGCCATCGATCGAGTCGAACCCCTTGGTCATCAAGGTTGCGATCGATCCGGACCGCTCGCCGTTCGTCCAGGCCGGGCCGAGCCGGACGAGCTGGGTCGCGACGTCCCGGCGCAGCGATGAGCGCACCGCCGCCGCCGCGCGAAGCGCGCTCACCTCGCCGGCATAGCTGAGCACGCCGCGGGCCACGAGAACGGCGAGCAGCACCAACAGCGGACCGCGCAGCGCAGCGAGACCGCGCCCGGCGTGGACGATGGCGTAGGCGAGCAAGGTGGCCTGCGCCACGATCAGACCCGAGGTCAAGGCGCCCGCGGTCACCACCACGCCGAGGTAGCGGCGTGCCGGAGCGCCCCGTCGAAGCAGGCGTGGGTCTACCGGTTTCACGACCCGCTCGACACCGCGATGCCGCTGGGTGCGCCGCCGGTGGGTACGCCGCCGGTGCGGACGTCGCCGGGGATGTCGGCGCGGGTCAGCCGCTTGCGGAACACCCAGTAGGTGAAGCCCTGGTAGACCAGGACGACCGGAGTCGCAAAGCCGGCCACCCAGGTCATGACGCCCAGCGTGTACGGCGAGCTCGACGCATTGTGCACGTTCAGGCTGTCGGCCGCGCTGGTGCTCGACGGCATCACGTTCGGCCAGAGGTCGGCGAACAACGTGCTGACCACGAACGCGAGGGCCGCGGCGGTCGCAAGGAACGCCCACCCTTCGCGCCCGCTCAGAGTCGCGAATACCGCCCCGACGAGGGCGAGCGCAGCACCGGCAGCGAGGACGTCCGCGGCCGGGCGACCATGCTCGGCCTGAACGATCACGAGATAGAGACCGCCGCCCGCAACCGCGACCATCGCCAGCTGCGAAGCGAGCCGCCGAGCCCGGTGCCGCAGGTCACCATCGGTCTTCAGCGCGAGGAACACCGCGCCGTGCAACGCAAATGCCACCGTCGTGACTATCCCTCCGAGCAGCGACAGTGGATTGAGCAGGGTCAACAGATTGCCGGT
>CAYNDD010000317.1:0-3811 GCA_964395425.1 uncultured Frankiaceae bacterium
CTGAGCAGGCCCGAGCACGCGGCCGCCAGCGAGATCGGGTCGCCGGCGCCGGCCAGGTCACCGAGCTCGCCGTCGTCGAGCACCCGGGCAAAGGCGTCCAGGTCGCTGGCCACGATCGGCGCGCCGGCCGCCATTGCCTCGAGTAGCACGATCCCGAAGCTCTCGCCACCGGTGTTCGGCGCGGCGAAGACATCGACCGAGGCCAGCAGCCGTGCCTTGTCGGAGTCACTGACCCGGCCGAGGAAGGTCACGCCGTCGACCGGCCCGTCGAACTTGCCGGGACCGGCGACGAGCAGCCGCACGCCGGGATGCTCGCGGCGGATCAAGGGCAAGGCGGCGAGCAGGACGTCCAGGCCCTTGCGTGGCTCGTCGACCCGTCCGACGAAACCGATGGCACCGCCGCCGCCGGGCCAGCCGGGCAACGGCAAGGCGCCGGCGTACTTCGCGATGTGCACCCCGTTGGGCACCACGACCGCATCGCCGCCGAGATGGTCGACGATGGTCTTGCGCGCAGCGGGCGACACCGCGATCGAGCCGGACAGCTTCTCCAGATAGACCTGCAGCGAGCTCTGCATCATCGACAGGATTCGCGACTTCGGGTTCGCCGCGTGGAAGGTCGCGACGATCGGCCCCTGGGCGTTGCCGAGCGCCAGGAGCGACAACGAGAAGGTCTCCGGCGAGTGCACGTGCAGCACGTCGAACTCGCCGTCGTGCAGCCAACGTCGCACCCGGGCCGCGCTGACCGGGCCGAGCAACAACCGCGACACCGACCCGTTGTACGGGATCGGCACGCTGCGACCGGCCCGGGTGACGTAGTTCGGCAGTGGCGTCTCGTCGTCGTCGACCGGCGTCATCACTGCGACGTCGTGGCCGCGCGCGATCAGCGCCTCGGCCAGATCGGCGATGTGCGCCACCACGCCGCCCGGGACATCCCACGGGTACGGCGACACGATCCCGACTCGCATCGCTCAGACCGCCGTTCGCTGCATGCGTGGGCCGGGATGAAGATCGGCGGACCAGATCCGCTGCAACATGTGCCAGTCCTGCGGATGCTTCGCGATCCCCTGCTCGAACACCCGGGCAACCTGCTGCGTCATCGCGTGCACCTTCGCGGCGCGATCGCCGTCGGGCGGCACCGGGACCTGCTCGTGGATGCTCAGCGACCAGCGCCACCGGGTCGGGTTGGACAACGTCACCGGCAACAGCGCGGCGCCGGTGTCGTGGGCGAGCGCGGCCGGTCCGGCGGGCATCCGCGCGGACGCGCCGAAGAAGTCGACCTCGATGCCGCTCGTGGTCAGGTCGCGGTCGCCCAGCAGGCACAAGACACCGCCGGCCCGGAGCCGCTCCGCGAGGATCGAGTACGGCGGCGCCTCGCCGCCGGTGAGCGGGATCACCTCCATGCCGAGCGACTCGCGGAACTCCACGAACCGGGTGAACAGCGACTCCGGCTTCAGCCGCTCGGCGACGGTCGTGAACGGCACGCCGGTGCCGGTCAGCCAGGCGCCGGCCAGATCCCAGTTGCCCATGTGCGGAAGCGTCAGGACCAACCCGTTGCCGGCCGCGACCGCGGCCCGGAGGCGCGGGTCACCCTCGACGTCGACCCGGCGGAGGATCTGCTCGGTCGACATCTTCGGCAGCTGGAAGACCTCGCACCAGTAGCGGAGATACGAACGGACGCCGGCCCGGGTCAGCATCCGCAGGTCGTGCTCGGACGCGTCCGGCCGGATCCTTGCCAGGTTGCTCTGAAGCCGCTGCACGCTCTTGCCGGATCGCAGCCAGATCGCGTCGGCCGCGGCATCGAACTGCCGCCGCGCGACCCACTCCGGCATTCCGCGCACGACCGACCACCCGGTCGCGTACGCCGCGTCGACGACGGCGTCGTTCATGCCGGCTGAGTCCGGGGACGAGCCTGCCGGCGTACCTCGACGATCCGCTGCACGACGGTGATCGTCGTCGCCACCGCAAGACCCCACAGCGCGATCGCCCGCAGGATGTTGAGATTGAAGATGCCGGAGAAGCCGGTGAGCACCAGGACCGCGATCAGCCGCTCGGAGCGCTCCGCGATCCCGACGTTGCAGGTCATCCCGAGGCTCTCCGCGCGCGCCTTCGCGTAGGACGTGACCACGCCGGCGACCAGGTCGTAGAGCGCGACTGCGCAGAGTGTCTCGCTGTTGCCACCGCCGGCGTACCAGAGCGCAAGTGCGCCGAAAACCGCGCCGTCGCCGACCCGGTCGAGGGTCGAGTCGAGGAAGGCGCCCCACGGCCCGCTGCTGCCCTTGACCCGCGCGACCGCGCCGTCCATCAGGTCGCTGAAGACGAACGCGGTGATGACCAGGGTGCCGACCAGGAACTGACCCCGGGGATAGAAGCCGAGCGCGCCGCCGGCGACCCCGATCGTGCCGATCACGGTCAGGGCATCCGGGGTGACCCCCATTGCGGCGAGTCGCCTGGCGACCGGCTCAACCGCCCGGTTTATCTGCGGGCGCGCATGAATGCCGAGCATTGTGCGCCGAGGATACCGAGCGGAGGCCCTCGAACCCGGCAATCCGATGCGGGCAAGGGCTTGTCCTGGGCATCGGCGCGGGTGCAAGGTGAGGCGAGGAGATCCGCCGAGGAGGTTGCAATGGCCGAAAAGACGAGCCCAGCAGGAGCCGCCGGCAGGGCACCGACGGCCGGCGAGCCCGGACGGATCCGCAACGTCGTGCTCGTCGGCCATTCGGGAGCGGGCAAGACAACTCTCGTCGAGGCCCTCCTCGTCGCGACCGGAACGATTCCCCGAGCCGGCCGGGTCGAGGACGGCACGACCGTCACCGACTTCGACGAAGCCGAAGCCCGCCAGCAGCGATCGATCAGCCTGGCGCTCGCGCCGCTCGAGCACGACGGCGCCAAGGTCAACCTGCTCGACTCCCCCGGGTACGCCGACTTCACCGGTGACCTGCGCGCCGGGCTGCGGGCGGCCGACGCAGCGCTGTTCGTGGTGAGTGCGGCCGAGGGGATCGACGGCACCACCCGGGCGATCTGGGACGAGTGCGCCGGAGTCGGCATGCCGCGCGCGGTCGTCATCACCCGGCTCGACTCGCCGCGGGCCGACTTCGACGCGACCTTGGCCGCCTGCCAGTCGGCGTTCGGCGACAACGTGCTCCCGCTCTATCTCCCGTTGCATGCCGACGAGGAGACGATCGGCGGCCTGATCGGCCTGCTCTCCCAGCAGGTCATCGACTACTCCAGCGGCACGCGGGAGCAGCGGGATCCCGATCCCGAGCACCTGTCGTTGATCGCCGAGCACCGCAACGCGTTGATCGAGGGCATCATCGCGGAGTCCGAGGACGAGACGTTGATGGACCGCTACCTCGAGGGCGAGGACATCGACGTAAAGGTGCTGATCGACGACCTCGAGACCGCGGTCGCGCGTGGCAGCTTCTACCCGGTGCTCGCTGCCTGCGCGGGCAACCGGCTCGGCATGGACGAGGTGCTCGAGATCCTGGTGAGCGGCTTCCCGTCGCCGCTCGAGCACCCGCTGCCCGCGGTCACCCGTCCCGACGGCACGGCGGTCGAGCCGCTCACCTGCGATCCCGCCGGACGGCTGTGCGCGGAGGTCGTGAAGACGACCACCGACCCGTACGTCGGGCGGATCTCGCTCGTCCGGGTCTTTTCCGGGACGCTGAAGGCCGACGCGACCTTGCACGTGTCCGGCCACGGACTGGCCGAACGCGGCCACGAGGACCACGACGTCGACGAGAAGGTCGGCGCGCTGTCGAGCCCGCTCGGGAAGTCGCTCCGCCCGGTCGACTCGGCCATCGCCGGCGACATC
>CAYNDD010000318.1:0-1749 GCA_964395425.1 uncultured Frankiaceae bacterium
AGCGCGGCGTCGCGATCGACATCCGCCAGCCCGACCCGGGCACCCTGCTCGACGAACCGGCGCGCAATCGCGAGGCCGATTCCGCGCGCGCCGCCGGTGATGAAGGCGACCCGACCCTCGAGCAGGCCGGCTCCGCTCGATCGTGGCGGGTCGGCGTCGGTTGTCATCGCGCTCAGCTCCTGGCGGTCGGGCTGCGCTCGGTCACGTCCCGCAGGACGCGGTCGCGGTCCTCATCGGTCCACAGCACCCGCTCGGTCGCCGACCGCGCGAAGTACTTCTCGGCCGGCAGCTGGTCGAGCAGCCGCCGCGCCACGGTCGCGATGCCGGTGGAGTCGAGACCGTAATAGAGATAGCAGTGGTGCGGCGGCCCGATGATGCAGAACTCGTCGTACAGGCCGTGTTTGTAGCAGGGAACGCCCACCGCCGCGGCGCCGAGCGCCTCTTGCACCATCGTGCCGAAGCCGCCCTCGACGTTGTGCTCCTCGACGACGAGTACGGCGTCATGTGCGGCGGCGGCGCGCACGATGTCATCGGTCGGGAACGGCTTCAGCGTGTGGACGTCGAGGACGGTCGCCTCGATACCGATGCCGGCGAGGTCGGTCGCCGCGTCGAGGCAGTTGCGCACCATCAGCCCGGTGCCGAGGATCAGCAGGCTGCCGCCGGCGCGCAGCGAGTAAGGCTGGTCGACGCTGAAATCGCTGGGGACCTCGTCGTACACCGACTCGTCGCGACCACGCGAGAGCCGGACGTAGACCGGACCGGGGTACGCCGCGGTCTGGCGCAGCAGGGCAACCGCGGATCGGCCGTCGGCCGGCGAGAGGATCGTCATCCCGGCGACCGATCGCAGCGCCGAGATGTCCTCGGTGGCGTGGTGGGACGTGGCGAAATAGCCCATCGATATGCCGGCGTGAGTGGCCAGCACCCGGACCGGCATGTTCGGGTAGGCCAGGTCGGTGCGGAGGTTTTCGTAGCCGAGGATCCCGGCGAACGACGCGAACGTGCCGACGTACGGCCGCAACCCCAGCGCCGCCATCCCTGCTGCGGCACCGATCATGTTGCGCTCGGAGATGCCGAACTGGAAGAACCGGCTGGGGTGACGCTCCTCGAACTCCGAGAGCAACGTGGAGAACTTCAGGTCCGAGCTCGCGGCAACGATCCGCTCGTCTTCCTCGCCGAGATCGGCGAGACCTTGTCCTACGGTGACGAGCTGCTTGGCCAGCCGGCGGGTGTTGATCGAGTCGAACGACTGCGCGCTCCGCAGTTGGTAGTCGGTCATCCTCAGCTTCCCGAGTGGTCGTACATGCTGGTGATCTGGCGGATTGCCTCGTCATTGTCGACGCCGTGGAGATAGCCGACGTGCCACGCTGCGTCGCCTTCGATGAAGTCGATCCCCTTGCCGGCCGTGGTGTTGGCAATGATGACCGTCGGACGGTTGAGGCCGCCCCGAGGGGTGGCCCGGAAGCGGGCCAGAGTCTCACAGAGCTCGGTCAGGTTGTGCCCGTCGACCGAGCCGACCTGCCAGCCGAACGCCTCCCACTTGTCGGCGACCGGCTCGAAGTCGAGGATCTCTTCGGTCGTGCCGTCGACCTGGACCTGGTTGCGGTCGATGATGACAAGCAGGTTGTCCAGCTTGTGTGCGCCGGCGTAGGCGGCGGCCTCCCAGACCTGGCCCTCGTTCATCTCACCGTCGCCGTGGACCACGACCGTGCAGCTGTCGAAGCCGCGATGGCGCTGTGCGGTGGCCATGCC
>CAYNDD010000318.1:1849-3802 GCA_964395425.1 uncultured Frankiaceae bacterium
ACGCGAAGTCGGACGTTGGTCGCCTTGGCCTCCAGGTCGGCCAGGCCGAGATCCGTAGAAATCACGTATACTGTCTACAGTATTGCGAGGTGCCCCGCAATAGGCCTGACGCTCGATCGCAGCCCGTGTTGCGCTCCGCGGAACACGCTATTCAGGCGGATTGTGCAGCGATCAGCTCGTGGACGGCGAAACCGGTGTCCTCGATGTGCTTGCGCGCGATCGACTCGGCCTTCTCGGCGTCCCGGGCCTTGATTGCCCGCAGGATCTGCTCGTGCACGCCGACCCAGTCCTGGCCGAGCTGGTGCTCGACAGTGGCGAAGTAGAAGCGGGCTCGCTTGGCGAAGCGCGCGCAGGTGGCTTCGAGCACGGAGTTTCGGGCCGTGCGGCGCAGCAGCGAGTAGAAGTCGGCGCTGCTCTGCGAGATCGCCGCGTGGTCGCCGGCCTGAGCCGCTTCCTTGCTGCGCTTGACCAGCTCGCGCATCTGCTCGAGGTCAGCCTCGGTACGGCGCTCGGCCGCGCGACGGGCGACGTACCCCTCGAGCAGCGCGCGCACCTCGAACAGGTCGGCGAGCTCCTCGTCGGACCGCTGCCGCACGTAGACGCCGTACCGGGGTCGGATTTCGACCCAACCGTCCGCTTCCAGCGACCGAAGCGCCTCGCGGACGGGAATCCGGCTGATGCCGTAGTGCGCGGCCAGGTCGTCGGCGCGCAGGCGCGCGCCCGGCTCGAGCACGCCCTCGACGATCGCGCCCTCGAGGATCTCGTGGATCGCATCGGGCAGGCTGCTCGAACTGAGCGGACCGGGGAGCTGAGCGAAGCCGTCGATGGTTTCGGCTGGCACGGTCACAGCGGTGTCCTCCATCCAGGGATCCGCACGGCCCAAAGGCCCGGCTGCCGCCCTGCGACTGAACCGGTTCCTATCATCTTGGGCACCCGTGTGATCGCGCGCTCAGCCTTCTCGAGTCGGTCGTGCCGCCGCTTGCCGGCCGGCCCACCCTTCACCTTGACTCGATTCACGTATACAGTATCCTGACGCGCAGGTTCTGGACAACGTTCTTGCCCGGTAGTTCGGTTTCCTGGCAGCAAATCATGACGCCCACCCGGGAGTGGCCCTGATGCCATCCGACGCGCACGTGTCGGTCGAGGATCAGGTCAGCATGCTTCGGCTCATGCTGCGGATCCGTCGGTTCGAGGAGATGCTCGCGCATCTCTTCAAGCGCGGCCGGCTGCCCGGCTTCGTGCACCTCTATATGGGTGAGGAAGCCGTTGCGGTCGGGGCCTGCTCGGCGCTGCGACCCGAGGACAAGATCACCTCGACGCATCGCGGCCACGGCCATCTCATCGCCAAGGGCGCGAGTGTCGATCGGATGATGGCCGAGCTGTTCGGTCGGGTGGACGGCTACTGCCGCGGCAAGGGCGGCTCGATGCACATCGTGGACTTCGCGCTCGGCATCATCGGCACGAACGGCATCGTGGGCGGCGGCATCCCGATCGGGCTCGGCGCCGCGCTCGGCGACAGCCAGCTCGGCCGCGACACCGTCACGATCTCCTTCTTCGGTGACGGCGCCTCCAACCAGGGGGTGTTCTTCGAGTCGATGAACCTCGCCGCGATCTGGAAGCTGCCACTGATCTTCTGCTGCGAGAACAACCAGTACACCGAGTGGACGCCGACCTCGAAGCTGACCGCCGGGCGGATCGCGGATCGCGGTGCTTCGATGGGCATTCCCGGCGTGCAGGTCGACGGCAACGACGTCCTTGCAGTTCGGGAGGCCGTCCAGGCCGCGATCGACCGGGCTCGGGCCGGCGAGGGACCGTCGCTGATCGAGGCGATGACCTATCGCTGGCACGGGCACAACGAGGGTGAGGAGGCCTTCGCCGGCGACTACCGACCCGAACGGGAGCAGGCCTCGTGGCGGGCGCGCGACCCGATCGCGACCTTCCGGGCGCGGTTGC
>CAYNDD010000319.1:0-3800 GCA_964395425.1 uncultured Frankiaceae bacterium
CGAATGGGCACATCCCGGTGCCGACCCGAGCCGGCAACGGGTTTCCGGTCATCGAGGCTCGGGTCAACGACTGCGCGATACGGAGGTGGGCCTATGACCGGGGCACCTGACGTGCCAACGGCGTAGCTGCAGCGGGAGAGACCGGGGGATCGGGTGCCCGGTGGCAGGAGGCAATTCGCATCCAGTCGAAAGTTCGTCAGTCGGGTGAAGGGGAGTCCATGACAACCAGTGAAACCGAAGGCAGAGCCGACCAGGACCTGCTGACCAAATTCGGATACAAGCAGGAGCTCAGGCGCACGCTTGGGTTGTTCTCGATCTTTGCCATCTCGTTCTCGGTGATTTCGGTGACCACCGGCATCTTCACCAACTTCAGCTTCGCGATCGGTGAATTCGGAACTGCATCGATCTGGCTATGGCCGATTGCGGCAACGTTCGCCATGATCCTGGCGTTCGTGCTCGCCGAGCTCGGGTCGCGGATCCCGCTCGCGGGCTACTCCTACCAGTGGGGCGGCCGCCTGGTCGGACCAGGCTTCGGCTGGTTCGTCGGCTTCAACCTGCTCTGCGCCTTCACGCTTGCCAGCGGCGGCGAGACCTTGTTGCTGCTGTCGCCGACGATCGGCAACGTGCTGAGTCTCAACGACAACAACCAGAACCTGATGATCTTCGTCTCGGTCGTCGTGCTGCTGCTGGCCGGCCTTATCAACGTGGTCGGGGTCCGGATCACCGCCAAGATCAACAACTGGTCGTTCGCCACCGAGATCCTCGGCACCCTGGTCCTCGGCATCATCGTGATGACCGCGTTCTTGATCAAGACGCCGCATATCCATGGCGCCGGATTCATCTTCCACCACGGCCCGCTGCACGGACAGGCGGTGTGGTACGCCGCATCGCTCGCGCTGCTGATGGGCGCCTTCACGATCGGTGGCTTCGAGGCCTGTGCCGACCTCGGTGAGGAAGCGATCGGCGCGCAGCGCACAGTGGCGCGCGGCATGATCGGCGCGGTGGCGATCTCCGGCGTCGTCGGAATGGTGACGCTGATCCTGCTCGCCTACGGCATCCCCAACGTCGCGAACACCGCGGCGAGCGGAACCCCGATCGCTTTCATCGCGAACTACTGGTTCGGCTCGGCGTTCACCCGGATCTTCCTGGTGACGGTGGCCTACTCGGTCTTCGCGTTGATGGTGGTGCAGATCGCGGCGATCGGCCGGCTGATCTACTCGCTGTCGCGGGACAACATGTTCCCGGGCTCGTCGTACTTCAGCAAGGTCAACCCGGACACCAGGACACCGGTCAACGCACTGACGTTGACGACCGTGCTCTACATCGCGGTCATGGTCTACGCGGCGAAGGCCGGCGATGCGTACTTCTCGCTGATCGGCGCGACCCCGATCTTCGCGAGCATCGTCTACATCCTGATCGTCGGGGCATACGCCTGGCGTCGCGACCACATCGAGAAGTCGCCGTCGTTCGACCTCGGCAAGTGGGCCAAGCCGCTGATCGTCATCTCCATCCTCTGGGAGCTGGCCCTGATCATCGACTTCACCCTGCCGCAGATCTACCACAAGGCCGCGAAGATCGCGATCGTCGGTCAGCTGATCGCAGTGTTCTGGTACTACGTCCCGGGCGGTCTGCGGACCCGGCTGAAGGCCGGCACCGCAGGTCAGGCACTTGCTCAGGGGCAGATGGCCGGAACCGAGGAGCTCGCGACCGCGGGAGGGAGCTGATGGTTCTGGCCGGCGATGTGCTCGGCCAGCTGCGCCGGGACGAGTTCCCGGTCACGCAGCACAAGGCCTGGTTCAACACCGCGACGTACGGGCCGTTGCCGGTCTCGAACGTCAACGCGCAGACCAGGCTGCTGCAGGAGATGTCACGCGGGGAGGGGCCGGCCGGCCTCGGACACTGGTGGGAGGGGGCAGCCAGTGTCCGAGGCAAGGTTGGTGCCTTCATCGGGTGCTCGCCGGACGACGTGGCCCTGCTCCACAGCACCGGAGAGGGTCTGGGCCTCGTCGCCCTGGGCATGGACTGGCGCTCGGGCGACGAGGTTGTGGTCTACGACAACGAGTTCCCGAGTGGCGTCTATCCCTTCCTGGCCCTGGAGAAGAAGCACGGCGTGAAGGTGCGGTTCATCGAGGACCGCGGCCGGCATCGGTTCGACCTCGACGACGTCGCTGCGGCGATGACCGAACGCACCCGGGTGGTGTGCATCAGCTTGGTCAACTGCTACCACGGCTTCCGCGCGCCGGTCGAGGAGATGGCCGCGCTGTGCCGCGAGCGCGGCGTCTGGTTGTTGTGCGACGCGGTGCAGGCCACCGGTGCCCTGACCGTCGATGTCCGCACCCTGGGTGCCGATCTGGTGTCGGCGCACGGCTACAAGAGCCTGTGCTCCGGGTACGGGATCAGCCTGTGTTACGTGTCGCCGGCGCTGCGAGCGGAGCTGGACGTGGTGTCGCCGGGCTGGAAGAACATCGAGAACGCGTCGATCCTCGCCCAGCAGCTCGACTACAACCTCGATTACGCCGCCACTGCGCGGCGCTACGAGTCGAGCGTTCAGAACCTGTCCGGGATGTACGGGCTGGGGGCGAGCATCGACCTTTTCATGACCGCCGGGATTGAGCTGATCAACGACTGGGTGCTCGGGATCAGCCGCACGATCGTCGAGGAGCTCGAGGAGATCGGCTACCGCGCGGCGAGCTCGACTCGCGCGGGCGAGATGTCGGGGATCGTGTCCTTCGAGGTCCCCGGGGGTGACGCCCACGCGGTCTGCACCGCCCTTGCGGAGCGTGGTGTGATGTGTGCGGTCCGCGACGGGAGGCTGCGGGTGTCATCGCACGGGTTCAACGATCGGGGCGACATTGACCGGCTCGTCGAAGCGCTACCAAGGGCGGGGGCGCGGTGACGGCAGGTAGCTCACCGGTCCCGGTCATCGACCTGGCGCCGTGGTTCGCCGGCACTGCGGCCGGCCGCGAGCAGGTGGCCGCGGAGGTCGATGCGGCGCTCCGGGACATCGGATTCCTGCTGATCGTCAATCACGGCGTGCCGACCGAGCTCCGGGACGCGGTTCGCACGGCGGCGCACACCTTCTTCGCGCTCCCGGAGCCGGTCAAGATGCAGTACCGCATCCGGGTCGGTGAGGGCAGCTGGCTGCCCCGTGGCTGGACCCCGATCGGCGGCGAGGCCAACGCCAACTCCGACCCCGGCGTCAACGCGCCGCCCGACCTCAAGGAGTCCTACGACGTCGCGTGCTTCGAGCCGACCGGCGACCCGGAGATCGACCGGGAATGGTTCACCGACAACATCTGGCCGGACGAGGTGCCCGACTACCAGGTTGCGGTGACGGCGTACATCGAGAAGATGCAGTCGCTGGTCGACGAGCTGTTGACCATCGCGGCGGTGGCGCTCGGGCTGCCGGAGACGCAGTTCCTCTCCCACGCCGGCCATCCGACCTGGTCCTTCTATACACACTGGTATCCCGCGCTGCGCGACATGGATGAGCCCGCGCCCGGGCAGGTCCGAATCGGTTCGCACACCGATTTCGGCACCTTCACCATCCTGGACCGCCAGCTCGGCACCGGCGGATTGCAGGTGCTCGGTAAGGACGGCGAATGGGCCGACGCGCCGTGGGTGGACGGCGCGTTCACGATCAACATCGGCGACATGATGGCGCGCTGGACCGGCGATCGCTGGGTGTCGAACCGGCACCGGGTGCTGGCCCCGGATGCAGCCACGCCCGACGAGGACCTGATGTCCCTGGTCTACTTCCACGAGGCCGACCCGTCCGCGGTGCTGCACAGCGTGCCGCC
>CAYNDD010000320.1:0-3792 GCA_964395425.1 uncultured Frankiaceae bacterium
CGGCTCGGGCGGCGGCGGGGCCGGCGCGACTGCCACGACCGGCTCGGGCGGCGGCTGGGCCGGCGCGACTGCCATGACCGGCTCGGGCGGCGGCGGGGCCGGCGCGACTGCCACGACCGGCTCGGGCGGCAATGGGGGGGCAATCGGCTGCGGCGACAGTTCGGCGACCGGGTCCGGCCCGGGCTGGTCGACGGGTGGCCCGACCGGTGTCGGCGGCGGGAAGGCGACAGTGGACCAGGCGAACGACGTCCGGCGTCGCATGCCGAGCTTGGCGGGCTTCTTGCGCCGGCCGAACACGCTTACCCCCGCGCCGGGCGCTAGGCCTGCACGGCGGCAGCGGCGTCCAGCGAGTCAACAACGGAGTACAGCAGGGCGAGCAACACCGCCTTCACCGATTCGCGATCGGTGACATCGCAGGGCACCACCGGGACGTCGTCCTCGAGGTCGAGCCGGCTGCGGACGTTCGCCTCCTCGGCTTCGTCGAGGCCCTCGGCCCGGTTCAGGCCGACCACGAAGGGAACCCGCGCCATCTTGCGGAAGGCCTCGCGGATGCTGACCGCCTCGTCGAGCGAGTCGACTCGCGACGAATCGACGAGCAGCACGTAACCGAGCATGCCCTCGCCGAGGATCTCCCACATGAAGTCGAACCGGTCCTGGCCGGGCGTGCCGAACAGGTAGAGCACGAGGTCGCGGTCGATCGTGATCCGGCCGAAGTCCATCGCCACGGTGGTGTCGGTCTTGCGCGCGCGGGTCTCATCGCTGATGCTTCGCTCGGTCGACAGGACCGTGATCTCGCTGATCGTGCGGATCAAGGTGGTCTTGCCGGCCGCGAAGGGGCCGGTCACCACGATCTTCACCGCGGTGCCCGCGGTCCGCCGACGTGTCCTGGTCGCCATAGCTACAGCCCTCTCACGCCGGCGATCAAGCGCAGCAGCAAGCTCTTGTTGACACTCGGGTCACGCTCGATTGCCCCGGCCGGTACGGCGGTGAGCACCCCGCCACCGGACACGGCCGCGGCCAGCGGCTCGGGGTGGTCGTGCGACTGGAGGCCGCCGTCCACGTCGTCGTGGGACGAGGCGCGCGGCAGAGTTGAGATCTCCGCGACCTGCTCGTTGTCGTCGCTGCCCGCGTCGTCGTCGGCTTCGGCTGCGGCCTCGGACTCGGCCGGGACCGGAAGGGACGCGGTCTCGGTCTCGATCTCGGCTTCGCCGACCGCAGAGTTGTCGGCCAGCACGTCGGCGAGGATCGACGTCGCTGGTGCGACCTCGGTCTCGAGTGAGCCGACCAGATCCTGGCGGTGCTGCAACGCGGCGACACCTTCGGACTCCTCGGTGCGGACCAGGCCCTTGGTGACCAGCTCGTTGAGGGCGACGATGACGGCGTACTCACCCCGGCCGCAGAGGTCGACGATGTCGCTGATGGTGCGGCGACCGTCGATGAGCGCGAGCAGGGCCCACTCGTCGCGCTTCAGGCTGGGGTCGATGTCGGGGTTGAGCGAGAGCGACAACACGGTGTCCAGCGAGGCGACTCCCTCGTCGATCGTCGCCCAGGTGTCGAGCCGGTGCCGCGCGTCGGTCACGACCTCCTCGACCTCGAGGGTCACCCCGACGTCGTCGACGTTGGCCTCGTCGATCACGAACTCGAAGACGCCCTCGGTCCAGCGCATGAGGTCGAAGACGGTGTCCACGATGTGCTCGCAGACCAATGTGTGCAGCTCGCCCTCGTCGATCGCGCTCGCATCGCGCAGCGCGCGGGCAAGACCGATGTCCTGAGCTGATCCGACCAGCTCGACCGCTTCGCGGAGCTGCTCGTCGGAGACGTGACCGCTGCCGGCCAGCCGGCGACCCAACGCCAGCCTCGACAGGTCCGAGGCGCCGCCGCTGATCAGCCCGTCGCCGAGCCACACGACGCCATGCGCGCCGGAACGGCGAAGATGCAGTCCGCCGGTCTTCTTCGTCATGCTCAGAAGCGAGAAGATATCCGGCAGGCTGAAGGCGTCTAGCGAGCCTTCAAGTCTCACGGCAGACCTCGGGTGGGCGTCGGGTGGCTAGGTGGTCAGGACCAGGGCTGCGGGTCGCTGGCAGCGACCGCAGAACCGTTCGGAAGGTGTGAAACCCACGCCGGGTCCGAGGACATCGGGGCGTAGGGCGCGCTCGGCTCGGCGTCCGGCACCGGGGCGAGGTCCGCAACAGGCGCGGACTCCGGCTCGGGCAGCGGCGAGACGACCGCCTGCAGTGGGGGCAGCTCGGCAGCCGGCTCGGCCAGGAACTCCGGCTCGACCTCGGCGCGCAGCACGTTGGCGACGGTCTGAGCGGACCGGCGTACCTCGTAGAGCATCATGCCGACCTTGGCGCCGCGGGCCGCGACCGCGACGAGCACGGCCTCGTCCTCGGCCGACACCAGGAACACGGTGCCGTGGTCGCCTTCGATGTAGACCTGATTGAGTGAGCCGCGGCCGAGCCCTTCAGCGGCCCGCTCCCCGAGGCTCAGCAGGGCGGCGCTCATCGCGGCGACGCGATCTTCATCCATCGTCGCCGGAAGCGCGCTCGCCATCGGCAGGCCGTCGAACGAGACCACCGCCGCGGCCTCAACCTCAGGCACCTGTGCCAGCAGGTCGGCGATCGCTCGATCCAGCCGCTGGGAGCGGTTAGCAGAGTCGGACATCACGGACACCTCGTCTCACGGCCTGTCCCTTGGGTGGGGGGCCTCACGTTCCACATCGGCCACGTTCCGGTCGGGCTTGAACGGTCATCCGGCACAACCGCCCGTTACGCCGTTCGGGGGGCATTTCGAGACCTGTGGACAACGTCCGCCGCAATCGTCGCGCCCTCGTTACCTTGTGCCGGTGCTCACCGGATCGGGCAAAGGCTTCGCCTGCGCTGTCCTGCTCGTCGCTACGCTCAGCGGCTGCGCGAGTGGAGCGACGTCAGGGCCCCAAAGCCTTGCGCCACACCATACGCCGCCCACCGCCTCGATCGCGGTCCCGACGGCCGGCCCGGGGACTCCTCCCCTGCTCGCCGGCCAGGCAACGCAACTGGCCGCCGCCACGAGCGTCGTCAAGCGCTACTACTCGGTCCTCAACAACCTGCACGACGACATGAACGCCGAGGGCTGGAGCGCGATCTTCACGCCCAAGTGTCCCTGCCAGATACAGGCTAGGTCGGTCAGGTATGCGCGCAGTCGCGGCGAGCGCTACATCGACCGCGTCCACGTCCTCAAATACACCCCAAGCGTCGATGGCCCCGGCGTCGCGGATGTGCTCGTATTGTTCAATGCCGCCAAGGGCGGCATGGTCGGACCGAACAACCAGACCCTGAGCTACGCGGCGCCGGCTCAGCGCGTCCATCGCGACTTCCTGCTGGTGCACGTCGAGGGCCGGTGGCTGATCGCCCGGATCACGGCCGTTTGATGAGGCGCTTGCTCGGGTTGTGCGCAGCACTCGTGGTCGCCTTGACCGTACTCGTGCCGGGTGTCGCCCGCGCCGCGAGCCCGGGCCACTGCACCGCCTTCGGCATCACTGCGTGCGGCGTCGGTGCGAACCAGAACGCCGGCGAGTTCCACGGGTTGCTCGCCGTACGCGGGGTCCCGTGGGTGCTCGACCTGGCCGCGCACTCCGGCACCGAGCAGGCGTGTGGCGACTGCTCGTGGACGCTGATGCTGGCGTGTGCCTCTGCGAGCCCGGGCGACCCGACCAGCATCAACGCCTGCACCGGCGCAAGCACGACCGGCAACTGCACGAAAGGGCAGTTGCTCTACAAGGTCTTCCTCAGCACGGACGCGGTGCTGGACCGG
>CAYNDD010000321.1:0-3781 GCA_964395425.1 uncultured Frankiaceae bacterium
ATCACCGCGATGGACATCTCGATCTGCTTCGCCGACTTCCCGACCGAGGCGATCGGCGACACCACGCGGGCCTACCGCCAGCTCGGTATCGGCTACGCCAACCTCGGCGCACTCCTGATGGCGACCGGCCATGCCTACGACAGCGAGGGTGGCCGTTCACTCGCGGCGGCGATCACCTCGCTGATGACCGGCACGGCCTACAAGCGCTCGGCCGAGCTGGCCGGCGTCGTCGGTCCGTACGACGGTTACGCCCGCAACATCGAGGGTCACAAGCGGGTGATGCGCAAGCACGCCGCTGCCAACGACGAGGTCCGCCCGGTCGACGCAGATGCCGCCCGCGTGTTGCACGTGGCCACCAAGATGTGGCAGGAGTGCCTCGCGATCGGTGGGAAGAACGGCTGGCGAAACGCTCAAGCTTCAGTACTCGCGCCGACTGGGACCATAGGACTCATGATGAGTTGCGACACCACCGGGATCGAGCCGGACCTCGCGCTGGTGAAGTTCAAGAAGCTCGTCGGCGGCGGCTCGATGCAGATCGTGAACCAGACCATCCCGCGGGCGCTGACCAAGCTCGGCTACGAGAACGAGCGGGCCGAGGCGATCATCGAGCACATCGCTGAGCACGGCAACGTCATCGATGCGCCCGGGCTCAAGCCCGAGCACTATGACGTCTTCGACTGCGCGATGGGCGAGCGGTCGATCACGCCGATGGGACACGTGCGGATGATGGCGGCGACCCAGCCGTTCATCTCCGGTGCGATCTCCAAGACCGTCAACATGCCCGAAGACGCGACCGTCGAAGAAGTCGCGGACGTCTACTACCAGGGCTGGAAGCTCGGGCTGAAGGCGCTCGCGATCTACCGCGACAACTGCAAGGTCGGCCAGCCGCTGACCGACGCGCGGGCCAAGAAGACCGATGTCGCGGCCGACGCGACCGACCATCGCCTGGTCCGCCGCCGGCTGCCGCGCAAGCGGCCGTCGCAGACCGTGTCGTTCTCCGTCGCCGGCGCCGAGGGTTACATGACCGCGGGCTCATACCCCGACGACGGACTCGGCGAGGTGTTCCTCAAGCTCGGCAAGCAGGGTTCGACCCTGTCCGGGGTGATGGACGCGTTCTCGATCGCGATCTCGATCGCGCTGCAGTACGGCGTACCGCTCGAGACCTACGTGCAGAAGTTCACCAACATGCGGTTCGAGCCGGCCGGCATGACCGACGACCCGGACATCCGCATGGCGCAGTCGGTGATGGACTACATTTTCCGTCGCCTCGCGCTGGACTACCTGCCGTACGAGACCAGGGCGGAGCTCGGCATCCACACTGCCGAAGAGCGGGCGAACAGCGTCGCCGCCACGTCGTACGGGTCGGCGCCGACCGCACCGGTCGACGACGACGAGGTCGAGGTGGACGTCGAGACGATGCGCGGCAGTGTGCCGATCGAAGCGCACTCCTCGACCGAGCTGATCGAGGCCCAGCAAGGCACCGCGGCCGACGCGCCGCTCTGCCTGTCCTGCGGGGTCAAGATGCGCCCGGCCGGTTCCTGCTACGTCTGCGAATCCTGCGGCAGCACCTCCGGCTGTAGCTGACGTCACCGTCGGATCAACGGTCTGTGAGCCGTCGGCCGTACCGGGCTCTGTCGAGTACGTGCTACGCCTCACTCGTCCGCGCACGCAGGGCAGCCCAAATGAGCAATGCGATTAGTGCGGTCGAGAAGGCCGCAAGGATCAGACAGATAGCGGTCAGCCAGTCGAACCAACTGGTGACGACAAGCCACCAGAGCGCGCCTGCGGTCAGCGCGCGGACAAGGATGGCGTACACCCAGGACCTTGTGCTTGGGGTTTCGCCGCGGCGGCGTCGCACCAACGAACGATACGTGCCGTTCTTCCATACTTGACAGTTGCGCACGTGGCGGATGCGATTCGGCGTTCTTTACCGCCGGGTTGGTTCTTTCAGGGACAGTCTTTGCTGCCGACGCTGCCGGCGTGCAGCTGGATTGTTGAGCCGCCAGCAACGCTGGTGCCAGCCGGTGGCGTCTCGCTTGTGACCGTGAGAGAGCCGGTCGGCGTGGTGGCGGTCACGCTTGCGAACAGTCCGAGCGTTGTGATCTCGCCTAGGGCCTTGTTGACGTCGAGGCCGTTCACGTTTGGGACTACCGACCTTGGCCGCGGTCCGGACCATCCCGGCCCGCCGTTGATGCTTGCGCTGAGTGTGATGTCCACGGCGGATCCGGCTTTGACCTCGGTGCCGGGTCCCGGGCGAGCACGACGTGAGTACGGCGGCCGAGCACGCAATCGCCGCGACGCGGACACCCTGGCGCACGGCCACTTGGCGATTGTCACCCATTGAAAGGGTTTCTGACGTGCGAGCAGTCGGATTCGTCGCCTGCTCGAGATGCGCCGCTCGGTTCTTCTATGGGCCAAGCCACTGAGGGCGTTTCGGTGCGACACTGCGGGAACCACTTCCGTGTTGGTGAGGTCGGGTCCATGCCGGTTGGACGGATTGTCGGAGGGTTGGCCGTTTCGGTGTCGGTCGCGATGACCGCGGCCTGTGGGACCGGCTCTCTCGGACCGCGCAGCGGCACTAGGCCCGAAGCACCGTCGACCGCATCGGTCGCGCCGGTCCAAGGGGGGCATCATCGGCAGGCAGTCACTTACGCGGAGAAGCTGACCAGCGACGGGCCGCGGATCGCCGGCGAGACGGTATTGAGGAAGGTTCCGGCGAAGCTGCGGAACCCGGGCCAGGTGATCGGGGTAAGCAACCTCATCGTCCGCGAGCGGTACTGGGCCGTGCCGGGCTCACCACTGCACGTCTACCGGGTGCTGAAGAAGGCGCCGGTGACGCATCTGCGGCTCTCCGGCTATGGCCAGCCGGGAGCTGGGGGTGAGGCTGAGAATTACGCCGACCTGTTCTACTCGCGTGCGCATCTGCCGTCGAATCTCGACGAGGCCGATCTGTACGTCGAAATCCTGGGCCGGTCGAACGGGTCAAGCGACATCGCTGCTTTCGCCGAGGTCGTGCCCTACCCGGCCAGGCACCACAATGAGGTTGTCCCGGTCAGCGCGACGGTGACGGTCGCCAGGACCTGGACGGACCAGCCTGCCAAGGCACCACTGCGTCAGGTGACGTTGACACCGGTGAAGGCACGCCGGCTGGTCAAGGCCTTCGACGCCGCCAAGGTCAGTCCGCCCGGTGGTTGCATCGGTGGGCTCCCGCCCACCTTCGGGTATGCCGCCACGATGCGAGCGGGCGGCCACAGCTGGCAGATCGCCTGGTCCGGGCTCGGAAACTGCGATCAGCTGTCCGTGACCCGCGACGGCAAGTACCTTCCCAACGTCGAGACCACGCGGAAGTTGTTTCAGGCGCTCAAATCTGACATCGCCGGCCCAGACGGGTACATCGATGGCGGGCTGTACCAGGTCAAGGGCGACTCGCTCGTGCCCCTCGGCGGGACCGTGACGCTGTCCCAGGACGGTCACGTGGTCGCAACCTTCGATGCAGCCGCCGAGGGGCCCCTGGGCAGCTACGAGTTCATCGTTGCCCCCGGGTCCTACACCCTCGCAGGCTCCAGCCCCGACTTCGAGGACGGGGCGACCTGCCCCGGTCAGCACACCGCCCACGTCCGTAAGGGACACACCTCACGCGACGACGTTCGCTGCACACATTGACAGCGAAGTCGCGGATTGGGCTCGCCTGGCTGTCAACACTCGGATGACCGACAGCGCGCCAGAGGTGCTGTGTTCTTCCACACTCGGCAATCGCGCACTTGGCGTACGGGATCCGGCG
>CAYNDD010000322.1:0-3775 GCA_964395425.1 uncultured Frankiaceae bacterium
GACGAGCTCCGGCCGAGTCGTTCATACGCCGGGGAACATCCGGCGCAGCGGGTCTAAGTCGATGCCGTCCGCCTTGAGCGGCGGCGTGTGGTCGGGGTCGAGCCGGCCGTAGACGAGCCGGATCAACGCCTCTGCGGGCAGCTCCAGGTGCGCCCCTCCAGAACCGGTCGCAACGTCAGAGCCGGCCGCGACGAGCGAGACGCCGTCGGCGCTTGCGGTCAGCCGCAACGAGTGAGTCGGGTCGGTGGTGGTGATCGACACGTCGACCGGCTCGTCCGGCGCCTTTCCGGCCCGAGCCGCGAGCTGGCCGAGCGGGTCGATCAGGAGGTCGACACCCGCCGGTGAGAGCGTCGCGGCCGGGTCGAGTGCGACCGCGACGTCCCAGGTGTGCAGGACGTGCTCACCGAGCCGCAACCGGGCGACATCGGCGATCCGCTGATGGCCCCCGAACATCTCGAGTTCCCACTTCTCCCGAGCGTCCTCGTCGAGCTCCTCGAGCAGCCCGAGGAACGCGGCGTCCGCGCTGAGGCCGTCCTTGGCCTGGTCGGAGGGTGTCTTGGCGTTCCACTCGTCCCAGATCGGTTGGATCTCCTCCATGCCGGGCGCCGGCGAACCGCTGGTGCCGGCCTGCACGAACAGCGCAAAGATCACCGCGCCGGACCCGAGGTGGGACAGGACCTGCGCAATCGACCATTCGCTGTCGTACGACCGGGCCTCGACGGCCTCGCCGCTCAGCGGAGCGACGAGATCCGAAAGGCGTCGTTGTGATTCGCGCAGCGCGGTGAACCAGTCAAGGGTCGAAGGGGGAGAAGTCATGGCCCAAGGGTACTTGCGCCCGCAAATGACGATTCGGGCGACCCCACCGAGTGGCTCAGCTCGCGACGAGCGACCGTACCGCGGACACCAGTGCGGCCAGGCCGGCCTTGGCGTCGGCGAAGTACATCCCGGTCTTCGGGTTGGTGAACAGCTCGTTGTCGATGCCGGCGTAGCCGTGGCCCATCGAGCGCTTCATCACGACGATGCTCTTGGCCTGGTCGACGTCGAGGATGGGCATCCCGGCGATCACCGAGTCGGTTCGGCGCGCGGCCGGGTTGACGACGTCGTTGGCCCCGATGACCAGCGCAACGTCCGCGCGCGCGAACTCCGGGTTGATCTCGTCCATCTCCTTCAGCAGCGGGTAGGGCACGTTGGCTTCGGCGAGCAGGACGTTCATGTGCCCCGGCATCCGGCCCGCGACCGGGTGGATCGCGTACGAGACGTCGACGCCGCGCTGCTCGAGCAGGTCGGCGAGCGCGGCCAGCTCGTGCTGGGCCTGGGCGACTGCGAGCCCGTAGCCCGGCACGAAAATCACCTTCTGCGCGTACGCCAGCTGGAGCGCGACGTCGTCGGCCTCGACCGCGCGGACCGTCTCTCCGGCGCCGACGACGGCAACCCCGGTGCTGTCCGCCGCGCCGAACCCGCCGACGATGATGTTGCGGATCGAGCGGTTCATCGCGGTCGCCATCAGCTTGGTGAGGATGCTGCCGGATGCTCCGACCAGCGCGCCGGCGATGATCAGCACGCTGTTGTCGATGACGAAGCCGGCCATCGCCACCGCGGTACCGGTGAAGGCGTTGAGCAGCGAGATCACGACCGGCATGTCCGCGCCGCCGATCGGCATCACCATCGTCACGCCGAAGATCAGCCCGAGCACGAGGAACGCGACGAGCGCCAGGGTCGCCCGGTGGTCGCCCCAGATCAGGTAGCTGCCGCTCCCCAGCGCTCCCAGTACGAGGACCGCGTTCATCAGGCGGACCGCCGGGAAGGTCACCGGCGCGCTCGTGATGATGCCCTGCAGCTTGCCGGCTGCGATCAGCGATCCGCTGAAGGTGACCGCGCCGATGATCACGTCGAGCACGGTCGCGACCGTTGCCCGGGTGGAGAGCTCGGCGCCATGGATCGTCACCACGCGGACGAACTCGGTGATCGCCACCAGCGCGGCCGCCCCGCCGCCGGCGGCATTGAACAGGCTCACCAGCTGAGGCATGTCGGTCATGTGCACCTTGCGCGCGCCGGCCAACCCGGCGACGCCGCCGACCAGGATGCCTGCGACGACGATCAGCCAGCCGGTGGTCGTGATCGCGCCCTGATGGGCGACGTACGCGATCGTCACGACGATGGCGAGGGTCATGCCGGCGGCTGAGACCGTGTTGCCGTGGCGGGCCCGCGCGGGGGAGTTCATCAGGTGCAGGCCCAGCACGAAGCAGACTGCAGAAACCAGGTACGCCAGGCGTACCACCGTGTCGAAGTCGCTCACTTCGCCGGGCCCGCTTCGGAGTCGTTGGACGGGGCAGGGGCCGGCCGGCGGCGGAACATCTGCAACATCCGGTCGGTGACGACGTACCCGCCGACGACATTGGCAGTCGCGAATGCCACCGCGATGAACGCCAGGATGTAGCCGAGCGGGTTGTGTGCGGTCGAGGCGGCGAGGATCGCGCCGACCAGGACCACGCCGTGGATCGAGTTGGCGCCGGACATCAGCGGCGTGTGCAACGTCGCCGGCACCTTGCTGATGACCTCGAACCCGACCAGCAGGCTCAGCACGAAGATGCTGAGGTCGGAGAGCAGCGCGGCGCTCACGAGTGACCCGGCGTGGTGCTCAGCGCGGCCACTCCGGCGGCCACCATCGGGTGTACGACGGCACCGTCGTGGGTCATGACCACACCTGCCTGGATCTCATCGCTCAGGTCGATGCCGATCTGGCCGTCGGCGAGCAGGTGCAGCAGCAAGGCACCGATGTTCCGAGAGTAGGCCGCCGAGGCGCTCGTCGACGCCATCGACGGAAGATCGTCGGCGCCGATGACGGTCACCCCGTTGCTCGTCACGATCGTCTCGCCCGGCCGGGAGACCGCCACGTTGCCGCCGAGTGGGCTGCTGGCTGCGTCAACGACCACCGAGCCGGCCCGCATGCCGTCGACCGCGGCCGCGCTGACCAGCAGCGGCGGCGTGCGGCCGGGCACCTGCGCGGTCGTGATCACGATGTCGTGTCGCTTCACGTGCGTCGCGAGCTCGTCGACCAGGGCGGCCTGCTCCTCGTCGGTGAGCGCCCGGGCGTAGCCACCCTCGCCGGCCGCCGCCGTGACCGACTCGATGTCGAGGAACGACGCGCCGAGCGAGAGCACCTCGGAGCGGGAGTCCGGGCGGACGTCGAAGGCCCGGACCTGGGCACCGAGCCGGCGGGCGGTCCCGATCGCCTGGAGGCCGGCGACCCCGGCCCCGAGGATGAGGACCTCGGCGGGCCGTGCGGTGCCGGCGGCCGTGACCATCATCGGGAAGTAGCGGCGGAACACGTCGGCGGCCAGCAGCACGCTGCGATATCCGGCCACGTTGGCCTGCGAGCTGAGCGCGTCCATGCCCTGGGCGCGGCTCAACGTGCGGGGCAGCCCCTCGAGGCTGATCGCGGTGACGTCGCGGCCGGCCAGCGTTCGGGCCAGGTCATGGTCACTGAGCAGGCCGAGCAGCCCGATCAGGACCTGGCCGTCGCGAAGCGTGTTCACGATCTCCGGAGCCGGTGGTCGGACACACAGCAGGACGGAGGCGGCGGCAAGGCCGGCGGCGTCAGTGGCAATGGTCGCGCCGGCGTCGGTGTAGGCCGAGTCGCTGAACCAGGACCCGTCGCCGGCACCGGCTTGGACGACCACGGCGCAACCGGCCGCAATGACGCGCCCGACCCCGTCCGGGTCAAGGGCAACGCGTCGTTCGCGCGGAGCCGTCTCCTTCACGACCCCAACGCTCA
>CAYNDD010000323.1:0-3774 GCA_964395425.1 uncultured Frankiaceae bacterium
GTGATCGACGGGTTCTCGCTCTTGCGGGCGATCTTGTCGATCTCGTCGATGTAGATGATGCCGGTCTCGGCCTTCTTGACGTCGTAGTCAGCGGCCTGGATCAGCTTCAGCAGAATGTTCTCGACGTCCTCGCCGACGTAGCCGGCCTCCGTCAACGCGGTGGCATCGGCGATCGCGAAGGGCACGTTCAGCATCTTGGCGAGGGTCTGGGCCAGCAGGGTCTTGCCGCAGCCGGTGGGCCCGAGCAGCATGATGTTGGACTTCTGCAGCTCGACCGGCTCCTTCTCGGTGCCGGCCTGGACTCGCTTGTAGTGGTTGTAGACCGCGACGGACAGCGTCTTCTTCGCGTTGTCCTGCCCGATCACGTAGCCGTCGAGGAATTCGTAGATCTCTTTGGGCTTCGGGAGCGAGTCGAACGAGACGTCCGAGGACTCGCTGAGCTCCTCTTCGATGATCTCGTTGCACAGGTCGATGCATTCGTCACAGATGTAGACACCTGGACCCGCGATGAGCTTCTTGACCTGTTTCTGGCTCTTGCCGCAGAAGGAGCACTTGAGCAGGTCGCCACCGTCACCGATGCGTGCCACCCGATGCCCTCCGCGTTCGTGGTCGATCAAGGCTCGTGCTCATGCTGACCCCGGCAGGTGCCGAGGCCCAGATACGACGGTACCGCGCCGAACCGACATCGTCCCCTCTAAACCGACACTGGCCAGTACCCAGCCGGGCGTGTCGCCGATGGAATCGGCCGGATGGGCTAGCGGCTCAGCTCGATTCGACCGGCTTGGGGGTAGGCACGGCGGACAGCTTGCGGCTGCGGACGACCTCATCGACCAGGCCGTATTCGACCGCCTCGTCCGCGGTAAGGATCTTGTCGCGTTCGATGTCTTCCTTGACCTGCTCGATGCTGCGCCCCGAGTGCCGCGAGATGAAGGTCTCGAGCAGCGCCCGCATCCGCATGATCTCGCGAGCCTGGATCTCGATGTCGCTGCTCTGGCCGCCGCCCTCGCTGTAGGGCTGGTGGATCAGGATCCGCGAGTTGGGCAGCGCGAGCCGCTTGCCCGGCGTACCGGCCGCCAGGAGCACGGCGGCGGCCGACGCGGCCTGGCCGAGGCAGACGGTTTGGATCTCCGGCCGGATGAACTGCATGCAGTCGTAGATCGCGGTCAGCGCCGTGAACGATCCGCCCGGGGAGTTGATGTAGATCGAGATGTCACGGTCGGGGTCCATCTGCTCGAGGCACAGCAGCTGAGCCATCACGTCGTCCGCCGAGGCGTCGTCGATCTGCACGCCGAGGAAGATGATCCGCTCCTCGAACAGCTTCGTGTACGGCGACAGCTCCTTGAAGCCGTAACTGGTCCGCTCGGTGAACGTCGGCAGGATGTAGCGGCCCTGAATCTCGGGCCCGGCCGTGCCGTACGGGTGCTGTGGCATCTCAGTCTCTCCTGACATCCATGCGCCGGTCAGGAGACCGCGCCTTCGCTCGGCACCTGATTGGCGCGCGCCACCACCTGGTCGACGAACCCGTAGTCCTTGGCCTCGTCCGCCGTGAACCACCGATCCCGATCGGAGTCGCGTTCGATCTGCTCGACGGTCTGCCCGGTATGAAATGCGATCCGCTCTTGCATGACCTTCTTGGTGTAGAGCATCTGCTCGGCCTGGATCGCGATGTCGCTCGCAGTGCCGCCGATCCCGCCGGAAGGCTGGTGCATCATGATCCGCGCATGCGGGGTGGCGTAGCGCTTGTCCTTCGCGCCGGCACAGAGCAGGAACTGGCCCATGCTGGCCGCCAGGCCGACCGCGACGGTTGCGACGTCGTTGGTGACGAACTGCATCGTGTCGTAGATCGCCATGCCGGCGCTGACCGAGCCGCCGGGCGAGTTGATGTAGAGGAAGATGTCGCGGTCGGGATCTTCGGCCGACAGCAGCAGGAGCTGGGCGCAGATCTGGTTCGCGATCGGGTCGTCGACCTGGCTGCCGAGGAAGACGATTCGCTCGCGCAGCAACCGCTCGAAGACCGAGTCGGTGAGGTTCAGGCCGCTCCCGGCCCGCATCGCCGGACCGCCCGGTATCGGATCACTCATGGTTCGACACTAGCCTCCGCTCACGCTCAACCGGCATCGTCGCCAGCTGTGTTCGCTCAGGGCGTGGCGCCGTTCGCCGCTACTCGTCGACGATCAGGTCGGCATCGCCCGGCTCGTCGTCGATCGCATCGTCGCCGCTCGCTTCCTCGATGCTCGCTTCCTCGATGCTCGCTTCGTCGTCGACCGCGCCGCCCGGGCGGTCGTCGCCGTCACTACCTTCATCGGCGTCGAGACCGAGCCCATCATCGGCCGAACCGGTGAGGGCGTCGAGATCGACCGGCCGGCCGGAGGCGTCGGTGATCGTGGCCCGCTCCATCACCAGCGCGAGGGCCTTGCCCCGGACGATGTCGTTCATCAGGGCCGGGAGCTGCCCCGCGCTGACCACCTGCTGGGCATACGCATCGGCGGGTACGCCGGCCTGCCGGGCCCGGCGGACGATCTGGTCGGTGAGGTCCGACTCGTCGACCGACAGCTCCTCCTTGCGGGCCACCGCGTCGAGCACGAACTGGGCCTTGATCCCGCTGGCCGCGCGGGACTCGATCTCCTGATCGACTTCCTCGGCGGTCCGACCCTCTGACTGGGCGTAGATCTCCTTGGTCAGCCCGGCCGCCTCGAGCTGCTCGTCAAGGTCGCGCATCCGGTAGGAAACCTCGTCGCCGAGCACGTGCTGAGGCAGCGGTACGTCGACCTTCTCCAGCAGCGTTTCGAGGATCCGGTCGCGGGCCTGCATGCCCTGGGTCAGGGCCTTGATCCGGGACAGCCGCTGGCCGATGTCCGCCCGCAGCTCGTCGATCGTGTCGAACTCGCTCGCGGTCTGGGCGAAGTCGTCGTCGAGCTCGGGCATCTGCTTGGACTTGACCGCGCGAACGGTCACCGTCGCCTCGGCGTTGCTCCCGCCGTGCTCGCCTGAGCGCAACTGGGTCGCGAACTGCTTCGACTCCCCCACCGCCAGCCCGATGATCGCCTCGTCGAGGCCCTCGACCAGCCCGTTGCTCCCGACCTCGTACGACAGGTTGTTGGCGCCGGCGTCCTCGACCGGCTCGCCGGCGATCGTCGCGGCCAGATCGATGGAGACGTAGTCGCCTGACTCGGCCGCCCGTTCGACCCCTGCGAGGGTCGCGAAACGCTCGCGCAAGCCCTGCAGCTGCTCGGAGATCTCCTCGTCGGTCGGCTCGGCGTCGTCGACCGTGACCGGCAGCCCGTCGTAGTCCGGCAGCTCGATCTCGGGCCGGACGTCGACCTCGGCGGTGAAGACCAGCTCCTCCCCGTCGGTGAACTGCGTGACCTCGATCTCGGGGTGCCCGATGATGTCGACTTCCTGCTCGCGCACCGCGGCGCTGTAGAGCGAGGGCACCGCCTCGTTCATCGCCTCGTCGAGGACGGTGCCGCGGCCGACGTACTGGTCGACGATGCGCGGCGGGACCTTGCCCGGGCGGAAGCCCTTCACCCGGACCTGCTGTGCGACCTTGCGGTAGGCCGCGGCGACGGCTGGCTCCAGCTCGGCGAACGGGACCTCGACGGTCAGCTTGATCCGGGTCGGGCTGAGGGTCTCGACGGCGCTCTTCATCGCGGCCTGCGGTCTCCTGTAGATGCGGCGTGTGGTGATGGGGCGGTTGCTGGTCGGGGCGGGGAGACTCGAACTCCCGATCTCCTGCTCCCAAAGCAGGCGCGCTAGCCACTACGCTACGCCCCG
>CAYNDD010000324.1:0-3757 GCA_964395425.1 uncultured Frankiaceae bacterium
AGCAAAGAGCAAGGCCAACCACGGCAAGCGCCCGAACTGCTGACCTCTCCTAAGCGGGCGGCTAGCTGAGGGTGGTGCGGATCCAGTCGACCGTGCGGCCGACTCCGGTGTCGATGCCAACCTGTGGTGACCAGCCCAGGACGTCGCGAGCCGCGGTCGGGTCGAGCGCGTTCGCCTGAAGTTCGCCCGTTCGAGCCGGCGCGAACTCCGGCTCGTCCAGCGCGCCGGCGGCCACCGCAACCACGTGGTGCAGGTCGAGCACCGAGGTCTGAATGCCGGTGCCGATGTTGAACCGCCGGCCGTCACCGGCGGACATCGCCCGCACGAACGCATCAACCGCGTCATCGACGTACAGGTAGTCGCGGGTCGACGTGCCATCGCCGAAGATCTTGGTCGGCCGGCGTTCCAGCATCGCGGTGCCGAAGATTGCCACCACCCCCGCTTCGCCGTGCGGATCCTGGCGCGGACCGTAGACGTTCGCCAGCGCGAGCGAGGTCCAGTTCAGGCCGAACATCGCACCGTACGCCGCGACGTACAGCTCACCGGAGACCTTGCTGACCGCGTACGGCGACTCCGGGCGCACCGGGATGTCCTCGGCCGCGGGCAGCTTCTCGGGCGCACCGTAGATCGTGCCGCCGGAGGAGGTGAACACCACCTTGCCCACCGAAGCCCGGCGCGCGGCTTCGCAGACGCTGATCGTGCCGAGGATGTTCTGGCGGGCGTCGAGCCAAGGGTCCGCGACCGACACCCGCACATCGACCTGAGCCGCAAGATGCAGGATCACCTCGGGCTCAACCTCGCCGACGAAGTCGACGAACTCCATCGTGGTGATGTCGATCTGGGCGAAGCGATACGACTGCTCCGATGCCCGGGCGAGCTCGAGATTGCGGGCCCGCCCGTTGGACATGTCGTCGACGGCCGTGACGTGATGGCCATCGGCGAGGAGGCGATCGACCAGGTTGCTCCCGATGAACCCGGCCCCACCGGTAACAAGCAGCTTCATACGTCGACCCTATGAGACCGGCAACGCGATCGGACTCGGCGCACCCGCGAAACGGCCGAGAACCGCTTATTCGGCGCGATATTCGAGGGTGGAGATCTCGATCCGGACTTCGTCGAGCTTGATCCGGAGCCGCTCCTTCAGGCTGTCCGGCGCGACTTCGCCGCCGCAGCAGCGGGCGACCAGCGCCTTCACTTCCTGTTCGATACCGAACTGGCGCAGGCACGGCCCGCACTCATCGAGGTGGTGGCGCACCTCGGTCTTGCTGGACTCGTCGATCTCACCGTCGAGATAGAGGTAGACCTGCCGAATCACTTCGACGCAGTCGACGTCGTGAGGGTTTCCGCAGCTCATCGGTCACACCCCGTCATGTCGTGCTCCCAGCCTCGGGATGAACATAACCACGATCCACCGCGTAGTGCTCAAGCGCTTCGCGAAGACCCCGCCGGCCCCGGTGCAGCCGCGACATGACCGTACCGATCGGAGTGCCCATGATCTCGGCAATCTCCTTGTAGGCAAAGCCCTCGACGTCGGCGAGGTAGACCGCCATCCGGAAGTCGTCCGGCAGTGACTGCAACGCTTCCTTGATGTCGCTGTCGGGCAGGTGTTCGAGCGCCTCGGTCTCCGCCGACTTCAAGCCCGACGAGGTGTGCGACTCCGCACTCGCGAGCTGCCAGTCCTCGACCTCGGCGTTGCCGGACTCGAGCGGCTGACGCTGCTTCTTGCGGTAGGTGTTGATGAACGTGTTGGTCAGGATCCGGTAGAGCCAGGCCTTGAGGTTGGTGCCTTCCTGGAACTGGTGGAAGGCGGCGAAGGCCTTGACGTAGGTCTCCTGGACGAGATCTTCGGCGTCGGCCGGGTTGCGGGTCATCCGCAGCGCGGCCGAGTAGAGCTGGTCGAGGAAGGGCAATGCATCGCGCTCGAACCGCGCGCTGCGCTCCTCGACGGTCTCGTCGGCCACGCCCGCGTCCCTTCGTACGGCGAGGCCCCAGCCGGGTGCCGGACGTCGGAGGGTCGAGGACGTCATCGCGGGGGGCCGCGCCGACTGTATATCTGGTGCTGGTGACGCCGAAACGTCGCGGGGGGGCCGGTTGCCGGGCGATCGGGGCGCCCGCCGACGTCGATCCGCGTCGCTGCCGTGGGCGCCACGCGCCGTGATACCGGTCACAGTTGGTCCAACGCGCCGATTCACAGACCGATTCCCGGCAGCCACTCGACCGCCACCCTCGCGACCTCAGCGGGCGACTGCCGCAGTGAATGATCGCCCTTGACCGTCACGACCACCGGCCCGGCCGGGAGCTCCGCCGCCGTACCGAACGCGTCCTTGTCTCCTTGCACGACCAGCACCGGTACGCCGAGCGCCAGCAGCGCCTCGAGCTCCTCGGCGCGGGACTTCTCCGGCCGGCCGGGCGGATGCAGCGGGAACGCGAGGGCGATCACCGCGTTGGCGCCGAGGGTCGCCGCCGTACGGCAGGCCACCCGCGCGCCGCTGCTCCGCCCCGCCAGGACCAGCGGACCGGGGCGGCCGCGCCGCAACGCGGTGACCGCGGCGATCCAGGCCGCGTCCAGGCGCGGAGCGGCTTCCGGCGCTCGCCGGCCCTTCACCCGATACGGCTGCTCGACCCGCGCCACGGTCCACCCGGCGGCGGTCAACCCGGCGGTGACGGCAAGCAGGTCCGGCGCGTCGATCCCGCCGCCCGCACCATGGCCCAGCACGGCCAGCCCGCGGGCCGGCCGACCCGATGCCGCGCTCAGATGCGCGCGAGCGACGCCGCTCGGCGTCTCGATCTCGCGCACCCGAACCGAACCAGGCATCCGGACATGCTGCCAGGTTCGCGCCGGTCGATGCGACGATTCACCGCGTGAGAACAGGAGCAGCGCGCTGAGCCGACGCGAGATCGACGACGAGGATCGCCTCGGCCGTCAGGGCCGGGGCTCGCGGCCGCGCAGCCGGCTGCGTCCCAAGCACGACGACGCGCTGAACGGGCGGGTGGTCAGCGTCGACCGCGGCCGATACGGCGCGCTGCTCGACGACGACACCCTGGTGGTCGCGATGCGAGCCCGCGAGCTCGGCCGGCGGGCAGTGGTCGTCGGCGACGCGGTCGACATGGTGGGAGACGTGGCAGGCGGTCCGGACGCGCTGGCCCGGATCGTGCGGATCGCGCCGCGTCGGTCGGTCCTGCGCCGCAGCGCCGACGACACCGACCCGGTCGAACGGATCCTGGTCGCCAACGCCGATCAACTCGTGATCGTTTCGGCGACCGCGAACCCCGACCCCCAACCGCGGCTGATCGACCGCTGCCTGGTCGCGGCGTACGACGCCGAGATCGAGCCGGTCCTGTGCCTGACCAAGAGCGACGTGTCTCCTCCGGACCCGCTGGTCGCGGCGTACTCCCTGGTCGGCGTACCGATCATCGTCAGCGGCCGGCCGGGGTTCGAGACCGCGGTCCAGGAGCTCCGGGAGCGACTGCGTGACCGGGTGACCGTCTTCGTCGGATCTTCCGGGGTCGGGAAGTCGACACTGGTCAACGCACTCGTCCCGGACGCGACCCAACGGATCGGCGCGGTGAGCGAGCGCACCGGCAAGGGTCAGCACACGACGACCGCGGCAATCGCGTTGCCGCTGCCCGGCGGCGGCTGGGTCGTCGACACCCCCGGCATCCGGTCGTTCGGGCTCGCGCACGTCAGCCGGGAGCGGCTGGTGAGCTGCTTCCCCGACCTGGCCGGCGGCACGCTGCTGTGCCCGACCGACTGCGA
>CAYNDD010000325.1:0-3753 GCA_964395425.1 uncultured Frankiaceae bacterium
GACCGCAAGACCGTCGCGAAGAAGACGACGGCACGCAAGACCACGGCACGTCGCGCACCGGCTCGCAAGGCCGCCGCGAAGAAGACCACCGCACGCAAGAGGTAACCCACTGAGCAACACCAGTGAGTCCCAACAACCGCCGCGTCGACCATCGGTCGCGCGGCGGTTGTGTGCGGTCGGGTGCTTCGTGCTGGCCGGCGCGGCCGTCGTCACATCGATTGCACTGTTCGGTAACGGCTTCGCCGGACCTGCACCGATCGCGCTCGCGGCAGCCGGCGGCCTGATCGCCGCCGGCGCTGCGTTGTGGCGCCCGTCCGCGGCAAGCCGGGGGCGAGGTCGATACCCGACCTGAGCCGGGCCTCGTGTCACTCCCCGACGATGAGCCGCAGCTGGTTGTCGTGCGTCTCCCACGCCAGTGAGCGGTCGCCGGCCCGAGTCACGGTCCGTATTGCGGCACTCGCCAACGGCTGTGGATTGGCCCCCATCGGCGCCCGCCGCGCGATCCCGCTCTGCCCGATTTCGAGGGCCAGGGTCCAGGTCCCAGGGGTGAGCCGCGAATCGGCCAGCTCGAGCCGAGCCGACCACCCGGCCCACTCGCGGCGGAGGTTGAGGTCTGCGGTCCCGGGCAGCAGGTCCGGTTGCCGGCACCGATTGCCCACGACCGCGAATGCACCGCCACGGCCGGTTGCGATCAGGCGCACCACCTCATCAGCCCGGGCCGGGAACACGTTGAGCGCAGCTGAGCCGCCGAAAGTCACGGCGTCCTCGGTGATCTTCACCTCGTCGAGGCGGTAGCGCACCCGGATCGTCGCGGTGATGTCGTAACAGCCGTCGGGCGCCTCGAAGCGCGGGTCGCGAAACCCGGGCAGGTCCGCGAAGACCCGCAAGCTCTCGATCCGGGTCAGCAGCGGCAATCGCGCTGCCGCCCGCTGCTCCCCGGTCGCCGTCGAACCCCGGAACGGCTCATCGACCACCCCGACCGCGTTCTCGCCCACAACGGCCCAGGCCGCTTCGAACGCACCCGCTCGCAACAGCCGAAAGACGGTACGCACCCGCGGTTGCATCCCGTCCGAGACCCCGGCGTCACACGTCGCGAGGATCTCGACCGACGCGGCCAGGCTCGCCAGCGGCACCTCTGCGCCCGACGCCGCGGCGCGCAGGAGCAACTGGTGCAGCTCGCGAAGATAGCCGCGCTGGGTGGCGACCGGGGGGTGGGCGTGCTGATCGATCACTCGGCGGAGCGCACCGATCGACACCTCGAGCTCATCCACGGTCAGCGGTGCGGGCTTGGCCACCCGAGGACCATATTCGGTGCCGCCTCGGAGCGCGGCGGGAGTCTGCAAGACTGACCCGGATGCCTCTCGACGTCAGCGTGGTTGTCCCGTTCTACAACCCCGGCCCCAACCTCGAGGACTGCCTGGGGTCACTGCGCGAGCAGACCCTGTCCCGCAATCGGTTCGAGGTCGTCCTGATCGACGACGGCAGTACGGACGGCAGCGGAACGCGGGTCGATGCGTGGGTCGCGCGGCATTCCGGCTGGGCCACCGTGCATCACCTGCCGGAACGCGGCGGTCCGGGTGCGGCGCGCAATATCGGTATCGACTCCGCCGACGGACGCTACGTCCAGTTCCTCGACAGCGACGACGCGCTCACCCCGCGAGCGCTGGAGCGCCAGCTTGAGATTGCCGACTCCTCGGCCGCCGACATCGTGATCGGAAAGCTCGCCAGCGACTTTCGCGGGATCCACCACCCGCTCTTCCGTCACACCGTCACCGGCCGGACCCTCGACGACTACCCGTTGATGCTCAACCTCACGGTGTGCAAGATGTTCCGCGGGGCGTTCCTTGCAGACCATGGGATCCGCTTTCCCGAAGGCCCGCACTACATCGAGGACCAGCGGCTGTGCATCGAGGCCTACGCGCGAGCCCGGTCGGTGGCAGTCGTCGGTGACCTCGTCTGTTACTACTACCGGCGGCGGCGTACCGGTGGCCATCATCACGGCGACACCCCGATCGTGCCGAGTGACTACTACCGGGAGCTGGCCGGCATCTTCGACCTGGTCGACACCACGGTCGGATCTGCCGAGACCCGGGCAAACGTCCTCGCGCGCTTCTACCGGAACGAGATGCTCGGGCGGCTTCGCGGCCCGGCGATGCTGGCCTATCAGCCGGGCTACCGGGAGGACCTGGTCGCAGAGGTCCGGGCCCTTGCCACCACGCGCTTCGGCCCGGAGTTCCGAGACCGCCTGCCCGCGATCCAGCGCGCCCAGTCGCGGCTGCTGCTCGACAACGACATCGCCGGGCTCATCACCCTCGCCGAGGGCGTCGAAGCAATCCGGTTGCGCGCAACGACCGCGCCGCCGCTCTGGCGAGACGGCCGGCTCGTGCTCACCGTCGAGGCCGGGCTGTCGTGGCGCGACCAGCCGCTCCAGCTCGAGCGAGACGATGCGGGTTGGCTGCTGCCCCAATCGCTGGCGCCCGGCACCGACCCCGCGGATCGACGACTCACCGCCGCCGACGATGACGACCTCGATCTCGACCTGGCGACCGTGTCGTTCGCCGACGGGGCCCTGTGGTCGACCACCGCGGGATTGCACGTCGATATCGACGACGACGGTCGCCCCCACATCCATGGCGAGGTCGAGCTCGACCCCGCCACCGTCATGGGCGGCGCTGCGCTGGCGCCGGGCCGCTGGGGCCTTCGACTGCGCGCGACCGTGGCCGGGCTGTCCCGGGCCGCTCCGATCGGACTGACCGAGGCACCCGCAGCGAGCAGCGCCTGGGTGCGCACCGATGAGTCCGGCCTGCACTCCGCGGCCACGTTCACGACCGGCTCGCACCCGCTGGGCCTTCATCTCGACATCGACGAGTCGGTCATCTCGCTCAGCGCCTCGATCGCTGCCGCCGGGTTCGCCTCGCCGTCGATCGGCGCCGACGGCCGGATCACCCTGCCGGTCAGCGGGGTGCTGGGACCCGACTCCGATGAGGCGCCGGCCACCCTGATCCTCGCTCCGCTGGACGAGCCGGACGGCGGAGTCGTCCACTGCCGCGCGACCCTTCGGATCGGTCCGGACGGGGCCGCGATCGACGCCACGGTGCCCGAGCTGCCAGGCGCCGCGGGGCGCTGGGAGGTGTGGCTGCGGATCGGGGAGATCGGCGGGCCGCCACCGGAGCAGCTGCCGGTCGAACTGACCCTGAACGGATCCGGAGCCCTCGGCCTCACCCCCATGCATGGCCCATCGGTGGGGCGATAGCGCCCACGCATGGGCCATGCATGTTGCGGCTAGACCTCGCCGGCGTGCGCCACGGTGTCCCGCACGACGTGAGCGACGTGGTCGTCGGCCAGCCGGTAGACCACCTCACGGCCTCGGCGGTGGGTCGCGACCAAACCAGCGCTGCGCAACACCTTCAGATGCTGCGAGACCAGCGGCTGCGAGGCGTCGAGGGCGGCGACCAGCTCGTGGACGCAGCGCGGACCGTCCGACAACAGATCGACCAGGGCCAGCCGGATCGGCGCGACCAGCGCCTTCAGCAGCGCTGCCGCGGCGTCGTACGACGCCGGGTCCACCCGGCGGATGTCACCGAGACTTCCGTCGCCGTCCGCGTGCTCGTCAGGTTCGCTCGACCCCACCCCCGGACAGTACCGCCGCACGCGCGCGCGGCGTACGATCGCTCGGCCCGACCTGAACCCGACGAGAGGATCCAGATCAATGCCCACCGAGGTCCAAGGCGTCATCGCGCGAAGCAAGGGTGA
>CAYNDD010000326.1:0-3712 GCA_964395425.1 uncultured Frankiaceae bacterium
AGAGTCATCGGTCCGCATCGCGTGCTGAAGCGAAGCTGAGCGGCTGCCGATGCTGTGGGTGTGTCCCAGCGCCAGCCGACCTCTCGGTGGCGAGCCAGCGCGACCAGTTTTGGTCCTGTCGGTCGACTCGTCACCACGGCGATCGCCTTAGTTCCTGTGTGGTGGCTGTTCGGTGCCAACGTGGTGGCACTGGCGATGGGGTTTCAGGTCGGATTCTTCTTTGCCGCGTGCGCTTGGACGATCTTCATCGTGCCGCTGCTGCTGCGTGACATCTGGAAGAAGGTGCCCGATCACGACGCGGCGCCGATACTTGACCTTCCTCAGGAGTGCGGCCCGATCCCTCCCGGCGAGTCGATCCTCGACCGACCCGCACCGTCCCGCTGGTGACGGTCCCGAACGGTTTGTGAACCGTTAGTACTGGGCTACTCGTAACGGTTCACGAACCGCGCTGAGCCGGAACCGTTCTCGATCACCCCGCCAGTCTCGGCCTGACCGCCCGGCGGTGCAGTTGGGTTCGTTAGTAGGTCAGTCCGACATCCGGCTTGGTTGCCCGGGCATAGATGACGTTGGTTTCAATGGTGGTGACGCTGCGGTCGGCGATCGCAGCAAGGCACAGGTCCCGCACTGCGTGGCGTTCGTCGGCGCTCATAGCGTCATAGGTGGCTCTGTAGCCGCTGCCTTGCACGATCGTCCAGAAGTCCTCCGGGGAGCGTAACGGGTGCGAGTCGGTGACCGCTTCCACCCGCGCGCGTTGGGCGCCGGCTGCGGCGAGCAGGGCGCCGACTTTGTCAGGCTCGGTCAAGGCTTCCCACGGGTTGTAGGCCCGGGTTAGATCAGGGCGCACCTGGTCCACCGCATCCCAGAACTCTGAGTTCGCCGGCTCGAACAACCGGGGACCCCAGGTCGTGACCGCCAGCTGACCGCCCGGACGTACCAGCCGCCATAGTGCGGCGGTCCCCGCTGCCATGTCGGGCAGGAAGAACACCCCGAAGACGATGATGACCGCGTCGAACGAAGCAGGCGGATAGTCCAAGGCCTGGATGTCGCCGTGGCATGTCTCGAGGTGGCGGATGCCTTGACGCTCGGCCTTGGCTCGGGCCAGCGCGAGCAGGTTGTCGGCCAGATCGACGGCGACGACCCTTCCGTTGGGGCCGACCCGCTCGGCCGCGGGTATGGCGGAGGCTCCGGAGCCGGCGCAAGCGTCGAGGGCGACGCCGCCAGGTTGCAGCTCGAGCCGATCGACGGTAGCCCGACCGAACCGATCCCAAAACGCCAACGCCGGCTCGTCGAAGAACTCAGCCGCCGCGTTGTACGTCTCCTGCGCGCGACGTTTCGCATCATCCATGGCTGCGGCCCCTCACCAGTCTGCCGCAAACCTACCGATCCCTCCGGGGACGGCGGGTCCTCCTCGCTGCCCCTCCTGGTCACCTGCAGAAGAAGGCGCGGGTAACCCGTTGCCGGTCAAAGTTCATTGATCGTGATCGGTCAGAACCGGTTGATAGGACCAGGCAGGAGGGACCAAGGCCCGGCCATACCGCGATCGGGAAGTGTCGCACCCGGACACCCCCAATCATCCGAATCATCCCCTGTCGTTCCGCCCCGAAGGGCTCGTCCGGCCCAGCGTGGACATGTCCGACCACCGGACGAGTGATCGCCGCGCCGGGACATCTGTAGTCGACGAGGGGTGCCGACAGCGCGCACGCGATCAGGCGCTATTCGACGCCCTCGTCCGGCATCATGGTGTTGTGCCCCGGAGCTTCCTCTGCTGCGCGCGCGGGTACGCAGACCTCGCGGGGCCGCCCTGGGCGGACGGCTCGTGACGTGGTCGCACGGGAGGGAGCCTCGGTCGGTGAAGCCCTTCACGTTCTCGGCGGACATCGGCGAGGTCGTCACGGGTCCGGATCTCGCGGCCCGCGCACGGCGAGCGGAAGACCTTGGCTACCACGCCCTCGTCGTTCCCGATCACCTGCTCGGCCGACTTTCGCCCATCGTCGCTATGGCCAGCGTGGCAGCCGCAACCACAGCCCTGCGGGTCTCCGCGTTCGTGATGAACAACGATCTTCGTCACCCCGCGGTGGTCGCGTCGGACCTCGCGAGCATTGACGTGCTGTCCGGCGGTCGGCTCGACGTGGCGATCGGCGCCGGCTGGAACCGGCCGGAGTACGACGCCATCGGCCTGCGCTTCGACCCGCCGCCGGTGCGCCAAGCACGGCTGGCCGAATCGGTCGCGATCCTCAAGCAAATCTTCGCAGGCGAGCCGTTCAGCTTCACGGGCGAGTACTACACGATCACGGACTATCAACCGGGACCACCTACAGTCCAGCGTCCGCACCCACCGTTGTTCATCGGTGGCGGCAGCCGTCGCACACTCGCGCTGGCCGGACGTGAGGCCGACATCGTCGGACTAGCACCACGAATCTCGTCGAGTGTCACCGTCGACGCTCGGTCGCTGACCCTCGAGGCAGCGCGGGAGAAGATCGAGTGGGTGCGCGAGACCGCGGGTGATCGCTTCGCGTCGTTGACGTTCAACATCTATCCCTCGGTCTGGCCGATCACCATCACGGACAACCTGCGCACTGAGGCACGAAAGGTCGTCGATCATCTGCGCACGCGGTCGGGCGTTGAACTTTCCGAGGACGAGGTCATCGCCTCGCCGCACCTGTTCATCGGATCCATCAACCGCCTGGTCGAGAAGTTTCAGCAGCTCCGCGAAGAACTCGGTATCTCGTCGATCATGCTCGGCGAGATCGACGAGCTCGCTCCTGTCGTCGAGCGGCTCACCGGCACCTAGGAATCGAGGAGTGCGGAGCCGATACGCCTGCCCTGACATTCCGGCACAGTGCGGCAGTGGCATCAGCAGTGCGGCGTACTCAGGGAGATACCTCTCGGCCATCGGGCCGTTCTGTCCGCCACTGATCTTCGCTTTCGTCACCGCTTTTCGCTCAACACGCCGTAGAAGTGGTCGCGAGCACGAAGATCGCCGGCGCCGGCTTGGTGGGTCTTGGCTCCAGTCCTGCTCGTCCTGCCGGGGACTCTTTGTTAAATGGCCCTGCGGTTTGTGCCTATCTCAAGCCTTCTGCACTTCGCACCGGTGGGAACAGCACGCCGTCCCCGTCGGGCTCTGGTGTGCCTCGCGGGCCGGAAGGCGACGGCAGCGATGTGCTCGGTCGTCCTCGAGCAAGTTTGGACGGCCACCAGATGGCATCGCCGATGTCGAGGTTGATCGCCGTGACGAGGACCGAGCGAACCACGAGGGTGTCGAGGAGGACGCCGAGCGCGACTGCGAATCCGATCTCGGTGAAGGTGGTCAACGGAAGCGTTGCCAGTACCGCGAACGTGCCGGCAAGCACCAGACCGGCCGACGTGATGACTCCACCGGTCACTGCCAGGGCGGTCCGTGCCCCGGCTCGGGTTCCGGCCCGCGCCGATTCCTCGCGGACCCGCGTCATGAGGAAGATGTTGTAGTCGATGCCGAGTGCCACTAAGAAGACGAAGACATAGAGCGGCAGCGCGCTTTCGGCTCCGCCGTACCCGAAGACATGCCGGAAGATGACGGCGCTGATGCCCAACGAGGCGGCGAACGACAGCACCACGGTGGCGACGAGGATCAGCGGCGCAAGGAGCGCGCGAAGGAGTACGGCGAGGATCCCGACCACGACGAGCAGGATGATCGGGATCACCAGGTTGCGGTCGTGATGCGCGGCCCGCTCGA
>CAYNDD010000327.1:0-3688 GCA_964395425.1 uncultured Frankiaceae bacterium
TGCCGAGCAGGTTCTGGCGGAACCGGCCCTGCTTGCCCTTGAGCATGTCCGACAGCGACTTCAACGGCCGGTTGCCCGGGCCGGTGACCGGACGGCCGCGGCGGCCGTTGTCGAACAGCGCGTCGACGGCCTCCTGCAGCATCCGCTTCTCGTTGTTGACGATGATCTCCGGCGCGCCGAGGTCGAGCAGCCGCTTCAACCGGTTGTTGCGGTTGATCACGCGGCGGTAGAGGTCGTTGAGGTCGCTCGTCGCGAACCGGCCGCCGTCGAGCTGCACCATCGGGCGCAGGTCCGGCGGGATGACCGGCACGCAGTCGAGCACCATGCCCATCGGCGAGTTGCGGGTGTTGAGGAACGCGCTGACGACCTTGAGCCGCTTCAGGGCGCGGGCCTTCTTCTGGCCCTTGCCGCTGCGAATCGTCTCGCGCAGGCTCTCCGCCTCGGCCTCGAGGTCGAAGGACTCGAGCAGCTTCTTCAGTGACTCGGCACCCATGCCGGCCTCGAAGTACTCACCGATCGTGCCGGGCACGACCCGCCAGGTGCCGTCGTCGTTCTTGGCCCCCTTGGCGAAGCGGTCGCGAAGCTCGCGGAAGGTGCGCTCGTCGGTGATCAGCTGCTTGACCGCGAGACCCTTGAAGGCGTCGAGGACCGAGTCGAGCTCGTCGATCGAGCGCTCGGCGCGGGTCCGGATCTGCTTGACCTCGCGGTCGGCGGAGTCGCGAACCTTGCGGCGGGCATCGCCCTTGGCGCCCTCGGCCTCGAGCTGGGCCATGTCGGCCTCTTGGCGCTTCATCCGGGTGTCGATGTCGGAGTTCATCTTGTCGGTGATCCGCGACTTCTCGACCGAGAACTGCGCCTCGACGCTCGCGAGGTCGCGGTGCCGGGCGTCGGCGTCCACCTCGGTGACGAGGTAGCCGGCGAAGTAGATGATCTTCTCGAGGTCCTTCGGAGCCAGGTCGAGCAGATAGCCGAGCCGGCTCGGGACGCCCTTGAAGTACCAGATGTGCGTCACCGGTGCAGCGAGCTCGATGTGGCCCATCCGCTCGCGGCGGACCTTCGCGCGGGTCACCTCGACGCCGCAGCGCTCGCAGATGATCCCCTTGAAGCGCACCCGCTTGTACTTGCCGCAGTAGCACTCCCAGTCCCGGGTGGGACCGAAGATCTTCTCGCAGAACAAGCCATCCTTTTCCGGCTTGAGCGTGCGGTAGTTGATCGTCTCGGGCTTCTTGACCTCGCCGTGGGACCACAGCCGGATGTCATCCGCGGTCGCCAGGCCGATCCGCAACTCATCGAAGAAGTTGACGTCGAGCACCTTGTCTTCTCTCTTTTGGCTTTTCTTTAGTTGTTTGTCTTGGGCTCGGTTGGAGAAGTCGTCAGACTTCTTCAACCGAAGAAGGCTCTCGCCTTGACAGGTCGATACCCAGCTCTTCTGCGGCGCGGAACACGTCCTCGTCGGTCTCGCGGAGCTCGATCTGCATGCCGTCGCTGGAGAGCACCTCGACGTTGAGGCACAGCGACTGCATCTCCTTGATGAGCACCTTGAACGACTCGGGGATGCCGGGCTCGGGGATGTTCTCGCCCTTGACGATCGCCTCGTAGACCTTGACCCGGCCCAGGACGTCGTCGGACTTGATCGTCAGCAACTCCTGCAACGCGTACGCCGCGCCGTAAGCCTCGAGTGCCCAGACCTCCATCTCACCGAAGCGCTGGCCACCGAACTGCGCCTTACCACCCAATGGCTGCTGGGTGATCATCGAGTACGGACCGGTCGAGCGAGCGTGGATCTTGTCGTCGACGAGGTGCAGCAGCTTCAGGATGTAGATGTAGCCGACCGAGATCGGCTGCCTGATCGGCTCACCGCTGCGACCGTCGAACAACTTTGCCTTGCCGTCGGCGCCGACCATGCGGTCGCCGTCGCGGTTGACCAGGGTCGAGGCCAGCAGGCCGGAGATCTCCTCCTCGCGGGCGCCGTCGAAAACCGGCGTCGCGAGGTTGGTGCCCGGCTCCGAGGAGTCGGCACCGATCTCGGCGAGGCGCTTCTGCCACGGCTCCTTGGTCCCGGCGATCTGCCAGCCGGTCTTCGCCACCCACCCGAGATGGGTCTCGAGGACCTGGCCGATGTTCATCCGGCCTGGCACACCGAGCGGGTTGAGGATGATGTCGACCGGGGTGCCGTCCTCGAGGAACGGCATGTCCTCGACCGGCAGCACCTTGGAGATCACGCCCTTGTTGCCGTGCCGACCGGCGAGCTTGTCGCCGTCGGTGATCTTGCGCTTCTGGGCGACGTACACCCGGACCAGCTCGTTGACCCCCGGCGGCAGCTCGTCGCCGTCCTCGCGGTTGAACACGCGGACGCCGATGACCTTGCCGCTCTCGCCGTGCGGCACCTTCAGTGAGGTGTCGCGGACCTCGCGGGCCTTCTCGCCGAAGATCGCGCGAAGCAGCCGCTCCTCCGGGGTGAGCTCGGTCTCGCCCTTGGGCGTGACCTTGCCGACCAGGACGTCACCGGGCACGACCTCGGCACCGATCCGGATGATGCCGCGCTCGTCGAGGTCGGCGAGGACTTCCTCGCTGACGTTCGGGATGTCGCGGGTGATCTCCTCGGGACCGAGCTTGGTGTCGCGGGCGTCGACCTCGTGCTCCTCGATGTGGATCGAGGACAGTACGTCGTCTTCCACCAGCTTCGAGGACAAGATGATCGCGTCCTCGTAGTTGTGGCCCTCCCACGGCATGAAGGCGACCAGCAGGTTCTTGCCGAGCGCCATCTCGCCGTTCTGCGTGCACGGCCCGTCGGCGATGACCTGGCCGGACTCGATCCGCTGGCCCTCGTCGACGATCGGCTTCTGGTTGAACGACGTGCCCTGGTTGGACCGGTGGAACTTCGCCAACCTGTAGACCCGCTGAGTGCCGTCGTCGTTGGCCACCGTCACGTAGTCGGCGGAGACCTCCTCCACGACACCGGCCTGCTCGGCGACGACCACGTCGCCGGCGTCGACCGCCGCGCGGAACTCCATCCCGGTGCCGACCAGCGGTGCCTCGCTGCGCAGCAGCGGGACGGACTGGCGCTGCATGTTCGAGCCCATCAACGCGCGGTTGGCGTCGTCGTGCTCGAGGAACGGGATCATCGCGGTCGCGACCGACACCATCTGGCGCGGCGAGACGTCCATGTAGTCGACTGCGGTGGGCTCGACGTAGTCGACCTCACCCTCCTTGCGACGGACCAGGACGCGGTTCTCCGCGAAGGTGCTGTTGGCGTTAAGTGGTGCGTTCGCCTGCGCGATGACGTGCTTGTCTTCCTCGTCAGCGGTCAGGTAGTCGATGTGGTCGGTGACCCGACCCTTGTCGACCCGGCGGTACGGCGTCTCGACGAAACCGAACGGGTTGACCCGGGCGTAGGTCGACAGCGACCCGATCAGGCCGATGTTCGGGCCTTCCGGGGTCTCGATCGGGCACATCCGGCCGTAGTGGCTGGGGTGCACGTCGCGAACCTCGAAGCCGGCCCGCTCCCGCGAGAGGCCACCCGGGCCGAGCGCCGACAGGCGGCGCTTGTGGGTGAGCCCGGCGAGCGGGTTGGTCTGGTCCATGAACTGCGAGAGCTGCGAGGTGCCGAAGAACTCCTTGATCGACGCCACCACCGGGCGGATGTTGATCAGGGTCTGCGGCGTGATCGCCTCGACGTCCTGGGTGG
>CAYNDD010000328.1:0-3682 GCA_964395425.1 uncultured Frankiaceae bacterium
GGAGGTAGCCAAGCGAGGAGTAGCCGGTGCCGAAGTCGTCGATCGCGATCATGACGCCGAGTTCCTTGATGGCATGCAGCCTCCGTGAGGTAGCTGCGACGTCATGCATCAGTGCGGTCTCGGTGATCTCGAGGGTCAACGACGCTGCGGCGAGTCCGCTCGCGGCCAGCGCGTCGCGGATGTCGGTCACAATGGCGTTGTCGTCGAGCTGCCGGCCGGAGATGTTGACGGAGATCCCGAGGCGGTCGCCGCGGCGATGCCAGGTTGCCATCTGCTCGCAGGCCTCGTTGAGGACCCATCGGCCTACCGCCTGCATCTGGCCGATTCTCTCAAGGACCGGGACGAACTCGACGGGCGAGACGAGACCGTGATTCGGGCGCTCCCATCGAATCAGCGCCTCGACCCCGACGATGGTCAGGTCGTGGAGGTCGTAGATGGGTTGATAGTCCAGTCGGTATTGATTGGCGGCTAGGGCAGATCGCAGATCGAGCTCTAGATCGTTGCGGCGGCTGATGACCGTGTTGACTTTCGGGTCGAAGGTCGCGTAACGCGCCTTGCCGAGTGCCTTGGCCTGGTAGAGAGCGACGTCGGCGTCGCGTAACAGTTCGCCTGCGCTCTGCCGATCGCCGGTAGCGATCCCGATGCTGAGGCTGACAGCAAGCGGCCTGGGTGCCGACTCGATATCGAACGGCTGACGCATCGCTTCGAGTAGTCGGTCCGCGACCGTCTCCGGCGCGACGCTGACGTCGGCTGCGTCGACCGCAACCACGAACTCGTCGCCACCCATCCGCGCGATGGTGTCGGCCTCACGCAAGGTAGCGGCCAACCGCAAGGCCACCGCGACGAGGAGCTGATCGCCGGTCTCATGACCCAGCGTGTCATTGACGTTCTTGAAGTCGTCGAGGTCGACGTACAGCACGGCGCTGGTCCAACCGTGTCGCCGGTTCACGGCGAGTTGCTGGGCGATGCGGTCCAGAACGAGCACACGGTTCGGCAGCCCGGTCAGCGCATCGTGCATCGCGAGATGACGCAGCTGTCCGGTGCGCTCGGCGACTAGCCGGCGCGCTCGTGCCCGGCCGGTGGCCAGCACGATCATCAGCACGCCGAGCAGCACAGTGAACCCGATCGAAGCGACCAGCACTGCCAGCGCATCCCGGTTACCGAACACCGCACTGCCGGCAACTGCACCGGCCGTCGTAACGACCCATCCGTTGTGCAAACTGGTTGCGATCGTCGGGGCCCCTGCCGGTGCGTGTCCGGCGCTGAAAGTGACGTTTCCCAAATTCTGATGGCCGTAGGCATCGCCGACGTAGTGCAACGATACTGACAGATCCGGGTGGTCCTGTAACGATCGCGTCAGCAGTACGGCCGGGTTCGCCAGAATGCCTACCCAGCCGACGAAAGCCGCACGGCGCGCAGCGACTGTGGTCGGCGCCGTACCACCGAAGTAGATGGGAGTCTCAATCCCGAGCCAGGTCTGGTGCCCGGCTTCGTACGGCGCATATTCCCCGCGGCCGGAGTCGCGAGCGGCTAGCAACGCTGCACCGGCGATCCCGGCGCAGACGTCCAGGCCGGCCGGGGTCTGCACGGCGGGGGTTCGAGACAGCGACTGCGAGGTGAGGCAGTAGAACGACCGCTTTCCGGGAGGCAATACCGTGAACTTCCCATCCGCCCCCAACGGACCCGAGGGATCCAGCACCGCCTGAGCAGCAAACGCGGCCAGCTGCGAGGCAGGCACAATCCGAACCACGCCGATCGCCTCGAGCTCGGGATAGCGGGCAAATGCGTGGGCAGAGTTCATCCAGTAAAGGAAGCCGGTCTGGGACTCATCGGGACTACTACTCAATACATATGCCGCAGTGTCCAGGTTGAGATCGCCTTGATGCGTGATGGCCGAGTGAAGTGTTGACGCGACGCTGACGGACGCCAGCTCGAACGCCTTGCGCGAGGTGTTGGCATTGCCCTGTGCGACGGAACGAGCGCCGGCCAGCGAGGCGATCACACCACCGAGGACGAGCACCGCCGCCGCCACGATCAAGACCCGCCCTGACTTAACCGGCCGATCGGGGGTGAGGGGGGACATCGCTCAACCCCACAGACCGGCGGCAAGGCGTAGCGGCCCGATATCACGAACGTCCGGCGGCTTGACAGCCACATCTGGCCCCAAACTGGCGAATTCACGGCATTGCGCGTCACCGTGGGCCTGGGGAACGCGCCCCGACCATGCCAGCGCGGCATGATCTACCACTACAGAAGGTCGGCGCGACCCTTGAGTGTACTCGCCCGGCCCGGCCCGGCCCGGCCCGGCGCAGCCGCGGCCGCGGCCGCCTATTCGTGGTCTCTCTACTCCTAACGCCGCGACGCGACGACCTCGTCGATCGGCGGACCCGAATGGGGTGCTGGACTCTCCTCCGGTGGGCGGTCGGACGCCCGGGCGGGGAGCGCGACGAGCGCGAGTAATGCGGCGCCGATCGCACTGGCTGCGCCGACGGCCAGAGATAGCTCGTTGCCGCTCATGAACGCGGCCCGTGCGGCGTGCACCAGTTCGGCCCCTCGGCCGCCTCCGACGTGGGCAGCCACGACGAGGGCACCACCGAGCGAGCCGAGAATTGAATGCATGACCGTCGTCGGCACGTGCTGGCCGGTGAGTGCAGCGGTCATGTGGTCTTGGTAGCGGGTCAGCATCACGCTGCCGAGTACGGCAACCCCGAGCGCGCCACCGAGCTGAAGAGCGACGGTATTGGTTGCCGACCCGATCCCGGAGTCACCCTGCGGGATGGATCCGATCACGGTGTTCGTCGCGGTCGGCAGCAGCAGCCCGGCCCCTAGGCCGATCAGCAGCATGCCGGGGATCACCCCGGTGTAGGTGGTCGCGACGGTGGACGTCGCTGAGATCTGCCACAGGCCGCCTGCGATCGCGGTGAGGGCCGCGGCGACGCTCAGCTTGACCCCGATGACGCGGGCAAGCAGCGGGGACGCCGCGGCGCTCATGACCAACATGCCGGCGATCGGCAGGATTCGCAGGCCGGCCTGCAACGGTGACAGCGCGAGATCGAACTGCAGGAACTGGGTTTGCATGAACAGTGCGCCCATCAGGCCGAAGACGCCGAGGCATTCAGCGACCAACGCCACCGAAAATCCCCGGTTGTGGAAGAACGTCAGGTTCAGCATCGGATGCTCGCGGTGCGCCTCCCACGCGGTGAATCCGCCGAGGACGACAAGGCTGCCCAATCCGGCGCCAACCACGGCCCCCGACGCCCATCCCTTGGTCGGAGCCTCGATGATCGCCCAGAGCAGTAGGCCCAGCCCCGCCACGGACAGGGCCGCGCCGAGCGGGTCGGATCGCTGCGCGTTCGGGTTCTTCGACTCCGGCACCAGGACGAGTGCACCGAGGAAGCCGAGCAGTGCGATCGGAACGTTGACCAGAAAGATCGAGCCCCACCAGAAGCGCGATAGCAACAAACCGCCGGCGATCGGGCCGATCGCGATCCCGAGGCCGATGGTCGCGGCCCAGGAGCCGATCGCCCGCGCCCGCTCATCCGGCGCCCGAAAGATGTCGTTGATGATGGACAGCGACGCCGGGATGGTGAACGCGGCTCCGGCTCCCATGACGGCCCGGCAGGCGATCAGCGGGTCAACCGAGCTCGACAGGGCCGCGCCGACCGATCCTGCGGCGAAGATG
>CAYNDD010000329.1:0-3680 GCA_964395425.1 uncultured Frankiaceae bacterium
TCCTCAACCACGCCGTGCTCGATTAGCAGCTCGCGGGTGACCCCCGACAGGCAGCCGCCCGACAGCGGCGGCGTGAGCACTGCGCCGTCCACGACGACGTAGACGTTCGTGCCGGTCCCCTCACAGAGCACGCCGGTGGTGTTCGTGAAGAGCGCCTCGTCGGCGCCGCGCTCGTGCGCCCAGCGCAGTGCGATCACGTTGTCGGCGTACGAGATCGTCTTCAGACCTGCGGTCGGTGCGTTCTGGTTGCGCGACCACGGCGTGATCGCGACGTCGCACGTCGGCCCCCACGCCGCCATCGGCGCGAGCGCGATGACAACGGTCGGGACGGTGCCGACCCCGGCGGTGCCCATCGGCGCACTGCCACCGGTGACGGTGATCCGCAACCAGCAGTTGCCGGTGCGAGCGAGGTCCTGCCGCACGATCTCGGCAACACCGCGCTGGATCAGGTCGAGGTCCGGCTTGATGCCGAGCGCGCCGGCCGAGCGCTGGAGCCGGTTGAGGTGGCGGGTCATCGCGAACGGCTTGCCCGCGCGCACCTTGATCGCCTCGAACGCACCGTCGCCGACCAGCCCGTGATCGTCCGGCCGCAACGCGGCTGCGCCGTCCCCGACCAGCGCACCGTCGACCCAGAAGACGGCGGTCACGCGATCCGTCGCGGTTTGAAGGTGGCTCTCGGCAGCGACCCGGTGGCGACTTCCTCGACCGAGACCGGTACGCCGAGCTGCTCCGCGAGCGCGCCGCGTACCTGCTCCGCTCCGGCCGCCTCCGACTCGACCCGGACCTGAAGCTCCGAGTGCTCGCCGGCGGACAGGACGAACTCGGGTGCGCCGAGGTCGTCGAGGGCGAGCTGGACGTCGAGCGGCAGGATCATCCGGCCGTCGACGATCGCCTTGTCGGCGCCACGACCGATCAAGGTGTAGCGAGGTCCGGTCTGCCCGCACGGACACGGCTCGGTCGACTCGATGACGATGTCCTCGATGTCGTAGCGGAGATAGAACGCGTCCAGCCCCCACATCGACAGGACCATCGTGCCGCGCTCGCCCGGGCCGACCGGCTTTCCGGTCTCGGGATCGCACACCTGGACCAGGTAGTTGCTGCCCGGCGCGTGCAGCCCGGTGTGGAACCGGCAGTCGCTGGTGACGAAGCCCGGGATCTCGCCGGCCCCGCTGATGTTGTGCAGTCGTACGCCGTACGCGCTCTCGACCCGCTTGCGGGGGCCTTCCATCTGGCAGCTGGCCTCGAGGAACATCAGCTTGGCACCGGACAGGATGTCGGCCAGGTCGACCCCGATCGAGCGGGCCGCGGTGTCGTAGGTCTGCAGCTGCGATCCGGTGCACATCAACGCGTCGACGCCGAGGTCGCGCCACAACTCGACATGCGAGGCCGCCTGCTCCGGAGTGAACGGCGGCCCGACCGGGATCTCGAGGATGCCGAGGGCGAGCAGGTGCCGCCCGCCGAGCACCGCGGTGGGATACAGCCCCCCCGGCCAGCTGTGGGTGAAGTGGTCGCCCGAACGCACCCCGGTCCGCCAGGTGTGCTGGAACTGCATCTCGACCATGGTGTCGAGGTCGCGCGCGCTGTAGAAGATCATCCACGGCTTGCCGGTCGTACCGGTGGTCACGGCGAGCCGGGCGGCTTGCTCGAGGCTCACGCTCCGATGGGTCCCCCACGGCGGATGCTCGGCTTCGTTCTGCCGGTGGTCCGCCTTCGTCGTACGCGGGATGTCCTCCAGCGCTGGCATCTGGTCGCGTGAGAACCCGGCCCGCTCATAGCGCTCCTGATAGAACGGCAGCGGCAAGTCCCAGACTCGCTCCCATTGGGCCTGCAGCCCTTCCTCGGCCTGCCGTCGAAGAGTCGCCGGGTCAACGCTCTGGACCGACTCGTCCCACAGCTCTCGGTCCGGATTGTCGTTGGGCATGCAGCCGCCTCTCGGGCTGGGGTCGACCGATAGAGTATACGGAATACCGAGGCCGGAAGGAACCGATGACGACCAGCTTCGACGCCCGACACTCATTCACACTCGGCGAGGTCCTGCAAGAACGCGCGCGGTCCCATCCGGGCTTTCCGGCGGTCGCGGACGGCGACCTGGTGCTCACCTATCCCGAGCTCGACGCCCGGGTCGACCGGCTTGCCGCCGCCTTTGCGCGGGTCGGCGTCGGCCTCGGCGACCGGGTCGCGTGGTTCGGCCAGAACTCGTTCCGCACCCTCGAGAGCCTGCTCGCGGCCGCTCGGGTCGGCGCGATCTTCTGCCCGGTCAACTGGCGGCAGTCGGCGCAGGAGACCGCGTTCGTGATCGACGACCTGCGGCCCGCGGTGGCGATCTGGCAACAGGAGCAGGTCGGCGAGATGGTGACGCAGGCGCGGGCGGAGTCGTCCTCCGCCGATGAGGCGCTGTGGCTGCAGTACGACAGCGACGACGGGTACGAAGCGTTCGCGCAGTCGGGTGTGGGCGAGCCGGCGAGCAGCAGCGCGATCCGGTTCGACACGCCCTGCCTGGCGATCTACACGGCCGCGTTCGGCGGCCGGCCGAACGCGGCCCTGCTGACCCACGGCGGGCTGATCCTGCAGAACCTGGTCATCGGCCGGACGCATGACGTGTCCGACGCATCGGTGAACCTCAACGCCGGCCCGCTGTTTCACATCGCGACCTTGATGCTGACGCTGGCGACGCTGCACCACGGCGGTCTCAACGTCTTCACCGCCCGAGCGGACGCGCCGGAGATGTGCGAGTTGATCCAGCGCCATCGGGTGACGCATGCGTTCATCCCCGGGCCGACCGCCGAAGCGATCCGTGCCGCCAACGCCGACCATCGGTACGACCTGTCGAGCCTGTGGACCAGCCCGGACCTCGAGGACCATCACACGACGATGGTGACGCCGCACGGCACACCGTGGGACCGGCGTCCCGGTGGCTACGGGCAAACCGAGGCGCTCGGCCTCACGACCTTCCGCGGGCTCGGCAGCGACAGCACCGGCACCACGGGACGGTCGTCGCCGGCGATCCAGATCCGGATCGTCGACGACGCCGGCCACGAGGTCGGCCCGGCCGAGGTCGGCGAGATCGTGATGCGCGGGCCGACCGTCATGACCGAGTACTTCAACCGGACCACCGAGAACACCGAGCGCAGTCGCGGCGGCTGGCATCACAGCAACGACCTCGGCCGCCGCGAGGCGGACGGCTCGATCACGTTCATCGGACCGAAGGTCGCGATGATCAAGTCCGGCGCCGAGAACGTCTATCCGGCCGAGGTCGAGGATGCGGTGCGCTCCCACCCCGGCGTTGCGGACGTCTGCGTGATCGGGATCCCCGACGACAAGTGGGTGCAGCGCGTGCGCGCCGTGGTCGTCGCGCGCGACGGTGCGGGCGTGAGCGAAGCGGAGATCATCGAGCACTGCCGGCAGCGGATCGCGTCGTACAAGAAGCCGACCTCAGTCGTCTTCGTCGCCGCCTTGCCGCGCACCGCGGTTGGCTTCGTCGACCGGGCCGCCGTCGACGCCGAACACGGCGGCGGCGGATACCCGGGCGCCGGCGTTTGATCGTTCGCTTGTCGCGCTATTTAGTATCCTGTAATCTTCTTACGGATACTCGCCGACCACTGAACGAGATCCCCCGACAGTGCTGAGGGCAGGTGGAGCATGGAGTTCGGGTGGTCAGACGAGGACCTCACCTTTCGCAA
>CAYNDD010000330.1:0-3596 GCA_964395425.1 uncultured Frankiaceae bacterium
CCGACCGAGTGGTTCGGGCCGTGGTGGGACAACACCAAGCAGACCTGGATGATCGGGATCGCGGTCGGCTTCGTCGTGCCGTTCGGCACCCTGGTCGCCGGCTACCTGTGGTTCCACTCCGGGCGGGCACCGCTGCGGGCAGGGTACGGCGTGGCAGGTCGCCCGTTCTGGGCCGGCCCGCCCAAGCCCGTGCCGCCACCACCGCCACCGGGGTGGCCCGGCTACAACCCAGGGCCGTACGCCCAGCCGCCGCAGCAACCGCAACCGCCGGCGCCGATGTGGCCCACTCAGCCGCCGCCGCCGCAGCCGCCGCTGCCGCCGCAATCGCCTGAACCACCAGACCCGACCGCCCCCACCGCACCGCCGGACTGAAGCCGGATCGTCTCAGCGCCTCCCGCTCGCTACGGTGGCGAGCATGTACGCCGTCGAGTGCGAGGGGCACGGCGACGTCGACGTCCTGCGCTGGGAGACCGTCGGCGACCCGAGCCCGGCACCGGGCGAGGTGCTCATCGATGTCGTTGCGAGCGCGGTCAACCGGGCCGATCTGTCGCAGCGGATGGGCTTCTACCCACCTCCGACCGGGATCACCGACGTCCTCGGGCTCGAGTGCAGCGGCCGGGTGAGCGCGCTCGGCAACGGCGTTATCGGCTGGTCGGTCGGTGACGAGGTGTGCGCGCTGCTGGCCGGCGGCGGCCAGGCAGAGAAGGCGGTCGCGCCGGCCGGGCAGTGCATGCCGCTTCCCACCGGGGTCGACCTGACGACCGCCGGTGCGCTGCCCGAGGTCGCCTGCACGGTCTGGTCGAACCTGGTGCTGATCGCCGAGCTCCGCGCCGGCGAGGTGCTGCTCGTCCACGGCGGCGCCAGCGGGATCGGCACGTTCGCGATCCAGGTCGGCAAGGCGCTCGGCGCCACCGTGATCGTCACCGCCGGCAGCCCGGAGAAGCTCGAGCGCTGCCGGGCGCTCGGCGCCGACCGCGCGGTCAACTACCAGGACGAGGATTTCGTTGCGGCGGTCCAGGACGAGACCGCCGGCCACGGCGCCGACGTCGTACTCGACATCATGGGAGCCGCCTACCTCGAGCGAAACCTGAAGGTGCTCGCGTCGGGCGGCCGGCTGGTCTGCATCGGCATGCAGGGCGGCACCCGGGCCGAGCTCGACCTCGGCGCGCTGATGCGCAAGCGCGGCACGGTCCACGCGACCTCGCTGCGGACCCGGCCGCTGGCCGAGAAGGCCTCGATCTGCCGCGCTGTGGTCGAGGGCCTGTGGCCGCTGATCGCCGACGGGCAGGTGGTGCCCGTCATTGGCGCGTCGTACCCGATGGATCGGATCGCTGAGGCGCACACCCTGGTCGCCGAAAGCGGACATATCGGAAAAGTGTTGCTGACCGTCCCATGAATGAGGACCAACCAACGGACGAGGTGGTCCGTCTTAGCAGCGTGGATGTTGCAGTGCTCGGTGCCTGGGAGGGTGCGGAAGTGGATGCGGCGCAGCCTGCCGACGCCCTGTTCCGCCTCCACTACGCCCCGCTCGCCGGGTGGTGCCGACGGATGGTCGGCGACGAGGAGGCCGCCCATGACATCGCGGCCGAGGCCTTCGTCCGGCTGCTCGGCCGCTGGACGACCGTCACCGACCCGCGCGCCTACCTCTATACGACCGCGCTGAACCTGGTCCGCGACCGCTGGCGGCGCAGCGAGCGGGAGCGGGTCGCGCTGCGCAAGACCGTCATGACTATGACGACGGCGGCCGCGCCCGCGCCTGAGCTGCGGATGGTGGTCGCCAGCCTGCCCAAGCGGCTGCAGCAGGTCGTGGTGCTCCACTACTTCGCCGATATGTCCGTCGACGCCGTTGCGCACGCCCTCGGGGTGGCGCCCGGCACCGTCAAACGGGACCTGTACGACGCTCGCGCCAAGCTCCAGGTCCTGCTGGAGGGAACGCAATGAGCACGCCACGCGACGAGTTCGACATCGACGCGCTGCTGAGGCAAGCGACCGAGCGGCTCGCGCCGCCCGATGGGAGCTGGGAGCTGATCAGCCGGCGGGCCCGGCGCCGCAAGTGGGCAAAGGCCAGCGTCGCCGTCACGGCCGGCGTGATCGTCGTCGCCGGCGCGGTGCCCGCGGTCATCGCGGTGCGCCACAGCGGCGGGGAGCAGAGCGTCGCCATCGCCAACACCGCGAGCCCCCCAGCGCAGCAGCGTCAACACCACGCCAGTACCCAGCCGGCGCCGACCGTCACCACACCGGCGACGTCGCCGACCGCGACCGCTCCGGCCCCACTCGCCGGATTCGTCCCGGACTCGCTGACCTTCGTCTCGCAGACCGACGGGTACCTCTGGGGCACCGTGCCCGGATCGCACGCCGGGGTGATCGCGCACACCACGAATGGCGGATCGACCTGGACCAGCGTGCCGGCACCGCCGGTGATGGACTCCGCGAGCGGCGCCGGCATCGCCGGCGACAACCAGATCCGGTTCGGCAGTGCCGAGGTCGGCTTCGTCTACGGCGCGCTTTACTACGTCACGACGGACGGCGGCCAGAGCTGGCACCAATACAGCGCTCCCGGCTACATCGACGACCTCGAGACCGTCCACCAGCAGGTGTGGGCGTTGGTCCGGCCGTCTCAGCTGTCGACGACGGTGCGGTTGTACTCCGCCACGACGGCAGACCCGACCCTGCGGCGGGTCACCTCGGTCGCACTCGCGAAGAGCACGCCAGGCGCTGACTCGATCGCGATCAACGGTGGATTGGGCACCGCGGTCAGCGTCAGCGTCATCGCCGGCAAGTCCTCGTTCTGGTTCTCACCGAATGGCGTCACCTGGAAGCAGCGAACGGATCCCTGTCAGATCGACCCGCAGAGTGCCGTGCTCTCGACCCTGGACCTGCATACGGTTCTCGCCGCCTGCGGCTGGGGCGTCGGCGGAAGCAGCGAGCACAAGCAGACCTTCGTCTCGACCAACTCCGGCCGGTCGTGGACGCCGACTAGCCAGGCGCCGGGCACGCTCGGGACGATGCAGACGTTTGCGGCCGGGACGTCGAACGACCTCATCGTCGGCACCACCCACGGTGCTCAACTGAGCACCGATGGTGGGTCGAGTTGGCTACCCGCGAACGCCCCCGGGATCACCCTGGGCTTCGTCGGTTTCATCAGCCTGCACCACATCGTGGCGATCTCGGCCCGAGCCGACAGTGCGACCGGAGCGTTCGCGACCAGCACCAACTCAGGCAGGAATTGGCAAGTCCACGAGTTCTCGTAGGATCCACATTGCAAGACCCTGACGTAGGTGGCGTTCAACCCCCTCCGAACGCCACCTACGTCAGTTCATCTCTCCCGGGTCGTGATGCCACCCGGCATCGAGCTCGATGACGTGACGCGCGCATCGCGCTGCCACGCCCGAACCCGGCGTGCCAGCGATGTTTGCGCTATTGCTACTGGCGGGTAACAATCCAGGGACGAGACGAGGAGCCGCCGTGAGCCAGGTCAGCGAGAAACAAGCCCGCCAAGTCGCCGAGGCCGCCCGGGAGACCGAGTGGACCCAGCCGAGCTTCGGCAAGGAGCTGTTCCTCGGCAACTTCCGGCTCGACCTGATCCACCCGCAGCC
>CAYNDD010000331.1:0-3593 GCA_964395425.1 uncultured Frankiaceae bacterium
GCGGTCCGCACCACGCCCGAAGTGATGGGCTACATCGTCGACGTCTGCCGAGCCACCCGCTCGTCGCCGTCGTTGTCGCTGGGCGCTTCGCCACGCGCCGCTACTGCACTGCTCGCCACGGCGAAGGCGTGGGCCTGGTTGTCGGGCCGCGACTACGTCACGCCCGACGACGTCAAGGCGCTCGCCCGGCCGACCCTGCGGCACCGGGTCAGCGTCCGGCCGGAGGCCGAGCTCGACGGGGTGAACGCGGACGGCGTGCTCGAGGGCGTCCTCGCCGCCGTACCGGTGCCCCGCTGAAGTGGCACTGACATGGCCCTGACCGGGCGCGCGGTGCTGCTCGCCGCGATCGGCGTACTGGTCGTGTTCGTGGCGCCGCTCGGTGGCGCGATGGTGCTCATCGTGCTGGCCGCCCTCGCGGTGCTCACGGTGGTCGATGTCACCCTCGCCGCCTCGCCCCGTGCGATCGAGCTCCAGCGCTCCGGCGCCGTCAGCACCCGGATGGGAGAGCCGGCCGAGGTCGGGTTGACGCTGCTCAACGCCGGCCCTCGGCCATTGCGCGGCAAGGTCCGCGATGCCTGGCCACCGACCGCCCAAGCGAGTCCGCGGTCGTGGCAGGTGGTCGTCGATCCCGGTCAACGCGCCCGGGTCACCACCGTGCTGGTGCCGACCCGACGGGGCGTGCGGGAGGCGGCCGGGGTCACGATCCGCACGCTCGGACCACTCGGACTGGCCGGGCGCCAGCGCACGCGCCCCGCGCCCTGGGCGGTGCGGGTGCTGCCGGCGTTCACCAGCCGCCGACTGCTGCCGGAAAAACTCGCGCGGCTTCGTGAACTCGACGGTTCGGTCGTGACCGTCGTCCGTGGGCAGGGCAGCGAGTTCGACTCGCTGCGCAGCTACGTGGTGGGAGACGATCCTCGGTCGATCGACTGGCGGGCCACCGCCCGCCGCAACGACGTCGTCGTCCGGACCTGGCGCCCCGAGCGCGACCGGCAGGTGCTGCTGGTCCTCGACACCGGCCGGACGTCGGCCGGGCGGGTGGCCGGTGCTCCTCGCTTCGAGGCCACCCTCGACGCAACGCTGCTGCTGGCCGCGCTCGCCCGTCATGCCGGGGACCGGGTCGGCTTGATCGCCCACGACCGGCGACTTCGCGCGTCCGTCGACCTGGCCCGCCAAGGTCAGGTGCTGCCCTCGGTCATGCGCGCCACCGCCGGGCTCGAGCCCACCCTGGTCGAGACCGACGGGGCTGCGATGGTCGCGGCCGTCCTGTCACGGCTGAAACGGCGGTCCCTCGTGGTGTGGTTCACCACGATCGACCCCACCGCGATCGAAGCCCGGTTGCTTCCGGTCGTGGGTCCGCTGGTGAAGCGGCATACCGTGCTCGTCGCTGCGGTGACCGACCCACGGGTCGCCGATCTCGCGCGTGAACGCGCCGACGCACCCGCGGCGTACGGCGCGGCGGCGGCCGAGACGAGCGAGTCCGAGCGCCTTCGGGCTACCGCCAAGCTCCGTCAGCGCGGCGTGATCGTCACCACGGCTCCGCCGGACGCCTTCGCTTCAGCGGTGGCCGACACCTACCTCGACCTCAAGGCCGCCGGTCGTCTCTGACCGGCCGCACCTCGAAGGTGAAGCAGCCGAAGTCCACCGCCCGGACGTGCACCAGCACGACGTCTGCTTCCCCGAACAGCTCGTCGAGCACTCGCTCGGGGTCGTCATCCGGCGTGACCACCCGGCCGCCCGCGATCGCGCCCAGCCGGTTGTAGCAACGAAACACGCGAGTGGATCGCAGCAGGTCGGCGGGCAACCCGTCGCCACTCGCGCCGGAGCACTCCTGCGGGTGAATGAAGACCGGGCCGACCTCGTCGTACGCGCCCGGGTCGACGTCGTGCTGCCGCGCCCAGCGCCGTAGCGGCGCGTAGGACACCAGCGCCAGCACCTCCCCCGGGTGACTCGGGCGGAGGCAACAGCGCAGCGGGCTGCCACCGGCCTGATCGGTTACCAGGCGCGGCGCCCGGCCGGCGTCGTCGCTGCTTCGGAGGCCGGCAAGGACCTCCGGGTCGATCGGGCGGACGTCATAGCGGGTGGCGATCACCGTCATGGCGCAACCCTGACGCGGCGCCCGGCCGGATTCCGGCGGGAATCGGACCTCGCGCTTCGGTCGGCGCAGCTCTTGCCGCTATGCCGCGACGTCGGCGACGTCACCGCGGGCGGCCAGGTCGAGGTCCCCGGTCTCGCCGGCCGCGACCCCGCGCCGTCCGAGCACCCACACATAGCTGAGGAAGCCCACCTCGGCGAGGATGCCGATTCCCACCCGCACCCAGGTGGGGAGTCCCGACGGCGTCACGAACGCCTCGATGAACCCCGACACCGCGAGTACGACGATCAAGCCGAGCGCGATCGTCACGGCGGCGCGGCCCTCGGTCGCCAATGCATCCCCCCGACAACGCGGCCCGGGGTCGACGACGGTCCAGCCCAGTCGCAGGCCGGTCCCCGCGGCGACGAAGACGGCGGTCAGCTCGAGGATCCCGTGGGGTGCGATCAGACCGAAGAACAGCCCGGTTTTGCCGGCCGCGATCATGTAGCCGCCGTCGACGCCGAGGTTGAGCATGTTGGCGAACAACGCGACGATTGTCGGCAGACCGAACAGGACCCCGCCGATCAAGGTCGACGCAGCCACCCACACGTTGTTGGTCCAGACGTGCGCCGCGAAGTCGTGGGCCGGCGCCGAGTGGTAGTACTGCACGAACTCGCCACTGGTCAGCGCTCGGACCGACGCGGCCGGTACGAGCCCACGCTGGACGTCGGGATGGGTCGCGATCCACCACCCGAAGGCGGTCGCCACCGCCAGCGACACCACCGCGGTCGACACCCACCAGGTCCGGCTCCGGTAGACCGCGACCGGGAACGTCACCACGAAAAATCGCGAGATGTCACGCCAGGCCGACGCATGCGTGCCCACCACCGCCGCTCGCCCGTCGGCGACGATCCTCGACAGTCGCGCCACGAGGACGGGATCGGGGGAACGGGTCTGAACGATCGACAGATGACTGGCGGCTCGCTGGTAGAGCGCGACCAGCTCGTCGACCTCGGCCCCCGACATCCGGCGTGGTCGCCTGGCCCGCACCACCAGTTGCTCGAGCCGGTCCCACTCACCGTGATGGGTCGTGATGAAGACGTCGACGTCCATTACGCAGGACACTAGTGGCGTGCAGCCCGACGAGCAGATGGTGACCGGAGAGGCGGTGTCGGTCGAACTCCCGTTGGCCGGAGTGGGGTCGCGCGGGATCGCCGCCCTGATCGATCTCGTGATCGCCTTCCTCGCGCAACTCGCCGTACTTATCGTCCTGATCGCAAGCGGCGCCGGTGGTGGGATCACGGTGCTGCAGACGGTCCTGGTCGTCACCGAGATCCTGATCGTCGCTGGCTACCCGATCGGGATGGAGACGCTCTGGCACGGACGCACCCTCGGTAAGGCGATCATGGGCCTGCGCGTAGTCCGGGACGACGGCGGACCGATCCGCTTCCGGCACGCCCTCATGCGCGGGCTGGTCGGCGTCTTCGTGGACAAGCCCGGCATCACCTATGCGCTCGGTGCG
>CAYNDD010000332.1:0-3577 GCA_964395425.1 uncultured Frankiaceae bacterium
GCGACAAGCGGGTCAGCGTCCTCGACGCCTTCCACTCCGCCGACCAGGTGCTGCTCTCCGGTGTCCAGGGGATCACCGACCTGATTACCACTCCGGGCCTGATCAACCTCGACTTCGCCGACGTCAAGTCGGTGATGTCCGGAGCCGGGTCGGCCCTCATGGGGATCGGCTCGGCGCGCGGCGACGACCGCGCGATGGTGGCCGCCGAAGGCGCGATCGCAAGCCCGCTGCTCGAGGCGTCGATCGAAGGCGCTCACGGCGTCTTGATGAACGTCTCCGGCGGAAGCGACCTCGGCCTGTTCGAGATCCACGAGGCGGCACAGCTGGTCGCCGACGCCGCCCACCCGGACGCCAACATCATCTTCGGTGCCGTCATCGACGACGCGCTGGGTGACGAGGTGCGGGTCACGGTCATCGCGGCCGGATTCGACGGCGGGAGCCCCCGGACCCGCACCACCGAGCCGCGCCGGGCGAAGGTTCGCGAGCCGGAAGCCGAGCCGCCGGCCGACGTACCGGTGGTCGAGCACACCGTCGACCTGACCGAGGAGCCCGCCCCGGCCCGGGTGCCGGCCGCAAGCCGGTCGGGCAGCCGGGCCGAGCCGCCGCGCCGCACCATCGTGTTCGACGACGGTGACGACCTCGACGTCCCCGACTTCCTGAAGTGACGGGGGCGGGCCGATCGACCCGCTGAACGCCGCGTTCCCGCCCGGTGTGGTCGGGATGTTCACCACGCGCGCCGGCGGGGTGAGCACCGCCCCGTGGGACGACCTCAACCTTGCCTTGCACGTGGGCGACGACCCGCGGCACGTGCGCGCCAACCGGGACCTGCTCGCCGCGCAGCTCGGGACCGCCCGCGTCACCTTTCCGAATCAGGTGCACGGCAGCCGGGTCATGGTCATCGACGCTTCCTGGCAGGTGCCTGAAGACCTGGCCGTTGTTGACGCGCCCGGCGCCGACGCCATCGTGACGACTCGGCGCGACTTCGCGATCGGCGTCCTCGTCGCCGACTGCATTCCGGTGCTGCTCGCCGACGCCGACGCCCGGGTCGGCGCGGTTGCCCATGTCGGCCGGCGCGGCCTGGCGGCGGGTGTGCTGCAGTCGACCGTCGCGGCGATGGTCGCCTGCGGAGCCAGGCCCGGCGCGGTCGTCGCAGCCATCGGACCCGGCATCTGCGGTGGTTGCTATGAAGTACCGGTGGAGATGCGTGACGAGATCGAGTCCGTCGTCCCCGGTACGGCGGCAACGACACGGACCGGTACGCCGTCGCTCGACCTGACGGGCGGCGCGGCCCAGGTCCTGCGGGTCAGCGGGATCGAGGACGTTCGCGCGACCGGGGTGTGCACGTTCGAGGACCCGCGGTTCTACTCGTATCGACGCGACGGCGTGACCGGCCGGTTCGCCGGCGTCGTTGTCCTGGCGGCCGGCCAGCCGTGACGGTCGAGGAGCGGTGCGCCGAGATCGCCGCAAACCTGGCCGATCTGAGGGTGCGGGTGGAGCGCGCGTGCGAGACGGCCGGGCGTGACCCGGGAGAGATCACCGTGATCGCGATCACGAAGACCTTCCCGGCCAGCGACATCGGATTGCTGGCCGAACTCGGCCTGACCGATGTGGGGGAGAACCGCGACCAGGAGGCGGCGCAGAAGCACGAGCAATGCTCGGACCTAGCCCTTCGATGGCATTTCGTCGGCCAGCTGCAACGCAACAAGGCGAAGTCGGTCGCGCGCTACGCCGACGTCGTGCACTCCGTCGATCGAGCCGAGCTGGTCGAGGCGTTGAGCCGGGCCGCGATCGGCGCCGGGCGGACGATCGGCGCGCTCGTGCAGGTCGACCTCGATCCGCCCGCGGTGGGTGGCGCAGCCGGACTGGCCCGGGGCGGCGCCGCGCCGGCCGGCGTCGGCGCGCTCGCGGACGCGATCGCGGCCGCGCCCGGTCTCGAGCTGGGCGGGGTCATGGCAGTGGCGCCGCTGGACACTGAGCCGGACGAGCCGTTCGCCAGGTTGGCCGTGATCGCCGCCGAGCTTCGGGCCCGGCATCCCAGTGCGTCGATGCTCTCGGCGGGCATGACCGGCGACTTCGAATCCGCGATCCGGCACGGTGCGACACACCTTCGGATCGGTTCGGCGTTGTTGGGCCGCCGGAGCGCGCCGGTCGGCTAGCCTTCCGGAAGAGCCTGCGGATGCCGTAGGCCCGCTGCGGATACGAGAAACCGGAGGACGTCGCATGCCTGGCGCGATGCGCAAGATGGCCGTCTACCTCGGGCTCGTGGAGGATGAGGATCTCGACGCCGCTTACGACGACGGCTATGACGAGACCGGGCCTATCGATGAGCGGACGCACGTGGTCCGCCGGCACGACGAACCGACCCTGCGGGTGACCCGGCCCGACGAGGTGGCAGATCGGGCGCCGACGAACCGGCGCGAGCCGCTGGAAGCTCTCGACGCCTACCGCATCACGACCGTGCATCCGCGCAACTACAACGAAGCCCGGATCATCGGCGAGCACTTCCGCGAAGGAACACCGGTGATCATGAACCTCACCGACATGGACGACTCGGACGCGAAGCGACTGGTCGATTTCTCGGCCGGGCTCGTCTTCGGCCGGCGCGGCAGCATCGAGCGGGTGACCCAGAAGGTGTTCCTGCTCACCCCTGCCAACGTCGAAATCACGGCGGAAGACAAATCGCGGATGGCCGGGGCTGGGTTTTTCAATCAGAGCTAGTGCGATGCCTCGCGATACCGGTCGGTTGGACTCACTGTGATTGCCGCGATCATCGCGATCTATGCCCTCTACATCCTCGTCGGGCTGTTGATTGTGCGGCTCATCCTTGACTACGTGATGATGTTTGCCCGCAACTTCCGGCCGAAGGGTCTTGTGGCGGCCGTCCTCGAATTGGCCTACTCGGTGACCGATCCACCACTGCGCGCGCTGCGGCGGGTCATCCCGCCACTTCGACTCGGCAGGTTCTCCCTCGATCTGTCCTTCATCGTCTTGTTCATTTCCGCGTATGTTCTTATCGACGTGATCGATCCGTACACGTGACGCCGGACCCGACCGTGCCGCTTCCCACCATCAGAGGTGACCTGCGATGCCACTGACTCCTGAGGACGTTCAGAACAAGAGGTTCACCACAACGCGCCTCAAGGCCGGGTACGACGAGGACGAGGTCGACGGCTTCCTCGACGAAGTCGAGGCCGAGATGCGTCGGTTGCTCGCCGAGATCGCCTCGTTGCGCTCGGCCGCTACGTCGGCTCCGGCTGCTCCGGCCGCTCCGGCCGCCCAGGTGATCGCCCCGCCGCGGGAGGAGCCGAACGAGGCCGCGCTTCGGACCTTGGCAATGGCCCAGCGCACCGCCGAAGAGGCGATTGCCCAGGCCAAGGCCGAGGCCGACCAGCTGGTCGGTGCCGCCCGTGCCCAAGCGTCGACGTTGGAGCGGGACGCGAAGGCCGAGCACGCAACCAAGCTCGCCGAGTTCGAGCGCGCCAGGTCGGCGATCGAGGCTCAGCTCAACCAGCTCCGCGGCTTCGAGCGCGACCACCTCACCCGGGTGCGCGCGTATCTCGAAGGGCAGCTCAAGGAG
>CAYNDD010000333.1:0-3545 GCA_964395425.1 uncultured Frankiaceae bacterium
GAGATGACGTTCCGCCGGCTGTTCACCGCCGATGGCATCGCGAACTACTTCTGGAAGGCCCGGCCGGTGCGCGGCGGTGATGACTGAGATGGCGTCGCACGGCATTCGAGACCGGGTGGCGATCGTCGGCATGGGGTGCACCCGGTTCGCCGAGCACTACGACCTGGGCACCGACGACCTGCTGCTGGCGGCGACCGCCGAGGCATTCGAGTCGGCCGGGGTCGGCAAGGACGACGTCGACGCCTATTGGCTGAGCACCGCGCAGTCCGGGATGAGCGGCATCACCCTGGCCCGGCCGCTCAAGCTCGAGTCGAAGCCGGTGACCCGGGTCGAGAACTACTGCGCGTCAGGGTCCGAAGCACTGCGGCAGGCGGCGTACGCGGTGGCGTCCGGGGCGTACGACCTCGCGATGGCGGTGGGGGTCGAGAAGGTCAAGGACTCCGGATACCAGGGCCTCAATGCGTTCCCGGTCCCGGCCGACGGTACGCAGCGGACGCTGACCGCGGCGGCAATGTTCTCGATGGTGGGTCCGGCGTACGCGAAGCGATATGGCGTCGACCCGGCGGAGCTGCGCACCGTGCTGGCCCGGATCGCCTCGAAGAACCATGCGAACGGCGCGAAGAATCCGAAGGCGCAGTTCCGCAAGGAGATCTCGGTCGAGCGGCTGCTCGCGATGCCCTCGGTCGCGGGTGACCTCTCGGTATTCGACTGTGCGGGCGTGGCCGACGGCGCGGCGGCGGCGATCGTGTGCCGGGTCGAGGACGCGGCCCGATTCACCACCTCGCCCGTTGTGATCAAGGCGCTGTCGTTCGTCGCCGGCAACGGGAGCGGGCTCGCCGACCCGGGCTATGACTACACGCACTTCCCCGAGGTGGCTGCGACCGCCGCGGATGCCTACGCGCAGGCCGGGATCACCAACCCGCGGGCCGAGCTGGCGATGGCCGAGGTGCACGACTGCTTCACTCCCACAGAACTGGTGTTGATGGAGGACCTCGGGTTCTCCGAGCGGGGTACGGCGTGGCGCGACGTGCTGGCCGGCTGCTTCGATCTCGACGGCGACCTGCCGGTGAACCCCGACGGCGGGCTGAAGTCGTTCGGCCATCCGGTCGGGGCGTCCGGGCTCCGGATGATGTACGAGGCCTGGTTGCAGCTGCGCGGTGAAGCGCCGTTGGAGCGACGGATCTCGACCTACGGCAAGCGATCGCTGGCCCTCACCCACAACCTCGGCGGCTATCCCGGCGAGATGGTCAGCTTCGTCGGCATCGTCGGTACCTGATCGCCGGGCGCGACTAGCGCAGCCGCCAGTCGATCCGCTCGCCCGATTCGAACCGCCGTTGACCGTCGGCGAGTGACTGCGCGGTCATGCCCATCGCGATGAACGAGTACGCCATGTCGAGGGCCTGCCGGCGACCGAGGTCGACCGCCGCCCACACCGCGCGCAAGGTGGCCTGCACCGCCGCCGGCGGCGAGGCCGCGATCGTCGCCGCAAGCCGGGCGGCAGCGGCCGGGAGGTCGGCGAGCGGAACGACCTCGGAGACCAGCCCGATCTCATACGCGCGCTGCGCCGAGATCCGTTCTGCCGCCCCGGTCAGCTGCATCCGCAACAGCTCGCCGATCGGCATCCGCCCGACCATGAGCATCGACTCGTACGACGCCGGCATCCCGTAGGTGACGTGCGGGTCGAAGAACGTCGCGCCCTCGGCGGCGATCAGGATGTCGGACTCGGCCAGCAGGTAGAGCGCACCGCCGCAGGCGATCCCGTTGATCGCCGCGATCACCGGCTTCCACATCTCGTTGCGTTTGGGTCCGAGCTTGGTCCCGGGGTCGTCGTAGTCGATCGAGGAGGCGTCGAACCGGCCGCCGGTGGCGGTCGCGTCGGTGCCGATCTCCGACCGGTCGACTCCGGTGCAGAAGGCCCGATCGCCGGCTCCGGTCAACACCGCGCAGCGCACCTTGTCGTCGTCGCGCATCGCCGCCCAGATGGACGAGATCTCCTCGAGCATCGTGTCGTTGAACGCGTTCATCACGTCCGGACGGTCGAGGGTGACCCAGCCGATCCCGTCGGCGATCTCGTAGCGCACGGTCTCGAACTCGGTCATCTGCGCGACCATACCGAACCTGACGAGGCGTCAGGTACGCTCCGGCGCATGTCGGGCTTCCTGCAGGACAAGGTGGTCGCGATCACCGGTGCAGGCCGCGGAATCGGACGTGCGGTTGCGCTTGCCTGCGCGGCCGAGGGCGCCACGGTGCTCGTCAACGACTACGGCGTCGGGATCGATGGCGGCGACCCCTCGAGTGCGGTCGCGGACGCGGTCGCACAGGAGATCGAGGCGGCCGGTGGCACGGCGGTTGCGATCGCCGACGACATCTCGACGATGGCGGGCGGCGAACGGCTGGTCGCGACCGCGGTCGAGCGGTTCGGCCGGATCGACGGCGTCGTCACGGTCGCCGGCATCCTGCGCGAGCGGATGTTGTTCAACATGACCGAGGACGAGTGGGACGGGGTGATCGACACCCATCTCAAGGGCACCTTTACGGTCTTCCGCGCCGCGGCCGCGGTGATGCGCAAGCAGGAGAGCGGCGGCTCGCTGGTCGCGTTCACCTCGGGGGTCGGGATGTGGGGCAGCGTGTCGCAGGCCAACTACGCCGCGGCCAAGGGCGGCGTAGTTGCCCTGGTCCGCAGTGCCGCGCTCGGCCTCGGCAAGTACGGCGTGACCGCGAATGCGATCGCCCCGGTCGCGAGCACCCGGATGCAGGCCAACGTCCCCGGCGGCACGGCGGAGACCGGGGACCCGGAGGACGTCGCACCGATGGTCGTCTACCTGCTGTCGGACGCAGCGCGCGATGTCACCGGGCAGACCTACACGGTCGTGGGCGGCCGGGTCGCATTGTGGGCCCAGCCGCGGGAGGTCCGCGAGATCGCCAAGGACGGCCGCTGGACGCCGCAGGAGCTGGCGGCGCGGCTGCCGGGCGAGGTGGGTACCGACCGGCTGCCGATGCTCGACTACATCGACATGATGAAGGCTCGCGCGGCACAGGCCGAGTCGGCGTCGGCCGCGACGTGACCGCGCCGCCGCCGTACCCGTGCGGGCACGGGTTGCTGGCGGGCAAGACCGTGCTGGTGACTGCCGCGGCCGGCACCGGGATCGGATTCGCGACCGCAAAGCGGTGCGCCGAGGAAGGCGCCAGTGTCGCGATCAGCGACCGTCACGAGCGGCGGCTGGCGACCTCCGCCGAGCAGCTCGCGACCGTGCTGGGCGCGCCGCCGATCGCCGTACCGTGCGACGTGACGGTCGAGTCGGACGTGCAGCGGATGTTCGACGCGGTCGGCGACTTCGACGTGCTGGTCAACAACGCCGGGCTCGGCGGCACCGCTTCGCTTGCCGAGATGACCGATGAACAGTGGCTTGCCGTGATCGACGTGACGCTCAACGGCACGATGCGCTGCACCCGTGAAGGGCTGAAACGACTCAAGGCACGCGGCCATGGCGGCGCGATCGTGAACAACGCCTCGGTGCTCGGCTGGCGGGCGCAGGCCGGCCAGG
>CAYNDD010000334.1:0-3541 GCA_964395425.1 uncultured Frankiaceae bacterium
TTCCCGGACGACGACGGCTTGCAGCGGTGGGTCCGCTTCGCCGCCGAGAAGGTCAAGGGCCAAGGCCTGCCGTCGCGGATCTGCTGGCTCGGGTACGGCGAGCGGCACGTCGCGGGTCTGGCGTTCGACGATCTCGTCGCCCGCGGGATCGTGACCGCGCCGATCGCGATCGGGCGCGACCATCTCGACTCCGGATCGGTGGCGAGCCCCGAGCGCGAGACCGAAGGGATGCGGGACGGCACCGACGCGATCGCCGACTGGCCACTGCTCAACGCGCTGCTCAACACCGCGTCCGGAGCGAGCTGGGTCTCGATCCATCACGGCGGCGGCACCGGCATCGGCAAGTCGATCCACGCCGGCCAGGTGATCGTCGTCGAGGGCACCCCGCTGTCGCGGCGCAAGGTCGAGCTGGTCCTGACCAACGACCCCGGCACCGGCGTGATCCGTCATGCCGACGCCGGCTACGACATCGCCCTCGACACCGCGCGCACGGTCGGGATCCGGATGCCGCTCGAGCCAGGGACCCACGCGCCGGCCTGGCAGGAGTGACCGCAAGCGCCGCCGGCCTCGTCGTACGGCGGATCGGTCGCTTGACCACCTGGTCGCTGCCCCGCCTCGACGATGCCGCGGTTGTGATCTCCGACGGCCGGGTCGAGTGGGTCGGTCACGACCGCGACCTGCCGAGTGGTCTCGGCGACCGTCCCGAGCTCGATGCGGCCGGCGCGGCCGTGCTTCCTGGCTTCGTCGACTGCCACACTCATGCGGTCTGGGCCGGCAGTCGGCGCGACGACGTGCGGGCCCGGCTCGAGGGCGGCGACTACACCCCGGCCGGGATCGCTTCCACCGTCGCGGCGACCCGCGCGGCGTCGTACGAGGACCTGCTCGGTCTCGCCGCCGACCGGATCGGGTTGATGGTGCACACCGGCTCGACCACGGTCGAGGTCAAGTCCGGGTACGGCCTGACGCTGACCGACGAGTGCCGGATCCTCGACGTGATCAGCGAGCTCGCCGCCACCCAGCCGGCTGCGATCGACGCGACCTATCTGGCTGCGCACGTGGTGCCCGCGGGCCGCGACCATGGGGACTACGTCGACGAGGTCATCGACACGCTGCCGGCTGCAAAGGCGCGGCAGGCCAAATGGTGTGACGTCTTCTGCGACGACGGTGCCTTCACCGTCGACGACTCCCGGCGGATCCTGACCGCCGCAGCGAGCCACGGACTCGGTGGCCGAATCCACGCCGAGCAGCTGTCACACACCGGTGCTGCCCTGCTCGCGGCCGAGCTGGGCTGCGCGAGCGCGGATCACCTCGACCACGTCACGCCGGAGGACGCGAGCGCATTGGCGGCGGCGGGTGTCGTCGGCGTACTGGTGCCGGTCGCGTCGCTCTACACCCGCAACGGCCGCTGGGCACACGCCGCGATCCTCCGCGATGCCGGCGTGACCCTCGCCGTCGCGACCGACTGCAACCCTGGCACGGCCTGGTGCGAGTCGATGCCGTACGCCGTCCAGCTCGCCTGTCTCGGGATGGGGTTGGGGATCGACGAGGCATTGCAGGCCGCGACGCTGGGCGGGGCGAAAGCGTTGCAGCGCAACGACATCGGGCATCTAGGTATCGATGCCCGCGGCGACCTGATCGTGCTGACCAGCGACCACGAGGCGGATGTGGTGGCGCATCTCGGCGCTCCGGCGGTCACCGCGACAGTGATCGCCGGAGTGGTGACCTAGTGGGGTGAGCCGATCACCCTTCGAGCAGCGCAGCCAGCTCCCCGTCGAGATCGACGAACCCGCTTTCGGCACCGGTCGGCACGACCTCGTAGGTGCGCGACAGGAACGACACGATCGACGGCGGCTGCGCCTTGAACAACGCGTGACCGGTTGGGCTCGACAGCGCCAAGCAGACGCCGCCCTTGTCGGCGCTGTCGGCGTCGTCGGCCGGCCAGACCTGGACGTCGCCGTCGCCGACGAAATGGGTCACGCCGTCGCTCAGCAGCGATCGCGCGAAGGTCCACTCGACGACATCGGATCCGCCGGTGTGAAACGCGATCCGTACGGCGTACGGATCGGTCGGCTCGTAGTTGAGGTCGGCCCGCACCGGCCGGTCCGGGCCGTCCGGCACCACCAAGCGCAGCACGATCCGGCTGCGAACCGGGTCGCGGAAGAAGTTCATGCGGTGAGTGCCCTCCACGTCGCTGCCCATCTCAAGGGCGTTTTTCCCGCGGGGGGCGGTGCCTAACCGGATTTCGCGGTCGGCTTGCACGCTAGAGTTGCGGCGGCAGCCAGGGCGATTGGCTCAGTGGTAGAGCGCCTCGTTCACACCGAGGAGGTCACTGGTTCGAACCCAGTATCGCCCACTTCTCCGGATCGCCTGCGCGGCGGTCCGAGCGGCTGTATCGTCGATTTTGGCAGTGTCTGTCCGCATCTGCCACGCTCGAAAGTTGCGAACTGCAACCATTTGGCCCATGCGTCGAGCCGACCGCCCGGGACACCCTGGTCGAGTTGCGGCGGGGACTGTTCAAGAGGAGTGACGGTGGGGGCAAGGCTCGATTCGGGCGCGATCATCGATGAGGTCGTTGCAGGTGACGGGCGAGTGGTCCGGGTGCGCTTCGAGCGCTGCCCGGCCGGGTGGCAGGCGGCGTTCGAGCTGAGCCATCCCGACGTCAGCGATCTCGTCGTCACCCATCGCCTGGTGGCCGAGAGTCTCAGCGCAGCGAAGGCGATGGTGCCCGCTGCCGTGTCGTTCCTGGTCGGTCGACCGGTCGACGAACCGCTCTAGCCGGACCCGGCCCGCCCGTGGCGGGCGACAACCCGGTTGATCAGCCTCGATAGCCTCTGAGCCATGCCTGACATCCGCCTGACCCTCGATGGTTCGCCGCACGTCGTGCCGGCGGGCCGGACGACGGCGCGGATCTTTGCCGACGCGGGGATCGAGAGCGTCGTCGTACGGGTCAACGAGGAGTCACTGCGCGACCTGGAGTGGGTGCCCGAGGACGGCGACGTGCTCGAGTCGGTCCCGATCGACACCCCCGAGGGCCTCAGCGTGCTGCGCCATTCCAGCGCGCACGTCCTTGCCCAGGCGGTCCAGGAGCTGTTCCCGGCGGCCAAGCTCGGCATCGGCCCACCGATCACCAACGGCTTCTACTACGACTTCGACGTCGACGTCCCGTTCAGCCCGGACGACCTCGAGCAGATCGAGGCGCGGATGCATGCGATCGTCGCGGAAGGTCAGCGCTTCCACCGTCGGGTGGTCAGCGACGACGAGGCGCGGGCCGAGCTTGCCGACGAGCCGTACAAGCTCGAGCTGATCGGCCTGAAGGGCGCCGCGGCCGACGCGGCCGAGGGTGCAGACGTTGAGGTCGGCTCGGGCGAGCTGACCATCTACGACAACCGGCGGCCGGATGGCTCGCTGGCCTGGAAGGACCTCTGCCGCGGCCCGCACCTGCCGACGACCGCGATGATCCCGACGGTCAAGTTGATGCGCTCGGCCGCGGCGTACTGGCGGGGGAGCGAGAAGAACCCCCAGCTGCAGCGGATCTACGGCA
>CAYNDD010000335.1:0-3531 GCA_964395425.1 uncultured Frankiaceae bacterium
GTGGTCTGCGAGACCGGACTCGAGATCCACCCGACGTACGCCGTACCACTGGCGTCGGTCGCGATGTCGGCACTGCCCTCGTCCAGGGCGACGTGGGTGGCGAGAACGATCGGGGCGCCGGCCAGGCCGGCCTTGGCGGCCGACGGAGCGCGGGTGGCCGGCGCCGAGGCGAGTGCCGGACCGGCTGCAGCGAGAACGAGCGACGTGGTCGCGGCCGCGGCCAGCAGGCGGCTCAGCCGGCGGGTGGGCAGGGGCATTGGCGCTGACACGGTGACCTCCGAGGTGCGGGCAACGATGTGCCATCTTGGCGGCAACGATCGGCGCCATTCTGCGCGACCCCAGTCGCAAGCCACTCGCAGCCCGCTCGCAAAGCAATGTCACATTGCTTTGGGGGGCCCCTGCTATTGGAGGTAGCCCTCGACTTCGGAGATCGGTCGGGCCTGGGCCGCCGACGGGTCGGCGCCGGCACTGCGGAGCGCGTCACGCTGACGCAGCAGGTCCCAACACTGGTCGAGCGCTTCTTCCAGCCCGGTCAGCTGGGCCTGCTGCTCGGCCGTGTGATGTCTCTGGGTACGCAGGTCGTGCTCCTCCGCGACGAGGCGATTGATCGTCTCGTGGATCTCTTCGTCGTTCATGGCTGCCACGCTACTCAACTCGGGCGGCTGGTCGCGACGGTGCCCGCACCGCCGCCGGACGACCAGCAGAGGTCGAGCGCCCACGACCGGAGCGCGGCCGGATCCGCGATCGCCGCCACCGGGTGGTCCCGCTCGCCGGTTCCGTCGGCGGCCTGATCGGCCCGCTCGGCGCGGGCGGCAAGCTCGGCCAGCTCAGCCGCCTCGGCGGGCGGCGGCGGCTGGCCGATCAGCTCGCGAAGTGCCGCCGCCTCGGTCAGCACCGCCCGGGCCGGCAAGCCGCGCTCGAGCTGGAGCCGTCCGGTCACCTCCAACGCCTCCACCAGGACCCAGCGATCGGCGTCGACGTCGAGCTGTTCGAGCGCGGCGACCAGCCGGGCGGCCGCATCTGCTGGCGCTCCCTGGTCGAGGTCGAGTCGGGCCAGCGCGAGCTCGGCGAGCGCGATCGTGGTCCGGGTGCCGGTGTGGAACCCGGCGGCGAGAGCGCCTTCGGCGTAGGACCGGGAGGCATCCGGGCGGCCGAGCGCGCGGGTCACCGCCGCCAGCCGGTAGCCGACCACACCCTCGGTCGGCCGGTGGCCGAGCTCATCGAAGCGATCCAGCGCCCGCTCCCCGGCACCCATCGCGGCCACCAGGTCACCGGCCTTCCACCAGGCCAGCGACAGCGCAGCGAGGGCGTGACCCTCCTGCAGCGGATCGCCGGCCGCACGCAGCGCGTCACGGGCCCGGATCAGCAACGGCAGCGCCTCGGCGGTCCGGCTCTCATCCGCGAGCAGCGACCCGAGATGCAGCAGCGAGACCGCCTCTTCGGGTTCGTCGCCGGCGTCGCGGAGCAGCTCGACCGACTCCTCCAACAAGCCCCTGGCGGTCGCGACGTCGTCGCGGGCCGCGGCGATTGCGCCCATCCGGCGCAGCACCCGGCCCAGCAGGACCGGATCGGCATCGACGGTCAGCAGGTCGCGCGCCTCGGCCAGCAGGCGCGCGCCGAGATCGAAATCGGTCAGCCAGTACGCCAGATGTCCCATCTGCAACAACACCCGGGCGCGATCGACACCCGAGACCGAGGCGACCGCGAGGAGCCGCTGCAACCAGGCCATGCCCTCGCCGGGCCGGCGAGCCAACCAGTAGTCGCCGAGATCGGTCGCGACCCGAAGCGCAGCCGCCGGATCGCCGTTGTCGATGCTCGTCGCCAGGGCGGTGTGCAGGTGCGGCACATCGGCATCGAGCGCGACCAGCACGGCCGGTCGCCGCTGCGACCGCAAGCCGGCCGCAAGCCGCTCGCTTCGCCGCAACACCGCGCCGACGTACGCCTGCTCGACCGCGCGCCGATCCGACTCCGACAGCAGCGACAAGCAGTAGCGCCGGACCGACAGCAGCAGGGCGTAACGAACGCCGACCGGACCGGCCCGGACCTGGACCAGGCTGCGGTCGACGAGCAGCGCAAGTGCCTCGAAGACCCAGTCGTCGCTGGCGTCCGCCGCGGCGACGTCGTGCACCAGATCGAGGTCGGCCTCGGCCGGCAACACCGACAGCCGGACCAGGAACGCCTGAAGCGGCTCGGACAGGTCGGCGACACCGGCCGCAACCGCTCCGACCAGCCCGGCCGCTTCCTCGCCCGGGCCGCTGGTCCAGCGGTCGAGATCGGCGTCGACCCGATCGGCCAGCTCACGGACCGAGAGCAGGCGAAGGTGCCGCGCGACCAGCTCGATCCCGAGCGGCAGCCCGTCGACCAGCTCGCAGAGCCGGTCCGCTGCGGCTGCATCGGCCGCGGCGAGGGCGAACCCCGGCTCGGACAGCCGCGCCCGGTCGACCAGCAAGGTACGGCGATCCTCGGCCGTGAGTGCACCGAGCGGCACGGTGGCCTCGTCGTGCACCCGAAGGGTCTGCCGGCTCGTGACGAGCAGCCGGATCCCGGCACAACCGCTCAGCAGGTCGACCGCCAGCGCACCGACCTCCTCGACCCGTTGCTCCGCGGCGTCGATCACGAGCAGGCCCGAGCTGTCGACCAGCGCACCGATCAGGCCGTCGCGAGGGCTGCTCGCCCGCGAGGTCGGCCACACGACCGCAAGGATCGCTTCGGCGACCGAGGTCGGAGCAGCAAGGCCTTCCAGCGCCACGAACCACACCGGCCCGGTCTCCTCGTGCGCAACCTCCATCGCCAACCGGGTCTTGCCGACGCCGAGCGGCCCGAGCAACGTGACCAGCCGAGAGCTCTCGAGCGCTGACCGCAGTGCGGCTCGTTCGGGCCGCCGGCCGACCATCCGGGTCGCGAGGCCGGGCAGCGCCCGGCCGCCGCCGGTCAGGGCGGCCGGGTGGGCGACGACGTCGGCGGCGGCACCGATCGCCGGGTCCTGCGACAGCACCGCCTGTTGCGCGCGCCGAAGCGCGGGTGAGGGATCGATGCCGAGATCCCTCGCCAGCAGCTCGCGGGCCTCGGCGAACGCCTCGAGCGCCTCACTCTGCCGCCCGGCGCGATACAGCGCGAGCATCAGCAGCTCCCACCGTCGTTCGCGATACGGCTCGGCACTGACCATCCCGCGAAGCTCCGACACCAGACGTCCGGCAGTGGCGGCGGTCGCCTCAGCCAGGCCGGCCGCAGCGGCGTCCTCCCGCACGGTCTCCACCAGCTCCACCAACTCGGCCCGCCGAGCGCGGATCAGGTCGGACTCGGCCAGCCCTTGACCGGGCACCCCCCGCACGAGCGCGAGTGCGGCCGCCAGGGGCTCGGCCCTGGTGTTGTCCGGCAGGGCCCGGGCGCGGGCAACCGCTTCCTCGAACTCGGCGACATCGGTCGGTGAATCCAACCGGTAGCCGTCGCCGATCCGGGAGATCGCCACCCCCAACCGGCGCAACCGGAGCACGTAGTTGTGCAAGGTGTGGTCCGCGGTCCGTGGCGGCG
>CAYNDD010000336.1:0-3523 GCA_964395425.1 uncultured Frankiaceae bacterium
GCATCCGGCCGGCCTTGCCCCAGTTGATGTTGGACTGCTCGGCGTTGCCGACCTCACCGATCGTGGCGCGGCAGCGGGCGTCGACGTTGCGGATCTCTCCCGACGGCATCCGCAGCTGCGCCATCCCGCCGTCCTTGGCCACCAGCTGAACGCTGGCGCCGGCCGAGCGAGCGATCTTCGCCCCGCCGCCGGGCCGCAGCTCGATGGCGTGCACCACCGTGCCGACCGGGATGTTGCGCAGCGGGAGGTTGTTGCCCGGCTTGATGTCGGCGGACGGACCGGCCTCGACCGTGTCGCCCTGGTTGAGCCGGGCCGGCGCGATGATGTAGCGCTTCTCGCCGTCGGCGTAGTGCAGCAGCGCGATCCGGGCGGTGCGGTTCGGGTCGTACTCGATGTGCGCGACCTTGGCCGGTACGCCGTCCTTGTCGTGGCGCCGGAAGTCGATCACGCGATACGAGCGCTTGTGACCGCCACCTTGGTGGCGGACCGTGACTCGGCCGTGGACGTTGCGGCCGCCCTTGCTGTGCAGCGGGCGGACCAGCGACTTCTCCGGCGTCGAGCGGGTGACCTCGACGAAGTCGGCCACGCTGGCGCCACGGCGCCCCGGCGTCGTCGGCTTGTACTTACGGATACCCATTTAGACCGGACCTCCGAACAGGTCGATGCGGTCGCCGGGCCGCAGGGACACGACGGCGCGCTTGCTGCCGTTGCGCACGCCATAGCCGTTGCGGGTGCGCTTGCGCTTGCCCGGGCGGTTCAAGGTGTTGACCGAGACCACGCCGACGTTGAAGACCTGCTCAACGGCGATCCGGATCTGGGTCTTGTTGGCGTCGGGGCGCACGAGGAAGGTGTATTTGCCCTCGTCGAGCAGGCCGTAGCTCTTCTCGGAGATGACCGGTCCGAGCAGGACGTCGCGCGGGTCAGGAATCGTGCTCACTCCGACACCTCCTCAGTCGGTACGCCATCGTCGTCGGCCGAGTCGTCGGCCGCGACGGCCTTCTTGGCAGCCGCCTTCTTGGCCGGCGCCGCCTTCTTGGCGGCCGGCTCCGCGGCGGCGGCCTTCTTGGCCGCTGCCTTCTTCGCCGGGGCCTTCTTGGCCGGCTCTGCAGTGGCCTCAGCAGCCTCAGTCACCGGTTCGGCAGCGAGCTCGGCGTCGGCGGCCTTCTTGGCGGCCGCCTTCTTCGCCGGGGCCTTCTTTGCCGACGGGGTGACCGCGAGCAGGTCGACCGCCTCGCCGATCGCCTTGCCGCCCGCGACAAAGGTCGCGAGCGCGCCCTCGGTGAACACCACGTCGTCGCTGACGAGCACGTCGTAGGTGTTGAGCTGGTCGGGGGCGATCAGGTGAACGGTCTCGACGTTGCGCAGGCTCTTCCAGGTCAGGGTGTCGCTGCGGTTGAGGACCACCAGCACGTGCCGGCTGTCGGCGATGTTGGCCAGCGTGGCGGCCGCCTGCTTGGTCGACGGCGTCTCGCCTTCGAGCAGGGCGGACACGACGTGCAGCCGGCCACCGCGAGCGCGGTCGGACAGTGCGGCCCGAAGGGCGGCGGCCTTCATCTTCTTCGGCGTGCGCTGAGCGTACGAGCGCGGCGTCGGCCCGTGGACCACGCCGCCCCCGACGAACTGCGGGGCCCGGGTCGATCCCTGACGGGCCCGGCCGGTGCCCTTCTGGCGGTAGGGCTTGCGGCCACCGCCACGCACCTCGCCACGGTTCTTGGTGTCGTGCGTGCCCTGGCGGGCGGCCGCGAGCTGGGCCACCACCACCTGGTGGACGAGCGGAATGTTGACCTCGACGTCGAACAACGCCTCCGGCAGCTCGATCGTGCCGGCGACATCGCCGGACGGCGACTGGACATCGACGGTAGGCATCAGCGGGCACCGCCCCGCGTGGCCGGGACCTTCGCGGCGCTGCGGACGAGGACCAGTGAGCCAGTCGGGCCGGGAATCGCACCCTTGATCAGCAGCACGCCCTGCTCGGCGTCCACCGAATGGACCCGCAGGTTGAGCGTCGTGGTGCGGTCGCCACCGTGCCGGCCGGCCATCTTCATGCCCTTGAACACCCGGCCCGGCGTCGCGCAGCCGCCGATCGAACCCGGCGAGCGATGCTTGCGCTGCACGCCGTGACCGGCGCCGAGACCGGAGAACCCGTGCCGCTTCATGACACCGGCGAAGCCCTTGCCCTTGCTCGTCGCGACGACATCGACCAGCGTGCCCGGCTCGAACACGTCGGCCGTCACCTCCTGGCCGAGCTGGTAGGACGAGGCGTCGGTGGTGCGCAGCTCGACCAGGTGCCGGCGCGGCGGGACGCCGGCCCTGCCGAAGTGACCCGCGAGCGGCTTGTTGACCTTGCGGGGGTCGATCGCGCCGAATCCGAGCTGGATCGCGTCGTACCCATCGGTGTCGGGGCGGCGGACCTGGGTGACGACGCAGGGTCCGGCCTTGACGACAGTGACCGGCACGAGGCGGTTCGCCTCGTCCCAGACCTGGGTCATCCCGAGCTTCTCGCCCAGGATCCCCTTGCGTTCGCGGTTCATCGTGCAGTCCTCACAGCTTGATTTCGATGTCGACGCCCGCCGGCAGATCCAGGCGCATGAGTGAGTCGACGGTCTTCGGTGTGGGGTCGAGGATGTCGATCAGGCGCTTGTGCGTGCGCATCTCGAAGTGCTCGCGGGAGTCCTTGTACTTGTGCGGCGAGCGGATCACGCAGTAGACGTTCTTCTCCGTAGGCAGCGGCACCGGGCCCGCGACCTGCGCGCCCGTGCGAGTCACCGTCTCGACGATCTTGCGCGCCGAGGAGTCGATGATCTCGTGGTCGTAGGCCTTGAGCCGGATGCGGATCTTTTGTCCCGCCATCGCTACCGTCACATTCTTTCGTCGTCAGGTGATGCTGAGTTCGTTGCTGGCAGTCGCACCGCCGCGGCGACCGAAGTCCGGCCGCCGCGGGGTGGCAACTATTTGGCGATCTTGGTTACTCGACCGGCACCGACGGTGCGGCCACCCTCACGGATGGCGAACCGCAGGCCCTCTTCCATCGCGATCGGCTGGATCAGCTCGACCGACATCTCGGTGTTGTCGCCCGGCATCACCATCTCGGTGCCCTCGGGCAGCGTGACGACGCCGGTGACGTCCGTGGTGCGGAAGTAGAACTGCGGCCGGTAGTTGTTGAAGAACGGGGTGTGCCGTCCGCCTTCTTCCTTGCTCAGGATGTAGACCTGGGCCTCGAAGTCGGTGTGCGGCGTCGTCGTACCGGGCTTGATGACGACCTGGCCGCGCTCGACGTCCTCGCGCTTGATGCCACGAAGCAGCAACCCGACGTTCTCGCCGGCCTGACCCTCGTCGAGCAGCTTGCGGAACATCTCCACGCCGGTGACCGTGGTCGACTGCTTCTCTTCCTTGATCCCGACGATGTCGACGGTCTCGTTGACCTTGACGATGCCGCGCTCGATCCGGCCGGTGACGACGGTGCCGCGACCGGTGATCGTGAAGACGTCCTCGATCGGCATGAGGAACGGCTTCTCGATCTCGC
>CAYNDD010000337.1:0-3523 GCA_964395425.1 uncultured Frankiaceae bacterium
AGTTCGACCCGCCGCTCCTGCTGACGGTGGCGGGCCGGACCGACGCCGGCGTCCACGCGACCGGCCAGGTTGCGCACGTCGACGTTCCGACCCTCGGCGGTGACGACGCGATCGATGTCGACCGGCTCGCCCGCCGGGTCGCCGGCCTGTTGCCCGCGGACGTCGCCCTGAGAGCCATGATGATCGCGCCGGCCGGCTTCGACGCCCGGTTCGCCGCGATCGGCCGCCGGTACGCCTACCGGGTCACCGACGTCGAGCCGAACCCGCTGCGACGCCGCGACACCCTGGCCTGGCCACGGCCGCTCGATGTGGAGGCGATGAACCAGGCCGCCAAGGGCCTGCTGGGCGAGCACGACTTCGCGGCGTACTGCCGGCCGAGGGCCGGTGCCACCACGATCCGCACCCTGCACGACCTCAGCGCGGCGCGGGATGCCGACGAGGTGATCGTGATCTCGGCGGTCGCGGACGCGTTCTGCCACAACCAGGTGCGTTCCATGGTCGGCGCGTTGCTCACGGTGGGAGAGGGCCGCCGGCCATCGGCCTGGCCGGCCGACCTGCTGCGGGCGGGCGTCCGGGACCCGGCCGTCAATGTCGCGCCGTCGCACGGCCTGACCCTGGTCGCGGTCGACTACCCGCCGGACGGCGAGCTTGCCGCCCGGGTCGCCCGGACCCGCCAGCGCCGTACCCTGCCCGACCGCTCGCCGTCAGGCGCCCACCCCACCCCACCTCACCCCGTTCGAGCACACAACCGCCGCGGATCGCCGTCCTAAAACGGTCATCGCGCACCAAACCGACCACGGCGCCGGACCGTTGTGTGCTGAAACGGGGAACGCCGGGGCTTTACAACCGTTCTTTCGATAGATACCTTTCGATCCCTGGTCAGCGGACCCGGGAGGTGTGATGCGGCGACTGTGGACGTTGCCTTACGTCCGCCGCTACCTGGTCGGGCAGTCGCTGTCGATCCTGGGCGACACCTCGATGTGGCTCGCGATGGTGATCTGGGTGCGCGAGCTGACCGGCTCCAACGGCAAGGCCGGGCTGAGCTTCTTCTTCATGGCCGCGCCGTCGATGGCCGGCCCGCTCTGGGGCGCGGCGGTCGACCGGTTCCGCCGCCGGCCGATCCTGATCGGCGTCAACGCGGCGGCAGGGCTCATGACGCTCTCGCTGCTGTTCGTGCACGGCCGCGGCCAGGTCTGGCTGATCTGGCTCGTCCTGGTCGGCTACGGCGTGTCCAACTCGGTGCTCGGTGCTGCTCAGCAGGGTTACCTCGACTTCCTGGTGCCCGAGGAGTTCGTCGGAGACGCCCAGGGCGTGCTTTCCACGGTCCGGGAAGGGCTCCGCTTGGTGTCACCGCTGATCGGTGCCGGCCTGTTCACGCTCGCGGGTGGTCATGTCGTGGCGATGATCGACGCCGGGACCTTCGCGGTTGCGGGTGCGTCGATCGCGAGCATCTCCCTCCACGAGCCGACGCCGGTGCGGGTCGCGCAGCGCCTGCGGACCGAGCTTGCGGCCGGCTGGGCACACATCCGGGACACGGTGCAGATCCGTCAGGTCGAGCTCGCGTTCGCTGCGGTCTGCGCGGTCGTGGGCTTCACCGAGACCGCGATCGTGGCCGTGGTCACTGACGGGCTGCACCGCTCGGCGAGCTGGCTCGGCCCGCTGGAGGCGGTCATGGGCATCGGCGCGATCGCCGGCGGCCTGAGCGTCGCGGCTGCGATGCGGCGAATCGGCGAGGGCCAGGTGATGGCGATCGGGCTGGTGATCTTCGCCATCGGCGACTCGCTCCTGATCGCGCCCACGATCGCAACCGCGGCCGCCGGCTCGCTCATCGCTGGCTTCGCACTGCCGTGGGCGATCGCGGCCGCGAACACCCTGGTGATGCGGCTGACCCCATCGAACCTGCAGGGCCGGGTGAGCACCGCCCTCGATGTCCTCACCGGTACGCCGCAGGCACTGTCGATCGCGCTCGGTGCGGGGCTGGTCTCGGTGGTGGGTTACCAGGCATTGCTGGGCGCGGTGGGTGCAGTCACACTGATGGCTGGGATCTGGCTGTTCACCCGCCCCGAGCAGCGCGTCGTCCGTACGAGTGATCTTCCGGCCCGGGGCCCCACCCCGCTGAAGGCGGCTGCGATGTCGGTGCTGGTCACACCGGACGAGCACCTGCATCGGTCCCAGGCAGCGGACCGAGAGTGACCGAGGAGACCGAGCCGGCCGGCGGTGCCGGTTCGGACAGCTCGGGGATGGCGGCCGCGGTGGCCGCCGCCGGCTTGCGGGACCTCCGAGATCCGCGGGACATGCGCGCACTCGCCCACCCCACTCGGCTGGCGCTGCTCGAGGCCTTGACGCTGCACGGGGCGCTGACCGCGACGCAGGCCGCGGTGTACGTCGGCGAGAGTCCGTCGTCCTGCTCGTTTCACCTGCGGTCGCTCGCCAAGCACCGGTTCGTCGAGGAGACCGGAGATGGGCGCGGCCGGGAGCGGCCCTGGCGACTGGTGAGCGCCGGGACCGAAATGGGATACCTGTTCGACGATGCCAAGACCCAGATCGCGGCGGATGCGCTGTGGCGAATGTTCCTCGAGCGGCAGTTCGCGCGGCTGGCCGACGCATTCGCCCGGCGGCCGTCCCTGCCCGAGGAGTGGGCCCGCGAGCAGGCCAACCTCGAGAGCCTGATGTGGCTCACGCTCGACGAACTGCGCGAGATCAACCGGGTGATCTTCGAGATCGCGTTGCGCTTCTACCCGCGCGTGACCGATCCCTCGCTCCGGCCCGAAGGCGCCCAGCCGTTGGAGCTGCTCTACTTCGCCTACAACGTCGACCAAGGTGCGGCCGCGACCGGGCCGGAGCCAGCTCCGGGGTCCGAGCCGTCCTGAGCGTGCGGATCGAGAAAAATCGCTCGCGCCCGCTGACACACTGGACGGATGGGCCACGTCGACGTGCAGCGGGTCAGCCTTGCGCTGCCCGACGGCCGGATGCTGCTCGACGAGGTCTCATTCCGGGTCGGCGACGGGCAGAAGGCCGCCCTCATCGGCCCGAACGGCGCCGGGAAGACCACCCTGCTGAAGATCATCACCGGCGACCTTGCGCCGGACACCGGCGCGGTCACCGGCTCGGGCGGGCTGGGCGTGATGCGTCAGTTTGTGGGATCGGTGCGCGACGACTCGACCGTTCGCGACCTGCTGTTGTCGGTGGCGCCGCCACGGGTGCGCGACGCCGCGGCCGCGGTCGACGCGGCCGAGCTGGCGATGATGGAGTCCGACGACGAGCGCACCCAGCTTCGCTACGCGCACGCCCTCGCCGAGTGGTCCGACGCGGGCGGCTGGGACGCCGAGGTGTTGTGGGACACCTGCACGGTCGCGGCAATCGGCCTCCCGTACGACCGGGCCCGCTGGCGCGAGGTCCGCACGCTGTCCGGCGGCGAGCAGAAGCGGTTGGTCCTCGAGGCGCTGCTGCGTGGCCCCGACGAGGTGTTGCTGCTCGACGAGCCGGACAACTACCTCGACGTGCCGGGCAAGCGCTGGCTCGA
>CAYNDD010000338.1:0-3509 GCA_964395425.1 uncultured Frankiaceae bacterium
ACCTGCCCGGTGGTGCGGGCGGCAGCGGTGGGCCGGGTGGCGAGGGCGGCGCCGGAGGTGGCGCGGGCGACGGTGGCGACGGTGGGAGCGGCGGGACCGCCGAGGGCGGCGCGATCTACGCCGACGGCCCCGGCTCGGTGTCGCTGTCGGGGGAGACCTTCAGCGGCAACACGGTGACCGGCGCGAATGGAGCGAACGGCGCGCCCGGCGGCGCCGGCGGCGCGGGTGGCGCGGGCGGACCGGGTGGCGGCGGTGGTTGGGCCGGCGTCGGAATCGAGGGCGAGGACACGCAGTACGCCACCTCCGGCAACGGCGGCAACGGTGGCGACGGTGGCGACGGCGCCGATGGTGGCCGCGGCGGCCAGGGCGGTGACGGTGGCGACGCCAAGGGGCCGGCGGTCTACGCCACCAGTGACGTGGCCGGGTTCGCCAACACCACACCGGTCTTCAGCGGCTCGACCGCGACCAAGGGCAACAAGGGCAATGGCGGCGCGCCGGGTGCGGGTGGCGCGGTGGGCGCCGCCGGGGCGGCCGGAACGCACGGCCAGAGCCAGGCCGGCCCTGGTCACAACGACGGGAGCGACGGCACCGCCGGTGATGAGGGCGACGAGGGCGATGCCGGCGTCCAAGGCAACGCGGGCAAGGACGGTACGGCCGACCCGACCGACGTGAGCACGGCGAACCCGCCGCCGGCCTCGGGTCCTGGGCTCACGGACCCGCCGCTGCCCGATGCGTCCGCCGGTTCGCCGTACTCACACGCGCTGACCGCGTCCGGTGGCACTCCGCCGTACTCGTGGTCGGTTGCGTCGGGCGCGCTCCCGGCCGGGGTCAGTCTCGGCAAGTCCAGCGGTGTGCTGAGCGGTACGCCGAAGGCCGCAGCGACGGTGACGTTCACCGTCCAGGTATCGGACTCCGCGAAACAGACCGCACAGGAGTTGTTCACCCTCGTGGTCGCGGGGCCCGCGCCGACGGCAACGGCATTGAAGGCCAGCAAGGATCCGTTAGCGCACGGGAAAAAGGGCACGATCACCGCGACCGTGACCTCGACGACTGCGGGCGCCGGGACGCCGACCGGGTCGGTGCGGTGGACGGTCAACGGGAAAAAGAAGGGGACCGTGCCGCTGCGCCGCGGAAAGGCGACGCTGTCTTTGAAGAAGTTCAAGAAAGGCAGCTACACGATCGTCGCGACCTACCTCCCGACCGGACCCTTCGCGGCGAGCCATTCGAAGAAGCTGATCGAGCACATCACCTGAGCGCGGTTCAGGGACTTCCGCCCATCAGGTCGACGAGCATCCCCCGGCTGAGCCCGAGCTCGCCCAACAACGGCGCGTCGCGCTCGAGATCCACCGGGTCCGGCAACCGGTCCTCCTGGCCTTCGATCAGGCTGTACGCGCCGGTACGACGAAGGGTGTCGAGGATCTCCTGTTTCGAACGGATCATCCGAGTCCTTTCGGGGTGTTTCCGATGCTGTTCTGCGCTCAGAAGGCCGGCGCAATCAGAAAGGCGGCCGGTGTGACGCTCGTGTGACGCCCGTTCAGCAACCTTTCCTTGGTGCCCCGGCTCATCGACCACGCTAGCGGTCGGCCGGGGCAAGAAGGAAGGCAGCGCAGTGACCTCGACCGTTGTAAGAGCGCACCGCGCGCTGATCGTCCTGCTGTCGGTGAGCGCGATCGTGCTGGGGACGGTGTCGATCGGCTACGCCACGACCCACCCGAAGATCGGGCCACGGCACCTGGTCGGATCGACCTTCACCACAGCGGCCGGCCCCGTGCTCTCGTGCCCGCCAGGCAAACCGGTGGCATCGACGACCTGCTATCTGGTCGGCGCGGGTGCGGGTGGAACGGCCCCACCCGGCGTTACCCCGTTCCCGCCGGACGACTACCTCAACCAGGTCGTGCCGGTGCATGACGGGAAGCCGCAGGCCCCGATCGCGTTCCCGGGCGCGGAGTCAGCCGCTCTGATCAGCTGCACGTCGGCGACCGCCTGCGAGACGGCGGGCTATGCCACGACCTATAGCCGGGCTGCGTTCATCCCGTTGACGAAGGGAACGCCAAGTAAGCCGGTCACAGTCAGCGGGTACATCTCGTGGACCGGACTGGTGTGCACGTCGCCGGGCAACTGTGTCGGCGTCGGCTCGCGGCGCAAGACCGCGAACAGCGGCTCGGCAAAGGGCGTCGTGATCCGGCTGCACAACGGCAAGGCTTCGACCGAACAGGTGCTGGCCGACGCGGCCGGCGTGAGCGGGTTGTCCTGTCTGAGCAAGACGACATGCGTCGCGGTCGGCCAGACCGCCGACTTCAAGTTCGGATTCGTGATCACCCTCACGAACGGCCACGCGGGCGCAATACATGTCGTGACCTCGGTCGGTGCGATCAGCTCGGTCGCATGCAATTGGACGAAGAACACCTGCGCCGGCACCGGCTACACGACATCGAAGAAACAGGGGGTGTTGCCGGTCCGAGTGTTGATCCATGGCGGCCACGTCAGTGTGACCAAGTTGCCGGCGTCGAGCCCGACGCTGTCGGGGCTGACCTGCGTCTCACGCGGGCACTGTGTGGCCTTTGGTGTCGCGAAGCCGGACCAGCGTGGCGAGCACGCGGTTCTCGCCGCAGCGACCAACGGCAGGATCGGCCGATGGGTCACGGTCGGCGGTAGCGCTGACGTCGAGTGGGTGGCTTGCTCCCGGGTCGGCTCGTGCATAGGCATGGCGTCCGCGCTCACCGGCCAGTTCCCCGGCGACATCCTGCACACCTTCACCGTCCAGTACTAGCCGTCAACCTCGTCCGGATCGGTCTTGGAGGCCTCCACCATGGCACCGTCGCGCCGTACCCAGGTTTGGTCCGCGTCCGGCCCTCGCATCGTGCGCGGCGCGATGGTCGCGGCGCTCGCCGGCTCGTTACTGGTGTCGGTCGGGCCGTCGCTGGCCTCCGGCGCACCGACCCAGCGCGTCGTGCCGCGAGCTGCGGCACCTGACCCATGTCCGGTCGGGACTCAGGTCGCGCCGGGTGTGTGCTCGATGGTGTTCGGTTTCACCGGCGGGATGCAGACCTTCACCGTGCCGACCGGAATCAAGAAGATCTCGGTCGAGGCGAGTGGCGGTTTCGGCGGCGGCCTGTGCGTCCGTCCCGGCACCTTCGGCGGTGGCGGCCTGCCCGGCGGGGTCAACGGCGATCTGCCGGTGACCCCGGGCGATGACCTCTCGATCCTGGTCGGTCAAGGTGGGTCGAACGCGCCGCCGGAGACCGACTTCAGCTGCCCGTTGAACCCGGTGTACGGAGACGGCGCCGGCGGCTTCGGCGGTGGTGGCAACGGCGGCGGTTCAGGCGGCTTTGGCGGCAGCGGTGGTGGTGGTGAGTCGGCGGTCTTCGCGGCCGACGGCTCGCTTCAGCTGGTTGCCGGGGGTGGCGGCGGCGACGCGCTGTTCGGCGGCGGCGGCAGCGGGACGTACGGCGGCTCAGGCGGCGGCGCGGACAACAACGGTAGTGGCAACGGTGACTCCGCGGCGGGTC
>CAYNDD010000339.1:0-3508 GCA_964395425.1 uncultured Frankiaceae bacterium
CCAGAGCAAGGCATAGAGGGTGGGAGTCGGGAGGTTGTCGAACTGCGACCTCGTGACCAGGTACGCGATCCCGCCGGCCACCAGTGCGAGCAGCAGCAGCAACGACGCTCTAGTGGGTCTCATCACGGCAAGGGCAGCGGGCCGGCCACCCGCCGGATCTGCTGCGGACCGAGCCCGGTGAGCAGGGCGCGGACCGAGCCGCGGCCGGGCAGGTTGGCGGCCGGATCGACGGCGAGCCATGGAGCGAGGACGAAGCCGCGCTCGTACGCGCGCGGATGCGGAAGGGTCAGCCGCGGGTCGTCGCTGATCAGGGCGTCGACCGTGATCACATCAACATCCAAGGTCCGCGGGCCCCAGCGCCGGGAGCGCGACCGACCCTGGGACTGCTCAGCGGCCTGGGTGGCGGTGAAGACCGCCTCAGGGTCGTCGCAGTCGAGCAGTGCTACCGCGTTGAGGTAGGCGGGCTGATCGGTGACACCGACCGGAGCGGTCTCATAGACCGGCGAGACCGCGCGGACCGGCACCTGCTGCGCGATGACTTCCAGACCGGCCCGTAGCCGGGCCATCCGGTCACCGAGGTTGGTGCCGAGCGAGACGACCGCCGTCACTCGTGACGCTCTCGCTGGATCGTGACCATCACGTCGCTGACCGGCAGGCCGACCGGTGCGTCCGGCTTGTGCACGGTGACCTCGACGGCATGCACCATCGGGTCGCCGAGACACACGTCGGCCAGCCGCTGCGCGAGCGTCTCGATGAGCGCCACCGGCTCACCGCCGATCACCTCGGCAAGCAGGTGCGCGAGGGTCGAATAGTCGACCGTGGCGGCCACGTCGTCCTCGGTGGCGGCCAGCCGGGTGTCGACCGAGAGGTCGACGTCGACGACGAACAGCTGCCCGACCCGGCGCTCCTCCGGCAGCACGCCGTGGAAGCCCCGGACCCGCAATCCACGCAGCGAGATCGTGTCGGTCATGTCGCCTGCCCTTCCTCGCTCGCCGTCATCACAGGAGAAGAATGATGGGCCCACAGCCGCCAGCCCTGCTCACGCCGCCGAAACACGTTGGTCGCCACCACCGTTGCAGTCTCGCCCAACTCGCCTTCGGCGTCCGTGCTCCCGGCCAGCAAGCTGTGCTGACACGCGACCACGGCGACGTCGCCGGCCACACTCACATCAACCCCGGTGAGGAAGAACTGTATGTAGGACGTGTTGGCCATGATCACCGCCCACGACCGCAGCACCCGTGACCGCCCCCGCACCGACGGCCAGCCCGGGTGCACGCACGCGACGTCGTCGCCGGCGTCCCACAGCTGCTCGATCCGGCTGAGGTCGCCGGACTCGATCGCGGCGTAGAACTCGGCGTTGGCCTCGGTCACGTCCTCGACGTCACCCACGCCACTCACCGCGCCTCGAGGATGGCGGACACCACTCGCACCGCGTCGGCGTTGCCGGGTACGTCGTGGACCCGGACCCCCCAGGCACCCGCCGCAGCCGCCAGGGCGGTGATTGCCACGGTGGCATCCGCGCGATGGTCGCTGTCCCGCGGCGCACCATCGCGGGCGAGCAGCGCGCCGAGAAACGACTTTCGGCTGGCGCCGACCAGCAGTGGCGGCCCGATCGCGACCAGCCGCTCGAGGTGCGCAAGTAGCGCCCAGTTGTGGGCGGCGGTCTTGGCGAAGCCGATGCCCGGATCGAGCACCACCTGCTCGGGATTCACACCGGCCGCGACGACGGCGTCGAGTCGCTGCGACAGCTCCGCACAGACCTCGCCGACGACGTCGACGTACTCCGCCCGCTCCTGCATGTCCGCGCTATGGCCGCGCCAGTGCATGACGACGTACGGAACCGCTGCCTCGGCGACCAGCCGGGGTAACCCGGGATCGGCGGCACCGCCCGAGACGTCGTTGACCATGATCGCGCCGGCCGCGAGGGCCGCCTCGGCGGTTTCCCGCCGCATCGTGTCGATGCTGACCCGGACACCGGCCGCGGCGAGCTCCCGCACGACCGGAACCACCCGGCGGGCCTCCTCGATGGCATCGACCCGATCGGCGCCCGGGCGGGTCGACTCCCCACCGACATCGACGAGATCGGCGCCATCGGCAGTCAACGCGAGACCGTGGTCGATCGCGGATCTGGTCTCGAAGTGGCGCCCACCGTCGCTGAACGAGTCCGGTGTGACGTTGACGACACCCATCACCAGGCATCGCCCAAAGTCCGGCAGCCCCCACACGGTGGCTTCGGTCAGCCCGTGGTCCCCGGCGCCTGTTGGCCGTCGGTGCGCTTTCGCGGGGTGCGGCTCGGCGCGGGCTGCTTCGCGGTCCGGTTGGCCCGCGACCGCGCCGACGCGCCGGCGCGAGATCCGTTTGTGCGGGCGCCGTTTGCCTTGGCGCCGTTGGCCTTCGCGCTCTCGTCCGCGGCGAGCGCGGCGGCCGCCTCAGGGCCGAGCTCGGCGATCTCGGCCGGCGTCAGCACCGGTGGGCGACCTGCGGGTGGCTTGCGGGTCGACACGTAGTCGCGCGAGGGACGCTTGTCGACCGATGCGAAGATCTCGGTGAGATCGGCCTTGGTCAGGGTCTCCTTGTCGAGCAGCTTGAGCACCATGTCGTCGAGGACGTCACGGTGCTTGACCAGGATCTCCCAGGCCTCGTTGTGCGCCCGTTCGATCAGCGCGCGGACCTCGTCGTCGATCTGCGAGGCGACCTCCTCGGAGAAGTCGCGCTCGTGCCCGAGGTCGCGACCGAGGAAGACATCGCCCTCACCGCGGCCGAACTTCAACGGCCCCAGCTTCTCGCTCATGCCGTAGGTCATGACCATGGCGCGTGCGGTCGCGGTCGCCTTCTCGATGTCGTTGGACGCGCCGGTGGTCGGCTCGTGGAAGACCAACTCCTCGGCGGCCCGCCCGCCCAAGGCGTAGGCGAGCATGTCCATCATCTCCGAGCGGGTCTGGTTGTACTTGTCCTCTTCGGGCAGCACGAGCGTGTGGCCGAGGGAGCGACCGCGGGCGACGATGCTGATCTTGTGCACCGGCGCGGTGTCTGGCAGCGCCCACGCGACCAAGGCGTGCCCGCCCTCGTGGTACGCCGTGACCTTCTTCTCCTTGTCGCTCATCACCCGGGTCTTGCGCATCGGGCCGGCGACGACGCGGTCGATCGACTCCTCGAGGATCAGGTTGGTGATCTGCTTGGCGTTGTCGCGCGCGGTCAGCAGCGCACCCTCGTTGATCACGTTGGCGAGGTCGGCGCCGGTGAACCCTGGCGTCCGGCGAGCGATCACCCCGAGGTCGACGTCGGGCGAGAACGGCTTGCCCTTGGCGTGGACGCTGAGGATCGCCTTGCGGCCTTCGAGGTCGGGCCGGTCGACGACGATCTGCCGGTCGAACCGGCCGGGGCGCAGCAGCGCCGGGTCGAGGATGTCGGGCCGGTTGGTCGCAGCGATCAGGATCACGCCGCGGTTGACGTCGAAGCCGTCCATCTCGACCAGCATCTGGTTGAGGGTCTGCTCGCGCTCGTCGTG
>CAYNDD010000340.1:0-3500 GCA_964395425.1 uncultured Frankiaceae bacterium
TCACGCTCGACTTCGACGAAGGAGTCGAGAACCTCACCACCGGCAATCTGACCGCGTACGCGATGAGCCCGGCGACCACGCGCTACCAGACGCCGCTCCCGATCACCGCGATCGCCTGCTCCAACGGCAAGGTGATCATCGATTGCTCCGGATCAGCAGGGTTGATCACCTCCGCCGTCATCACCATCCAGAAGGTCACCGGCGGTCGCAACTACGAGATCTGGGCGGACCTCGATCCGACCGCCTCACAGATCACCGATGCCGGTGGGCTGCCGGTCTCCTGGCAGTACGCCATCGCACAAGTAAAGGGCGCCTGACACCGAGGCCGCGGATCGCGTACTCGGGGCTCGTCGTGGATGGCACGGCGTACTCGGCTGGTCGTCACTCCTCGGCCAGTGCGGTGGCAAGTCTTCTCGGCAGCGCCTGCGCGGGAAGGACCGCAGCGACCGCCCCGAGGGCCACTCCCGCGGCCAGCGCGACCGCAGACAGGCCGACCGCGTTGCCAAGCGGCTCGCTGGTGAAGTTGCTGATCAACACGACGCCCGCGGCCGCACCGATCACCGAGCCGAGCAGGCCGAGCAGGCTGCCTTCGACCACGACCATCCGAGTCACGTCGCCTCGCGACCAGCCGGTCGCCTGGAGGGTGGCGAGCTCTGCGGCGCGCTCCCGCACGTTGAGATACAAGACATCGGCGATGCCGAACACCCCGATCGCCAGCATCACAACGACGGCCGCGTAGTCGACGCCACGGACCCGCACCGTCACCGCCTGGCCGAGCAGGTCACCGGCGAGCTGGCCGTTGAAGCTGGTCGTGACCGCGAGCAGCAGGACGGTCGACGCGATCCCGAACGCCAGGCCGGCGACCGCGACCAGGCTGCGGCCTCGGGTGCGGACCAGGGTGCGGATCGCGAGTCCGAGCCGGCCGCGGACCGCGCGGCGGGAGCGGAACCGTCCGACCACCGGTCGCAGCGCCTCGAGTGGCCGAGAGCGCGAGGCGGCCGCGGCCGGGACGATTCCAGCCAGCATCGTGAGCCCGACTGCCGCGCCGACCGCGACGGCGACGCGGGCGGCGGTGACATGCAGCGTCGTGGCGTGTGCGATCGGCACCGCGACCGCCACCCCCACCGCGCCCGCAACAAGACCGATCAAAGCCTGCTCGGTGAGCACGGTCAGGAACAGCTGCGTCGGCGACCAGCCGACGCAGGCGAGCAGGCCGAGCTGTGACCGGCGGGCCCGAACCGCGGCGGTCGTCGCGTTGAGGACGAACAGCCCGCACACGAACAGCACCAGGATGAACAGAAGCAGGCTCTTGCGGTCGACCGCGCGCAGGATCTGAAGCGCAACGCCCTTCACGATCCAACCCTCGTCGATCGCCAGCGGCGGCCGGCCGAACGTCCCGGCCGGCAGATCGGTCGCCCGCGTCGACGGCGACGAGCCCGACGTGATGTCGACCTGAAGCCCGGTCTTCTGGATGATGTCCTGCGCGACCAGGTTGACCCGCGCCCGGCTCAGAGCGTTGATCCCGGTCACCCCGGTCACCCGGATCCGGATCGCGCTGATCGGCTTGCGCGCGTTGAGCTTGCCACTGAAGGCCTGGGAGTTCTCGAGTAGCGGCAGGGACGACATCGTGGTCACCAGCTGCGGCGGCTGGGCGAGGTAGCCGGCCAGGTTGCCGTTCGGCAGCAGGTCACGATCCTTCAGCGCCGAGCGGCTGGCGTCGTCGGCCGGCGTTGCCTGCGTCGGTTCATAGCCACCGAGCGGCACGTGGGTCAGCGGGTTGAACGGCTCGATCCGGTTCGGATCGAAGACCCCGACCGCGGTCGGGGCCGGCAACGCGCCGGGCGTCGCGCTGTTGAAGGCAACGTGCTCCTGGATCTTCCGGTACGCCGTGTCCTGGTTGTCGGCCGGCGCCCCGACGTACCCGTCGTACTGGAACCGCGAGGACCACACCGATTCGGGATTGGTGGTCCGGATCGGGTGCAGGACCGACGCCGACGAGCCGTAGCGCACCGGATCAACCCGCCACAGCCCGTCAACCGGGCTGAACACCTCGCGGTTGATCTGCCCTTGGAGCTGACGGACCAATACCTGGTACGCCGTGTTGATGCCGACCTTGCGCCGCTTGACCACCGGACCGGTGCCACGGGAGGCGTTGTCGTCTCCCGCCAGCGCGTGGGTGAGCACGCCGTGTGCGGCCGAGGTCGGCAGCCGGCGGATCGCGAGGTTGAAGGTGTCGTCGAGGTAGTTCCGACTCGAGACGATCACCGGGAACACCGTGGAGCCGCGGTCCGCGCCCCTGCCTTGCGCGGGCGCATCGGAGGCGCGCAGATAGCGGCCTTTGACGATGCTGTGGTTGAGCCCGTCGAGCTTCGCCTCCGCGGTCGGGCTGATCGCCTCGATCAGCAGCGGCACCGAAATCTTCAAGGGGATGTCCAGGTCGGGGCGCCGGACCGCGAGCGAGATGCACTTGTCGAAGTCACGAGCCTCCGCGTCGTACGGGTTTGTGTAGTGCCCACCGGCCGACCTGCACACCGGCACCTTGCGGCCGTTCGGCTCGACCTCGCGGACCGGCTGGTTGAGCTGGGCCAGGGTGCCGGAGTTCGGTGGCTCCAGAAGGCGGTGCCGGGTCAGGTAGACGTACGACGGCGGGCTGGGGATGTGCGAGAGGCCGCGGTCGGTGGTCGTGTCGACCGAGACCGAGAACAGCTGCCGCGAGCCCGCGCCGACGACGGAGTTGAGATGCACCGAGAGGAAGACGGTCTGAAGGGTGTAGCCGACCATCGCGACCGGAGCGGCGACCGAGACGCCCGGGATCTTCTCGATCTGGTGCCACTGACTCAAGCTGATCCCGCCGAACACGCCGTCGAGGAATCCGGGCCGAACCTCACCGCTCGACCTCTCGATCGGCGTCTGCGTGCCGCTCGGCCGGACCAGGATGTCGTAGGCGCTCGGCCCGGTGGCCGCGACCTTCTGGTCGGCGACCACCTTCGACGTGTCGGCCGCACCGGTCAGCACGGTGAAGGCCGCGGTGGCCACCGCGATCGCCGCGAACGTGGTGACCGCGCGAGGCCGGTCCCCACGGATCTGACCGAGCACGAGCCGGCCCCGGTTCGCCGGCCAGAGCGTGCGCACTACTGACGCAGCTCGTTGATCCGCGCCATCAGCTCCTCCGGCGCGGCGGTGGGATCGACGGCAACATCGTCGGTGATCGCGCCGTCGTACAGGTGGATCACCCGGTCCGCGCGCGCCGCGACCCCGGGGTCGTGGGTCGCAACGATCACCGTCATCGAGTGCTCGGCGCGCAGCGTCGCAATCAGTGCCATCACGTCGGCGCCGGTCGCCGAGTCGAGGTTGCCGGTCGGCTCGTCGGCGAGCAGCAAGCGTGGCGAGCCGATCAGCGCGCGCGCCATTGCGACCCGCTGTTGCTCGCCACCGGACAGCTCCGCGGGCAGTGCGCTGCCACGGCCGCCGAGCCCGACCTCCGCGAGCAGCTGCTCGGC
>CAYNDD010000341.1:0-3491 GCA_964395425.1 uncultured Frankiaceae bacterium
TTCGTCGCGTACTGCGGCTACCCCGGCAACCGGTTCTGGCGATTCCGGCTCGACGGTGCCGAGATGGCGGCCACCCAGCTGCACTCGTCCGACGACTCGCTGTTCGACCTGGTGTTCACCGGTGCTACTGATCGCTCGACGTTCGAAGGAGCGCTGGTGCTGTGAGCGCGGCCGGGGCTCCGCTGGGCGAGGTGCATCTCGCCGACGCCAGGTCGACCGCCGACAGCGTTGCCCACGTCGGCCCGCGCGGCACGGCACCGCTGCGCCAACGCCTCGGCGAACAGGTCGCCGGCCTGCTGCTGACGGCGATCCGGCTCTACGAGTTCCTGCCCGACGAGCGGCTTCCTTCCGAGGCCGAGCTGTGCAGCCAGCTGGGTGTCAACCGGATGGCGATCCGGGAAGGGCTGCGCTGGCTCGAGGACCAGCAATACATCCAGATGAGACGCGGCCGCTACGGCGGCGCCTACGTGATCGCGACCGGCCTCGACGTCGCGGTCGAGCGGATCCGGGGCAAGGCGGCCAACCTCGCCGAGCTGCTCGAATACCGCCGGGCGATCGAGCCGGTCGCCTCGGCGCTGGCGGCGACCCGGATCGGCGAGCGCGAGCTGGGTCGGCTCGAGCGGCTGCACGCACAGGAGACCCAGCAACCGCCGATCGACCGGAGTCGGATGCGCGCGGTCGACGTCGCGTTCCACAAGATCATCGTGTCCGCGACGCGAAACGAATACCTGATCGCAGCGGTGAAGGACATCCGGATCTGGATCGCCCCCGGCCTCGACCTGCTCGACCCGTCGCCGGAGCGCGGCCGCATGTCGATCGAGTGCCACGGCCGGTTGATCCAGTGCCTGCGCGACCACGACAGCGACGGCGCGCAGGCGGTCATGCAGGAGCACATCGCCGTGACCGAGCAGGCCATCCTCCACGTCTTGGTGGCCCAGGGCCTCACCGAGGAGGTGGCGCCCGAATGAGTATCGAGAGCCTGCCGCGCCGGATGGCCGCCGAATCCGCGAGTGCCGCCCCGGCGATCATGGCGCGGATCGCGGCCGCGGGCATCACCAACGTCCGGCTCGTGATCACCGACATGTACGGCGTGCCGCGCGGGAAGGTGCTCAGCATCGAGCGCTTCGAGCGCGCCTTGAGCGAGGGCCATCCGTGGGCGATCCCGTTGCTGGCGTGCAACCTGTGGGAGCAGCACTCGCCCGGCGAACAGACGTTCAGCGACGACATCGGCTATCGCAACGGGGTGTTGTACTGCGATCCGCGGACCTTCACCGAGCTGCCGTGGACGCCCGGCACCGCCCACGTCCTGACCGATCTGTTCGACGCGGACGACGAGGTCATGCCGACGCCGCGCTCGGTGCTCCGTCGGGTCATCGACGACGCGCGCGCGAGCGGGGTCGAGCCGGTGTTCGGCAGCGAGCTGGAGTTCTACGTCTTCGAACCCGGCCCGGGCGGTGAATTCGTCCCGATCCTCGGCCCGCAGTCGTGGTTCTCCATCCACGCCGTCGGCGTTGCGCAGACGTTCGTCGACACCCTCGAGCAGACGCTCACGGCGATGGGGCTCGAGGTCTACGAGATCTTCGCCGAGCATGGAGCCGGGCAGTTCGAGATCAACTTCGAACCCGGCACCGACGTGCTCGCGATCGACCGCGTCGTCGCGGCCAAGATCGCGATCAAGGAGGTCGCACGGTCACTCGGCTTGCGGGCGACCTTCATGGCCAAGCCGACCAACCGGGTCGACACCCCGCCGAGCGGTTACCACCTGCATCAGACCGGGCTCGGCCCGGCCGGCGAGAACCTGTTCCGGGACGACGACGCGCCGGACGGCCTGTCCCGGATGGCGCACAGCTACATCGCCGGCCAGCTCCTGCACGCGCCCGCGATGACCGGTGCGGTTGCGGGTACGGTCACGTCGTACAAGCGCTATCAGGTCGGCACGTGGGCGCCGGTGCAGATCGCCTGGGGCTGGGAGAACCGGACCGCCCTCGTGCGCGGCCTGCCGGCCGGTGCGAACACCCGAATCGAGAACCGGCTCGGCGGCTCGGACACCAACCCCTACACGCTCGCCGCGGTCATGGTCGCCGCCGGGATGGACGGCGTCCGGAAGGGACTCGACCCCGGGCCGCCGGCGCAGGGCAACTTGTTCAAGGAGATCACCTTCCCGCGGCTGCCGGCCAACCCGATCGAAGGCCTCGACGCGCTGTTGGCCGACCACGACCTCGTGCAGGCGCTGGGCGAGACCTTTGCCATGACCTACGCCGAACTTCTCCGCTTCGACTGGCAGCGCTACCTCGGCCATGTCAGCGACTGGGAGATCGACGAATACCGAGAAATGCTCTGAGGGGAACCGCGATGTCCGACGTTGCAACCGCGCGCGAGCTGGCGCCGGGTGGCGCGCGCGCTCGGGCCGAGGCGGTCGAGGCTCCGATCAAGGTCGAGCGCGCCGAGGTCTTCATGCTGCGGCTGCCGCTGATTCGCGCGTTCCGCACCGCGTATGGCCCGTCGTCGACGGTCAAGCGGGCGATCGTCGTACGGCTCGAGGACAGCGACGGAGTGGTCGGGTGGGGCGAGGCGCCGATCTCGGAACGCCCGTTGTACGGCATCGACACCCCTGAAGGCACCTGGTCGGCGCTCACCGACCTGCTGGTGCCGATGGTCGTCGACGAGAGCTTCGAGCGACCCGGCGACGCGGTGCGATCGTGGTCGGCGATCCTCGGCCAGCACTACGCCAAGGTCGCCCTCGAGTCGGCGATCTGGGCGATTGCGTCGACTCGGCTGGACACCCCACTGGCGACGCTGTGGGGCGGGGTCCGGGCCGAGGTCCCGGTCGGTGAGAGCTACGCGATCTACGACACCATCGAGACCTTGCTGCGCGAGGTTGGGGCGCGCACTGCTGAAGGCTTCGCGCGGGTCAAGCTGAAGATCGCTCCGGGCTGGGACGTTGCCGCGGTCCGGGCGGTGCAGGAGGAGTTCCCGGATCTGCCGGTCTCGGTCGACGCCAACTGCGGCTACGACCAGGTCGCAGGACCGTGGCAGGAGCTGGACGAGCTCGGCCTGATCATGATCGAGCAGCCGCTCGCCGGCGACGCCCTGGTCGAGATGGCGCGGCTGCAGAGCTCGCTTCGGACCCCGTTGTGTCTGGACGAGAGTGCCTCGACCCTCAACACCACCCGGACGGCACTGCAGTTGGATGCGGGCCGGATCGTCAACATCAAGCCGCCCCGCCTCGGCGGCCTGTTGTCGAGCATGTCGGTGCACGACCTGTGCGTCGAGCACGACGTACCGGTGTGGTGCGGAGGAATGCTCGAAACCGGAATCGGCCGTGCTTTCAACCTCGCGATCGCGGCGCTGCCCGGCTTCACCATGCATGCCGACATGTCGCCGGCCCGGATGTTCTACGAGCGCGACCTGGTCGAGCCGACCTTCGACGTCTCCCCGAATGGGCACATCCCGGTGCCGACCCGAGCCGGCAACGGGTTTCCGGTCATCGA
>CAYNDD010000342.1:0-3484 GCA_964395425.1 uncultured Frankiaceae bacterium
TTACCGGCGCAGCGACGACGAGTGGGTGGTGGAGAGACTGAACCCGTGACGGGGGCGGTTGGCGGGGACGACGAGCGCGAAGGCGCGCCGACGTCGGATGGCATACCGGAGCCGGACGGCATACCGGCTCCGGTCAGGCGACACCAGCCCTGGCAGCGGATCACCGCGGATCTGACCCCGCTTCGCGAGAGTGCTGACTACCGCAGATGGTGGAGCGGGTACGTCGTCTCCAACGTCGGCAGCCAGCTCACGATCGTTGCCGCGCAGCTGCAGGTCTTTCGGCTGACCCACTCGTCGTTCTACGTCGGCCTGACCGGCCTGGTCACGGTCGGGCCGGTGGTGGCCGGCGGCCTGCTCGGCGGCTCGGTGGCGGACGCGATGGATCGGCGCCGCCTCGCGCTGATCACCAGCAGCGCGCTGACGGTGCTCTCCGCGTTGTTGCTTGTGCAGGCTGCTTTGCATCTGGATCGGGTATCGGTGATCTACGTCCTGCTCGGCCTCCAGGCCGGGGTTAGCTCGATCGACTTCTCGGCCCGGAGCTCGATGGTCCCGCGGTTGGTCCGGCGCGAGCTGATCCCAGCTGCGAACGCGCTCGGCCAGATCAGTCAGAACACCGCGCTGACGGCCGGCCCGTTGTTGGCCGGTGTGATCGTCGGGTCGCTCGGGTTTCCCTACGCGTACGGTCTCGACGTCGTGTCGTTCGCGGCGATCCTCTACGCGATGTACCGGCTGCCACCGCTGCCGCCGCACGGCGGCGCGGCTCGGGCCGGCGTACGGTCCGTCGCCGAGGGTTTTCGGTTCCTGGCGCCGCGAAAGAACCTGCTGATGACCTTCCTGGTCGACATCGACGCGATGGTGTTCGGGATGCCTCGAGCGTTGTTCCCGGCGCTCGCGGTCAACACCTTTCACGGCGGCGCGGGCACCGCGGGCCTGCTCTACGCCGCGCCGTCGGTCGGTGCGCTGGTCGGCGCCGGGCTGTCCGGGTGGGCCGGTCGGGTCCGCCGGCAGGGGCTGGCGGTGCTGTTCGCGGTCGGCGTCTGGGGCGTGTCGATCGCGGGCTTCGGCTTCGTCCGGGTGCTGTGGTTCGGCCTGGTGCTGCTCGCGATCGCGGGGGCGGCGGACATGGTCAGCGCGATTTTCCGCAACACGATCCTTCAGGTTGCGACCCCCGACTCGCTCCGTGGCCGGCTGCAAGGGGTCTTCGTCGTCGTCGTGACCGGCGGCCCGCGGTTCGGCGATCTCGAAGCCGGGTCCGTGGCGAGTCTGGCCGGCACCGAGTTCGCGGTGGTCTCGGGCGGGCTGGCCTGCCTGGTCGGACTCGGTGCGCTGGCGGCTAGATTCCGTTCGTTCGCAAAGTACGACGCCCTGGATCCGGTGCCGTGAGGTGATCGGCATGAGCAGCGCCACCGACTTCGTACCCGTTGGTGCGGGCATCGACCGGTTGCGCGCCGCTGCCGCCGGCTGCACCGGGTGTCCGCTCCATGTCGGTACGACGCAGACCGTGTTCAGCAAGGGGCCGGTCGCGGCGCGCCTGGTGTTCGTCGGCGAGCAGCCCGGCGACATCGAGGACCGGCGCGGCCAGCCGTTCGTCGGGCCGGCCGGCAAACTGCTCGATCGAGCGGTCGACGAGGCCGGCTTGGACCCGTCCGATGTCTATACGACGAACGCGGTCAAGCACTTCAAGCTCCGGCAGGGCGGCGCCGGTCAGCGGCGGATCCATGCCACTCCGGACGCCACCGACGTCGAAGCCTGCCGGCCGTGGCTGCTTGCGGAGTTCGCGCTGCTCTCGCCGGACGTGGTGGTCGCCCTTGGCGCCACCGCGGCGAAGGCGTTGTTCGGGCCGGCCTTCCGGGTCACCCGCTCGCGTGGCCTGCTGATGCCGTGGCCGGCGTGTGCCGAGCGGCCCCGCGACTTCGGTCACGACGGCGATGACGGGGCGCCGGGCGGTGCGTTCGCGATGGCCACCTTCCATCCGTCCGCGGTCCTGCGTGCCGCCGACCAGGACGTGGCGTACGCCACCTTCGTTGCCGACCTCCGCATCGCCGCAGCCGCCCTCGCCGTCGCCTAACCCGTGCGTGCCAAGCAATGTCACATTGCCCCGCACTTCGTGGGGGCAATGTGACATCACCCCAAGAAACCCCTGGGCAATGTGACATTGCTTTGTCAGGTGGCGGTGCCGGAGGCGAGAGTGTTGGAGGGCATGACCGGGGCCGGGCCGGCCGGTTCGAGGCTGACCGCGAACGCTGCGGTGTCCGAGTACGGCGCGGTCAGCGATGTGGTGGCCTTCGCCCCGCTGCCGGCGCTGAACTCGCCGATCGCCTTGGCCCGTCCGTTGTGCGGCAGCTGCCACAGCACGTAGACCTTGCCGGTCGGCGCGGCCGGCATGTCGGTCGGCGTCACGGTGACCCGGTTGTCGCGCACCACGAGCGAGGCAAGCGTGCGGCTCCCGGCATCGAGCTTCACCATGTGGCAGCCGCTCGATGCCACACAGCTCGACGATCCGCCGGCGGTGAGCCGCCAGGCTGCGATCCCGGCGCCGGCCACGACGACGACCGCCGCAGCAGCCGCGAGGACCCGACGAGAGACGGCGTACCGGCGCCGCTGGGTAAGATCGATGATCGGGCCGCCCTCGTCGACGGTCCCGACCGCCCTGGCACGAATTGATTCCCACGACGGCGCCTCGTCGGTGTCCTGGAAGTGCGAGATCGAGCCGAGCTGGGCGGCGACGTACTCATGCTGGGCCAGGCTTGCGGCGCATTCCGCGCACTCCTCGAGATGCCCGACGAACCGCTCCAAGTCCTCGGGGCTCAGCGCGTGCAGGGCATAGCCCGCCGCGAGCTCGTCCCACTGCTCGTGGCCGGTCATGGCAGCACCGTCCCGTCGACGTCGACGGATCCGACGAGCAGCGTCCGAAGCTTGCGCATCGCGGTCAGTGTGCGGCTCTTGACGGTCCCGAGCGGCAGGCCGGTCAGGCCGGCGATCTCGACCTGCGTGTAGCCGCCGTAGTAGGCGAGCAGCAGCAGCTCCCGCTGCTCGGGCGGTAGGGACTTCAACGACTCCCGGGTGCGGTCGGCCCGCAGCCGCATCCAGGCTTCTTCGTCAGGACCGGGCCCGGTCACCGCCACCTCGAGCAGCGCCTGCTCGGACGCCAACCGGGTCCGCCGCGGCCCTTCTCGGCGGAGTACGTCGATCGACTTGTGGTGGGTGACCGACATCAGCCAGGTGCTGACCGCCCCCCGGCTGGCGTCGTACCCGCTGCCTTTCCACAGCGCGGTGAAGACCTGCTGGACGACGTCCTCGGCGAGCTGGCGGTCGTCGAGGATTCGGCGGGCCAGCGCGAAACACGCCCCGCCGTACCGGCGGTAGAGCGTTTCGAGCGCGCCCTCGTCGCCGCTGTTGACGGCCTTCAGCAGGGCGGCGTCCTCGAGTGACGTCGCTGACATCCGTCTACTCTGGCGCATCGTGCGCGCGGCGTCGCCGCGCA
>CAYNDD010000343.1:0-3482 GCA_964395425.1 uncultured Frankiaceae bacterium
AATCCTGCGGCCGCAAGAGGAAGCCGATATTCATGTGCGGTGGCAGGTCACGGACACTGCGCAAGAAGCCGTGGTCGAGGCGCTTTGGTCGGCCGGCAAGCCTGCCGTCTGGCCAAACTGTCCGGACCATCCGAACACACATCCGCTGAACGCGGCTATCAGTCCCTCCAGGGCGCTGGTCTGGGCCTGCCCGCTGTCCGATCGTGTGATCTGTGCCGTCGGCGATCTACCCGCCGAGTAAGTGCCGCTCCAGCGCAGTTGATTCGGTGCTAGTCAACGGTCGACAGATAGTCCCAGACTGCACTCGCGGTCATCTGGCGTGTGCCACACTCCCAAAATGGCTCACCGCGCAGCGACCAGGTGGAATGTCCGCTACCGCTCGGCTTACTACGTGATCGCTGGTCTGTTCTTGGTGGCCGCTGTGATCCAGATCCTCGATCTCATCACACGCTGGCGCCACCACGACTCCATCATCCAGGTGGTCTGCGCTCTTGTGATCTCCATCGCCGTCGCAGCGTTCGTCGCAGCAGGTGCGCGCCGAGCCGGCTGAGTTGGGTAGCCGCCTGTCTCGCGAGTCGACCACGAAGTTCGGCCGCGCGCGGCTCTCGGCGGTGACGACCAACTCCAGCGAATCTGAGGACTCGACGCTGAGAGGCTTGAAGCAGAAGCAGCAAGGGTGCATCTCGCCAGCATTCCATCGGAATCCTGTCCATCGTGCCCGAGCTGCGAACGCTGCTCTATTCGGCCATGTTGTGCCAGCGAGAGTCACCCGCCGTAGCTGCAGCGGCCTTCAGCCGCTTTATGCCGTCCGGACCAGTACTTGTCTGATCGATCCGAAACGCAGTCTCGTCGGGTGCGAACCCACGAAACGGGGGCACCGGCGCGCGGACGGCCTCAACCGATGGCCACTGCACCTTTAGTGGCTGAGGCAATAGGTCCGGAGCGTCACGGCGGGTCCTCCACAGCGAAAGGAGAGCCGATGCGTCCTGGTCGACGAGCGCTGCGGTCGCATGTACCAGACCTCCCAAGGTCGTGGTGGCTTGCTCGTGGAGCTGTGATGCTCTCATCTCGCTAGCGGCGTGCCAGGCCTCTGCTTCGCTCAAGGCGGGCATCAGTGGCAGCGTCCATCTGACTTCGAGTAGCGCCCCGAGGATGGTTCGCTCAACGCTTATATCTGAGTAGCCCATCCGACGGCCTCGATGTACCACGCTGTGGCGCAGGCCCCACATCCAGTTCAGCCAGCCGTCCGGACCTGATGTGCATAGGTTGGACGCCAATTGATCTCGGAGTTCGCGCAGAACCGGTGCGCCGGGATCGGCCGCCTTTGCCGCCGTAGCCGCCAGAATCTCGAGGCTTTTCCTGTAGTCGGCCTTCAGGATCGACAGTGGAAGCGCCGCAACGCCAACGATCACGGAACCTAGGCAGTCAAGCGCGGCACCGAGACCCCGTACGCAGCTTGCAAGGTGGGCACCCTGTCGGAAAGGATAGAGATCGTCCCAAGCTGACTGCGGCTTGGGATAGGCATAGCCGCGACCCTGGTGCGTGACTCCTCGCTCGAGGAACCGCATGTACTCCGATTGGACCTCCTCAAAATCTAGGTAGGCCAGCTTGCTCTCGACCAGATTGCGCGCGACTCCGTCAGCGCACGCATACAACTGATCGGACACCAGGATGCGGCGACGGCTCGGTTCAGGTGTCATCCAGCCGATGCCAGTCGCGTCCTCGTCTATGTCCTTGAGCACGGCTCGCATCAGTCCGGTCATGCCGGTAAGTGGAACGCCTAGCGCCTTGCCTAAGCGGTCCCACGCCGAGGCGTGCGTAGCGTTGGGATCGCGCCTCTGAAGGTTGGATCTTGTCGACCTATCCATCGCATGATCTTCCCAGTGAACCGGCGACGATTCGAGCGAGTTAACCAGCACGCCAGAACCGCGCCGGTGATCCGGGGTAGGGATCTGGATAATTGAAGGCGATGCTGCCGCATCCCGTCGCGGCGTCCGCATCGCTGCCACCAGCCGGAGCAGGTCAGGCCGCACCATGGCTAGGGCGTCTCCTGGCTGCTTATCTGGCCGTCTAGTCGTCCTCTTCCGGGGGTAGATCCAAGCGCACGTCCTTCAGACCTGCGGCCCGAGCACGCATTGCCATTCCGGTGTCGTAGGTGAGCAGCGTCACCTGGCGTCCTGCGAGGGCCTGTACCGCAGCCGCTCGGTCGATGATTTCGTCATCCGCGATCGGCAGCCGTTGATGGCCTGGCGGGTCGAACAGCAGTTCCGCAGAAAGCGCGCCACGGGGGTTGCCCTCTTCGCCTCGCTCGTACGCGGACCAGTCCTCCGGTTGGAGCGTCGCAGAGAAACTGGTGCCTACGAAGATTCGGTTCATCACCGCGAGGCTCTGCCCAGCTCGCCACCGAACGGGTTTGGTGCGGCTCTCCTTGAGGCTGTCGAGTTCGTCAACAACCTGAATCGGCACTAGTAGATGAATCGGCTCTGCAAGCGCGGCGGCGTGTTCGCGAAGGTCCCACTCGCCGAACTTCTCAGGATGCTTGATATACACACTGGTGTCCGCGACAACAAAGACGCCCTTACGAGACCACCTGTCGACGGTGGCGCGGACCTCGTCGAGCGAGCCAGCAATCAACACAAGTTGCCTTTCGATCTCTGCGTCGAGCGGAACCCAAACCGCAGGCACGTCCGCGAGCGAAGCCATCGACAGCATCGACCAGAAGATGCGCGTCTGAACCAGCCGCTCAAGATCAGCCTGGGACACGAGCCTTCCGAGCCGAGTCGCGGAGGCGGTAGCCCAACGAATGTAGGCGTTGTACCTATCGCGCGGAGCACCGTTGGAGCCGCGCACGTTCTGCAGGCCACGGTCTACCTCGCCTAGCTCGGCGATCAGGTGCTGGCGATCAACCCCCGGAACCGGACTCACAAGCATGGTCGAACCGTACTAGTAGTCCATGACAACAGGATGGCCTGGGATTTGGCCGTCTTGGCCGCCGTAAACCCGACGGGCCAGCGTTCATTCAGCCATCCTGTTAGCGCGAACAGTGCCACAAGGCCCGGTGCGCTCAGGTCGCTCGACCGATCGAGAGGTGCAGTTCTTAGACGCTCAGTCTGTGGGCTCGTGGCACGTTCGCACTCTTCCCGGAGTGAGGTTTATACCGTTGGGGGGCCCGCGACTTGAGGCGATACGCACTCGGTGAGACCGAGCGCCAGGTACGGCACGTTCACCATGTTGACGGGTCGACCAAGTGACCCAATGACACAGGCGCGATACAAGGACCGACCGGTCTCGGCGTACAGCCTCCGAGCCGGGTGCGGTGGCGGCCAGGGCTTCACTCCGATCCCGACACCGTCATCCGGAATCTGCACGATTTGGCTGTTCCTTGATGCATCGACTGGCAACGAAATCGCCAACTCGCAACAACAGTCGATTCCTCGGGAACCGGCGAGCGTTCTGCGCTGATCACCCGAACATACGTGCCG
>CAYNDD010000344.1:0-3450 GCA_964395425.1 uncultured Frankiaceae bacterium
GGTGGTAGCTGTGCTCGTGCATGAGGTCGTCGAAGTTGATGCTGCCCGGCCGGTGCGCGGTGCTGCTGACCGTGACGACCCGGGCATCGGGTTGGTTGATCAGCTGGGTGAGCAGTAGCCCGGTCAGAGCGAAGTGGCCGAGGTGGTTGGTGCCGAACTGCATCTCGAACCCGTCCGCGGTCTCGCGGCGGGGGATCGCCATGACGCCGGCGTTGTTGATCAGCAGGTCGAGCGCCGGGTAGGCCGCGTGGACGGCATCGGCGAAGATCCGGATGCTGTCCAGACTGGCCAGGTCGAGGGGTCGCAGCTCGACGTCCGCGGCCGGCACCTCGGCGATCAGGCGGGCGATCGCCTCGCGGCCACGGACCTCGTCGCGGCAGGCGAGTACGACCCGGGCGCCGTGCCGGGCCAGCTCGCGGGAGGTGACGTAGCCGAGGCCGCTGTTCGCGCCGGTGACCACGGCAACTCGTCCGGACTGATCAGGGATGTCAAGAGCCGTCCAGCGGGCCATCGGCACATCGTGCCATGGTGCAGATGGCGGATGGAATGTCCCGCTCGTGCGCTACGTTCAAGGGCAGAGCGTCGAGAGACGTTCGCCGGCTCGATCCATGGCCCCCGGTCCCAACCTTTGTCGCCTTGAGCGAATCTGTGCCGAGAGGTAGACCTGGCGGGTCGGCGCGCGGAGCCCCGGACATCCAGGTCCGGGGCTTTCGTGTGTCCGGGGCGATTCCGGCGCTATGCCCCGGCGGTGACCGGCTTGGCGAAGTACACCCGGGCGAAGCCGTCGGCGCCGGCCCGGTGGGTCTCGCGGTAGCCGTGCCTTGGGTAGTAGGCGAGGTTCTCGGTCATCGCCGCGTTCGTGTAGAGGCGCACCTCCGGGAGCTGGCGGCGGCGGGCCTCGTCATCGGCGAAGCCGAGCAGGAGCTTGCCCACGCCTTGCCCTTGGGCGTGCGGTGAGACGGCAATGTTCTCGAGCAGGAGATGGTCGGCCGCGGGCTCCAGGACCAGGACGCCCACCAACTCGTGCTCACGCAGCGCCACCCAGCACTGACCGCGCGCGACAATCGCCTGGTAGTCGGCCGTCATCGGCGCCGGCTCGCGGCCGATCCGCTCGACGTACCGGGCGTACGCCGCTCGCACCAGTGCCGTGACGGCGGGCACATCGCCCGGCTCGGCCGGCCGGACGAGCAGGTCGATCACCTGCTCAGTGTGACCGCTCAGCGATGCCGGGTCGCCCGGCAGGCGAACTCGACGATTCGTTGCAGCCGCGGGTCGGCCGGATAGGCGTGCCCGGCGCGGATCACCGCGAACTCGTCGTGCGGTGCGGGCGGTGCGCCGGTGTTGGTGGTGATGAACAGCCAGCGGCCGACGACCCGGATGAAGACGGTCCGCGGGACCTCGACCACCAGACTGCCGCCCGGCTGGCCGTAGCCCGCCGCCGTCGCCGACCCGGTCGGCCCGTAGCCGTGGCCGGGGTCGAGGAGCTGTGCGGGCAGGATGCAGACACCTCCGTGATGCGACGGCGAGGTCCCCCCGAAAGCCTCGCTCATCGCGGCCGGAATGGTCCCGATCGGTGCCGCGGTCGCCGCTTCGACGCCTGCACCGGCAAGCGCCGCGGCGGTGAGGAGTGCGAGCGCCGTACGGCGAACGATCTGTCCCACCATTGAGTTGTCGGCTGAAGACCGGACATACCCAAGTCAAACGGTCGCAACAGATCCATTTGCGCCATCGGTTAGGCGAGGGGAGCGGTGCCTCCGCGGCGGCGCTCGAGCCGGCCGAAGAAGGCCGGCTCGTCGAGGTCGATGTCGGCAAGTGCTCCGCGCAGGAGTTGGAGTGCGTTCCGGGTGATCGCGTCGGCGTCCGCAGGGTCCACGCCCAGCTCCATCGCGACGCCGACTGGGCCCTCATCGAGACCGATCGCGACGACCGCCGCCGCGCGCTCGGCCGGCGGCAGGGTGGCCAGCGCCTCGTAGAGCCTGGCGATCAGCTCGGTGTCGCTCAAGCCTTCGACCGCGCTGACGTTGTCAGCGATGGTCCCGGGCGAGATCGGCCGGAGTCGGGGTGGGCGGTCACTGGGCACCGACCCACGCTACGTGGTCAGGCGCCCTTGGGCGCGAACGTCTCAAGCACCTCGTGCGCCACCGCCATCGAGCGAGCCGGATCGGCGTCCGGCGAGCCGATCTGCTCGTCGAAGTTCAGATCGAGGAAGATCTCGGTCGCGCCGGCCGCGGCGTACCCGTCCAGGTCCGCGCGGATCTTCTGCACGGTGCCGGTCATGGTCGGATCGTCGGGATGATCGGCGTCGCGAAGCCTGAGCGAGCCGCGGATCACGATCCGGATCTGCTCCGGGTCGCGCCCGGCGGTCTCGGCCGCGCCGCGGATGGTGGTCACCGTCGCCGCGACCTGCGAGCTTTGGAACCGGCTGGCGGAGATCCAGCCGTCCGCCAGCCGCCCCACCCGCCGAAGCGCTACCTCGGCACTGCCGCCGAGCAGGATCGGCGGGTGTGGCTGCTGCACCGGTTTCGGGTCGACGAAGCCGCGCGGCACGGTGTAGAACTCGCCGGCGAACTCGACCGGATCGTCAGACCAGATTGCCCGTAGGCAGGCGACGAACTCCTCGGCCCGCGCGCCGCGCCTGGCGATGTCGACGCCGGCCGCGATGAACTCCTCGGGCTCCCAGCCGAGCCCGAGCCCGGCGTCCAGCCGGCCGTTCGAGACCACGTCGATGCTGTTCAGCGATTTCGCGAGAACCAGCGGTGCATAGAACGGCAGGTTCACCACGGCCAGTCCCAGCCGCACCCGGCTGGTCACCCCGGCCAGGAAGGCCGCGATCACCAGCGGGTCATGCACGCTGCGGTACGGCGAGGTGAGCCGCTGCCCCTCCGGTGCGTCGGGATACAGCAGCCGCGAGAACGTCCACAGTGAGTGATAGCCGAGCGCCTCGGCCCGTTGCGCGATCTCGATCTGGTTCCCCGGGGTCGCCCACGATCCCGAGACGGGAGCGCCAAAGCCGATCTTCATGGGTCCATCAAACCCGCCCGCCGCCGCGCGCGCGCAATCGGCCACCCGGCAGACTCTTCGGTGTGGCGGCGTACCGGATCTGTTTCGTCTGTATGGGCAACATCTGCCGGTCGCCGATCGCGGCGACGGTCATGCGGGCGCTGCTGACCGACGCCGGCCTCGCCGACCGGGTGTCGGTCAGCAGCGCCGGCACCGGCGGCTGGCACGCCGGCGGCCCGGCCGACGAGCGGACGCTGGAGGTGCTCGCCGCCCACGGGTACGACGGCACCGACCACCTCGCCCGGCAGTTCGACCCGAGCTGGTTCGACGACCTCGATCTCATCGTCGCGATGGACGACGACAACCTGCGCACATTGCGCCGGATGGCGCCGCCGGAGGCGTTCGACCGGGTCGTGCTGCTGCGTTCATTCGACCCGGCCGCGTCGCCGG
>CAYNDD010000345.1:0-3438 GCA_964395425.1 uncultured Frankiaceae bacterium
GCAGACGAGGTTTTTGCCGACTCGGTGGGTGACGTCGCCCTCGCGGCGCTGCTCCGGACCAAGCCGCCCGACGACGGGATCCCGGCCGCCGTGTGGTGGTTGATCGCAGAGACGCTGCGTACGTCGGTCACGATCCGCCGGACCTTGGCCGCGGAAAGCTCCCCCGATCGCGAGGACCTCCCGATCCTCGTCGCCGAGGCCCGGTTGCTCACCGAAGCCGCACTTGCCGAGCTGACCGAGACGACCGGCGCGCGCCCGACCCCGCTGGCTCTTGTGCCGCCGGCAGCCGAGCCGCCGCGGGCGGCGGTCCGGCCGGCGTTCGGGCTGCAGCTGAGCGTCCTGTTCCTCGCCCGGATGCTCGTCTCGCACCGGGCGACCACGCCGCAACGGCTGGCCAACACCCTCGCCGCGCATCTGCGCGCACTATCCGGCTTCGAGAGCTCCGAGCTCCGGGACGACCTCGCGTAGCCGGTCGAGATCGATCGCGCCGGCCCGCAGGACCCGCGGTTGCTCGCCGGTCAGGTCGATGATCGACGATGCGACCGGGCCGGCGGTCGGCCCACCGTCGAGGTAGACCGACACCGACGCACCGAGCTGCAGTCGAGCCTCCAGCATCGTCGTGGCCGGCTCGTGGCCCGAGCGGTTGGCGCTGGAGGTGGCGAGCGGCCCGGTCCGTGAGATGAGCTCGAGGGCAATGTCGTTGTCGGGCATCCGGATCGCCACTGTCCCGAGCGTCTCACCCAGGTCCCAGGCCAGATGCGTCGTGTGGCGGACCACGAGCGTCAGCGCACCGGGCCAGAAGGCGGCGATCAGGTCGCGGCCCGCGTCGGACAGCTCGGCGACCAACGCGTCGACCATGTGCTGCGACCCGACCAGCACCGGCACCGGCATGCTTCGGTCGCGGCCCTTCGCAGCGAGCAGGGCCTCGACCGCGGCGGCGGCGAACGCGTCGCCGCCGACGCCGAATACGGTGTCGGTCGGCAGCACGACCAGCTCGGCGCGAAGGACCGCGCTCACCGCGGCGTCGATGGCCTCTTCACGCTGGTGGGGCTTGCTGCAGTCGAAGACCCCGGTCTTCATGCTGCGGTCCCGACCGTGAACCGCGACCGGCCGGTGAGGTCGGTGTGGTCGACCACACCGCTGAACCCCGCGGCCGCGAGCAACTCGGGCACTGACCGATTGTGGCGTTCCGAATGTTCGATGACCAGTACGCCGCCCGGACGCAGGAGGGTGCTCGCGCGGTCAACGACGCGCTGGATCACCGACAGTCCCTCCTCGTCGGCCCACAGCGCCTCGTCCGGGTCGTGCTCGCAGACCTCGGGATCGACGAGATCTCGTTCGTCGAGGGGCACATAGGGAGGGTTCGACACGACGACGTCGACGGATCGGTCCACGTCGGTCGGGGCGGCGGCGAGATCGGCGCGATGCAGCCGCAACCGGTCGGGCGCGATCGAGCCGGCCGCGTTGCGCCGGAGCCACTCGAAGGCCGGCGCCGAAGACTCGACGAGGTGGACGACCGCGCGCGGGTGTTCGTGCACCACCGACAGCCCGATCGCGCCGCTGCCGGCACAGAGGTCCACGACAACCGGCGTACGGTTCGCGGGGAGGAGCTCGAGCGCCGAGAGGACCGCGTGGACGAGCAGTTCGGTCTCCGGTCGTGGCACGAAGACCCCGGGTCCTACCGCCAGGTCGAGGTAGCGAAACCCGGCCGAGCCGGTCAGGTGTTGCAGCGGCACCCTGGCCGCCCGAGCCGCCACCAGCCGGTCGAGTGGCACCGCGTTGTCGGCGGCAAGCCGGACGAGCACCCGGGCGTCATGGTCGGCACTCGGCACCCCGGCCGCCGCGAGCGCCGAGGCCACCTCGCGCACGGTCATCGTCACATGCCTCAGTCTGTCAGTGCCGCAGTCGGCGTCGTCGGGCGAGCGCGATCAGCTGTCGGCATCGCTGAGTGCCTGGATCACCGCGTCGAGGTCACCGTCGAGCACCGCGTCGAGGTTGTAGGCCTTGAAGTTGACCCGGTGGTCGCTGATCCGGTTCTCCGGGAAGTTGTAGGTCCGCACCCGCTCGCTGCGGTCGACCGTGCGCACCTGGCTGCGCCGGGCCGCCGAGGCGTCTGCGTCGGCCTGCTCCTGCGCGGCGGCCAGCAGCCTGGCCCGCAGGATGCGCATCGCGCTCTCCTTGTTCTGCAGCTGGCTCTTCTCGTTCTGGCAGGAGACCACGATCCCGGTCGGGATGTGGGTGATCCGCACCGCGGAGTCGGTCGTGTTGACACTCTGACCACCCGGGCCGGACGACCGGTAGACGTCGATCCGCAGGTCGTTCGGGTCGATCTCGACCTCGACGTCCTCCGCCTCCGGAAGGACGAGTACGCCGGCGGCGCTGGTGTGGATCCGGCCCTGGGCCTCGGTGACCGGCACCCGCTGCACCCGGTGCACGCCGCCCTCGTACTTCAGCCGGCTCCAGGGCTTCGGGTCGCGACGGCCTCGAACGGCAATCGTCGCAGCCTTGTAGCCACCGAGATCGCTCTCGGTCGCATCGAGCAGCTCGGTCTTCCAGCCTTGTCGCTCGGCGTACCGCAGATACATCCGCAGCAGGTCGCCGGCGAACAATGCCGACTCCTCGCCGCCTTCGCCGGCCTGCACTTCGAGGATGACGTCCTTGTCGTCGTTCGGGTCGGCCGGCACCAACAGCCGCCGGAGCTCGTCGGAGAGCTGCTCCTGCCGCGCCTCGAGCACGGTCGCCTCGGCCCGGAACGAGGAGTCCTCGCCGGACAGCTCGCGGGCAGCCGCGAGATCGTCGCCGACCCGCTTCCACTCCTGGTACGTCGTGACGATCGGCGTCAGCTCGGAATAACGCTGGCCGAGCGTACGGGCGCGGCCCTGGTCGGAGTGGATGGCCGGATCGGCCAGCTGCTTCTCGATCTCGGCGTGCTCGGTGACGAGCTCTTCAACCTGCTCGAACACCACCCACTCCTTATGTCCTCGCCCCCCAAGCGCGCGAGGACAGCAATCCAATCTCTAAGCGTTCACCCCCGAAAGGCGGGGCCTCAGGTCGAGGGTGGCAAGGCCGCACCGAGCGCCGCGTGCTGAGGCACGCAAGCGAGGGAGAACGCCGCCAGCGTCGAGCTGAGGTTCCGCCTACTAAGCCTTCTTCGAATAGCGCTGCTCGAAGCGCGCTACGCGGCCGCCGGTGTCGAGGATCTTCTGCTTGCCGGTGTAGAAGGGGTGGCAGGCCGAGCAGACATCGGCGTGGATCACGCCGTTGGCTGCGGTGCTGCGGGTGGTAAAGGTGTTCCCGCATGTGCACGTCACGGTGGTCTCGACGTACTGCGGGTGAATGTCGGGTTTCACTACTGCTCCTGTCGCTTCTGGTCGCCGGGTCGCCCGAATGTCCGGACGTGAACCGGAACCGCTGTCCAGTGTGCCAGAGGCTGAACGC
>CAYNDD010000346.1:0-3432 GCA_964395425.1 uncultured Frankiaceae bacterium
CGGCGACCGCCTCGACTGCCTCCACCGGCTCAGCGGCCGGCTCGGCGACCTGCTCGTCCGCAGCCGTCGCCGGAGCCTCGGTCGTGGCGTCGGCGGCGGCCGACGTACGGCGCTTGCGGGCCGGCTTGGCCGCGGCCCCGTCAGATTTGTCTAGCCCGATCGGGCCGTCAGTGGCCTGGTCGGACCCGGTCGACGCCCCCCGGGTGGAGCGTCCCGAAGCGGCCCGTTTGGCCGGTTTGGCCCCGCCGCTCGGCGCCGGCTTCGCCGGCCGGCGGGCGGCGACCGGATCGATCGTCAGGATGACGCCGCTGCCGCCGCACGCCTTGCAGGTCTCGCTGAACGACTCGAGCAGGCCTTCGCCGACCCGCTTGCGGGTCATCTGAACCAGCCCGAGCGAGGTGACCTCCGCCACCTGGTGGCGGGTGCGGTCGCGACCGAGACATTCGAGCAGCCGGCGCAGGACCAGGTCGCGGTTGCTCTCCAGCACCATGTCGATGAAGTCGATGACGATGATCCCGCCGAGGTCGCGCAACCGAAGCTGACGGACGATCTCCTCGGCCGCCTCGATGTTGTTCTTGGTGACGGTCTCCTCGAGGTTGCCGCCCTTGCCGGTGAACTTCCCGGTGTTGACGTCGACGACGATCATCGCCTCGGTGCGGTCGATGACGAGATAGCCGCCGCTGGGCAGCCAGACCTTGCGGTCGAGCGCCTTCGCCAGCTGCTCGTCGATGCGATACGCCTCGAAGACGTCGCCCGGCTCGTCCCAGCGCTTGGTCCGGTCGGCCAGATCGGGCGCGACCCAGCGCACGTAGTTGTCGATCGTGTCCCACTCGTCGGCGCCCTGGACGACGAGCGAGGCGAAGTCCTCGTTGAAGATGTCGCGGACGACCCGGATGACCAGGTCGGGCTCGCTGTAGATCAAGCTCGGCGCGCTGGCGGTCTTCGACTTGGTCTCGATGACCTCCCACTGCGCCTTCAGCCGGTTGAGATCTCGCTCGAGCGCTTCCTCGGTCGCGCCCTCGGCCGCGGTCCGGATGATGACGCCGGCGTCCTCCGGGGTCAGCCGCTTGAGGATCGCCTTGAGCCGGGAACGCTCGGTGTCGGGCAGCTTGCGGCTGATCCCGGACAACCGGCCGTCCGGCACGTAGACCATGTAGCGGCCGGGCAGGCTGACCTGGCTGGTGAGCCGGCCGCCCTTGTGACCGATCGGGTCCTTGGTGACCTGCACCAGGACCGACTGTCCGCTCTTGAGGGCCTGCTCGATCCGCGGCGGGCGGCCTTCGAGCGCGCTCGCGTCGTAGTTGACCTCGCCGGCGTAGAGCACCGCGTTGCGGCCGCGGCCGATGTCGACGAACGCCGCCTCCATGCTCGGCAGCACGTTCTGGACCTTGCCGAGGTAGACGTTGCCCACCATCGACGCGGAGTCCTTGCGCGTGACGTAGTGCTCGACCAGCACGACGTCCTCGAGGACCGCGATCTGGGTGCGCTCGTCGCCCTGGCGCACGACCATGACGCGGTCGACCGCCTCGCGGCGGGCCAGGAACTCGGCCTCGGTGATGATCGACGGGCGACGGCGACTGGTGTCGCGGCCGTCCCGGCGACGCTGCCGCTTGGCTTCCATCCGGGTCGAACCCTTGACCCCGCGTACGCCGTCATCGACGACCGCCTTGCGCGGCGGTCGCACGTGCACGACGGTGTTCGGCGGGTCGTCGGGCTCGAGGGCATCGCCGGGCTCGCCGTCGGCGGACACGGTCCGGCGACGGCGCCGACGCCGGCGAGTGCCGCCCGGGCCCTGCTCATCGCCCTCGGATCGGTCCCCGCCACCGCCTGGGCCGGAGTCGGCTGCTGCGTTGCTCTCGGCCGCCTGGTCGCCTTGACCCTCGGACTCGGTCGACTCCGCGGAGTCTGGGCCGGTGCCACGGCCGCCTCGGCCGCGACGGCCGCGGCGGCGTCTCCCGGACCGGCTCGGACCGCTGCCGTCTTCGTCGTCGCCGTCGGCGGCCGGCCCGTCTGAGGCTGGGCGTTCGTCCGCGGCCGACTCGGAGTCGGCGGCCGGTGAGGCCGCCGCACGAGTCCGGCGACGCGGGGCCGGCTCGGTCGGCGGCGGCTGGAACAGGACGACTGGGACCGCCACGTCAGGGGCGGCAGCGACCGGCCGGTCGGCAGCTGCGGCGCCATCGCCGGTCGCGGCGGTGGCCGCGCGGCGGCTCCGGCGCGCCGGCGGAGCGTCGGCGGACGCGCCGGCGTCGGTCGAGTCGGCCGCGGCGGGCGCGGCCTTCTTACGGGTCCGCTTGGCCGGCGCAGGTGCGTCGGCGCCGTCACCCGACGTCGCAGCAGGCGGCGGTGCGTCGGCTACCTTCGGACCGGTCACGGTCGATCCGGCCGTGGCCGAACCGGACGCAGCGGGCGTTGACGGGGTGGGCGGGCCGGCCGGCCTGCTGGCCGAACGCCGCCGGCGGGTCGCGGTCTTGGCTGCCCCGGTGTCGGAGCTGTTTGCGGTGGCGCCTTCAGCGCCTGGGGTGTTGCTGGATGTGCGCTCTTCGTCGAGCACGTGTTCTCCTCGTCCGCTCCCGGGTGCGCCGGTGAAGGCGCCCCGCTCGGGAGCGAGATGTCGCCGTACGCCGCTTGTAGGCAAGCGACCCGCGGCGGAAGCCGGTTGGGCGACGACACAAAGGGTCCGGCAGGTGGTCGATCGCTGGGCTAACCCCGGCTTACGCTGGGCTCGCTCAGCGGGTCAATCAGACGCCTCGCGTCCTCTGGCGACGTTTGGTCGATCAGCCCTTGCGCCAGCCGCGTCACCACGGGGGTGACGGGCGTCGACAGTGCGCCGATCGTGCGCAACGCCATCAAGATGTCGTCGGGTCGAACGGCGGGTGAAGAATGCCGAACTACCACGTCCAGTGTCGCACATCCCGCGTTCATGTCCCCCACCTGCGGATTTGCCGCTTCCGGGGCGCTGTCGAGGACCGTGGCGCTGACCAGCGTGGCCCGCACGTCGACCGTCCGGGTGCCCTCCTTGGTCGGCCGCTCGATCGGCACGCGCTCGCTGGCGAGGACCCGATCGAGCGCCGTCCGCAGCTCCTCGGCCGGCACCTGGGGCAGCACCGCCCGCCAGTACGACGCCTCGATCCGTTCGGCGAGGGACCCGGCCGGCTGGTCGGCCGCGTCGAGGACCTCGAGGATGTCGAGCCCTGGTGGCAGCGCGGCGTCGAGCGCGGCCGCCACGTCGGCCGGGTCGCGGGGCTCGGCCAGGCCGATCTCGAGGTATTCGGCCTCGGACGCGACCCCGGTCGGCGCGGCGCCGGCGTAGGAGATCTTCGGGTGCGGGCTGAAGCCCGCGCTGAAGCCGATCGGCAGCCCGGAGCGCCGGATGGCGCGCTCGAAGGCCCGGGCGAAGTCGCGGTGGCTGGTGAACCGGAGCCGGTCGCGCTT
>CAYNDD010000347.1:0-3392 GCA_964395425.1 uncultured Frankiaceae bacterium
GACCTGGCCAACCGCCAGCGGCACGACCACATCATGACCGTCGAGGACCCGATCGAGTTCCTGCACACGCACAAGGCCTGCCTGGTCAACCAGCGTGAGGTCGGCGAGGACACCTGGTCGTTCCAGAACGCTCTGAAGCACGTTCTCCGGCAGGACCCAGACATCATCCTGGTCGGCGAAATGCGTGACCTGGAGACCATCTCCGTCGCACTGACCGCGGCCGAGACCGGCCACCTGGTCTTCGCCACCCTGCACACCCAGGACGCCGCGCAGACCGTCGACCGCGTCATCGACGTCTTCCCGTCGCACCAGCAACAGCAGATCCGGGTTCAGCTCGCCGGGGCCCTTCAGGGCATCGTCTGCCAGACGCTGTGCAAGACCTACGACGGAAAGGGTCGTGCGGTTGCGACCGAGGTGCTGGTCGCGACTCCCGCCATCCGCAACCTCATCCGCGAGGGCAAGACCCACCAGATCTACTCCTCGCTCCAGGCCGGCGCCAGGCATGGCATGCACACCCTCGACCAGCACCTGGCGGAGCTGGTCAAGTCGGGCCGGATCACTTTCGAGACCGCGCTCGACAAGTGCCACCACGTCGAGGACTTCAACCGGCTCACCGGCCGGGCCTGAAAGGAAGCACGATGGCAACCGTCACGACGTACAAGTACTCGGTCCGCGACCGCTCGGGCAAGCTCGTCAACGGTGAGCTCGCCGCCGAGACCGAGTCGGCGGTCGTCCAGCGGCTGAAGTCGATGGGTTATGCGCCGGTATCGATCTCCGAGGCGCACACCGGCCTCAACAAGGAACTGAAGATCCCGGGCTTCGGCAACAAGGTCAAGCTCAAGGAGCTGGCGATCTTCTCGCGGCAGTTCGCGACGATGATCAACTCCGGCCTGTCGCTGATGCGGGCGTTGAGCATCCTGGCCGAGCAGACCGAGAGCAAGGAGCTCGCGCGGGTCATCGCCGAGGTCCGCAACGAGGTCGAGGCCGGCTCCGCTCTGTCGCTCGCGATGGGCAAGCATCCCAAGGTCTTCCCGCCGCTCATGGTCAACCTGTGCAAGGCCGGCGAGGTCGGCGGGTTCCTCGACGCCGTGCTGTTGCAGATCGCCGAGAACTACGAGTCCGAGGTCAAGCTGCGCTCGAAGATCAAGTCGGCGATGACCTACCCGATCGTGGTCGGCTGCATCGCCATCATCGCCTTGATCATCATGCTGACGTTCGTCGTGCCGTCGTTCGCGAAGATCTTCGGTTCGCTCGGGTCGAAGCTGCCGGCACCGACGCAGATCCTCGTCGACCTGTCGCATGCGATGAAGTTCATCCTGCCGATCATGATCGTCGGTGCGATCGTCGGAGTCACGGTCTGGAACCGGATCAAGCACCAGGAGAATGTCCGCAAGGTGGTCGACCCGTGGAAGCTGCGGGTCCCGGTCTTCGGCATGCTCTTCCAGAAGGTCGCAATCGCTCGGTTCGCCCGGAACCTGGGCACGATGATCCGTTCCGGCGTTCCGATCCTTCAGGCGCTTGAGATCGTGTCCGAGACGACCGGCAACTGGACGATCACCGCGGCCGTCCGCGACGTGCAGGACAGCGTCCGCAACGGCGAGTCGCTCACACAGCCGCTGAGCACTCACGACGTGTTCCCGCCGATGGTCGTCCAGATGATGGCGGTCGGCGAGGAGACCGGTGCGCTGGACACCATGCTGGCCAAGATCGCGGAGTTCTACGACCAAGAGGTCGAAGCCACGACCGAGGCGCTGACCGCGCTGATCGAGCCCATCATGATCGCCGTGCTCGGTGGCATGGTCGGATCGATGATCGTCTGCTTGTATCTGCCGATCTTCGACGTCTACAACCACGTCGGAAGCTGACCAAGCCGCCGAATGGCCTAATCAAATTCCACCAAACATGTGGCCTACGGCCCTTCAAGTCTGGACCTGGAAAGCCGATCTATCCCATGTCATCGAGCCGTAAGGCCAGGCAAGGGCACACCCGTCGTGAGGCGGGGTCGCAAAGCTACGGGACTCAAGGCCCACCGCGAGTCAGCCGAGCTGCCTCGGCCGGCGCCTCTTAACGGAGGAGCCGCGCAGAGGGGGAGCGCTCACCAGCGCGGCTCACCGAAGTACTACGGAAGGATCCGCAATGCTTGCTCGACTCCGCAAGATGCAGGAGGAGAACGAGGGCGGCTTCACGCTCATCGAGCTCCTGGTCGTGATCATCATTATCGGCATCCTTGCCGCGATCGCGATCCCGGTCTTCCTCCAGCAGCGCAAGAAGGGCTACGACGCGGCGATCAAGTCCGACCTCGTCGCTGCCGCGACTGCTGAAGAGACCTACCTGACCGACTTCAACACCTACACCGACAGCACGGCGAACCTCGCCACCTCTGAGACCTTCAAGTTCTCGGCGGCCGGCGACTACACCAACAACACCCAGGCGCTGACCATCGTGTCCAACACGAACCAGGGCTACTGCATCACCGGTGTTGCGGCTTCGGGTAACAAGTGGTTCTACGACAGTGGCAACGGTGGCGTTCAGCCGCTGGCGACCACGTACACCTGCTCTGTCGCAGGCGCAGCCTGATCCAGCGCTACGTCGGAGGCCCGCGGCGTCTGCTGCGGGCCTCCGACGCTTGTAAGCGGTTTCTGAACGTCACGTGATCGATCCGACCGCCCGAGGAGGCGACGAACATGCACGGTTTGATGGCCCGGCGCTCATCCGCTGAGGCCGACGCCGGGTTCAGCATGATCGAGCTCCTCGTCGTGATCATCATCATCGGCATCCTGGCGGCGGTCGCGATCCCGGTCTTCCTCCAGCAGCGCAAGAAGGGCTACGACGCGGCGATCAAGTCCGACCTCGTCGCTGCCGCGAGCGCCGAGGAGGCCTACATCACTGAGCAGAACGTCTACACCGACAGCGTCAGCACGCTGAAGACCGCGGAGGGTTTCAAGTACTCCCAGGCCGGCTCGTACAGCGGCGGGACGGCAACGATCACCGTCGTGTCGAACACGAACCTGGGCTACTGCATCAGCGCGACCGCCGCGTCGGGCAACAAGTGGTTCTACGACAGCGGCAACGGGGGCCTGCAGCCGCTGAACACCAGCGGGACCTACACCTGCTCGGTCTCCGGAGCTTCATAGCCCGGGGCACGAGCCCACATAGCCGAGGTAAGTCGAGGGGAGGGCCTCAGATGACGATCTTGAGCGCTCGACGGCTGGCAGACGACACCGAGCGCGGTTTCACGCTCATCGAGCTCCTGGTCGTCATCATCATCATCGGCATCCTCGCCGCCATCGCGATCCCGGTCTTCCTGAACCAGCGGCTGAAGGCCTACGACACCGCGTCGAAGAACGACCTTCGCAATCTGGCCAACTTCGAGGAGATCTACCTCGACGACT
>CAYNDD010000348.1:0-3368 GCA_964395425.1 uncultured Frankiaceae bacterium
GAGGCTCACGACCATCGTGCGCTGGGCGTATTCACCGGCCGCGAACGTCGCGCCCCACGCGCCGTAAGCGAGGAGGCCGATCAATGAGCCGGTGGCGGCGCCACTCGTCGCGGTGTCGCGAGCGCCGAGACCTCCGGTGGAGACAACGAGCAGGGACGTCGTCGGGATCGCGACCGCGGCCAGAACCGCGCTGAGCCAGAGCCCGCGTACGGTGGTGATCTTCAGGAGCTCAGCGCGCCACGCCGATCTCACAGCTCACCCACGAGCTCGAGGTAGCGATCCTCCAACGGCACCCGCGCGGTGCCCGGCCCGTCGCCGAGGAAGTCGGCGAGGGTGGACGCGGCACGAATCCGTCCGCCGCCGATCACGACGATGTCGTCGCCGACGAGCTCGACCTCTGACATCAGGTGGCTCGACACGAGCACGGTGCGCCCCGCGTCGGCGAGCGCGCGCAACACGCCGCGCAGCCAACGAATCGCGGCCGCGTCGAGTCCGTTGTGCGGTTCGTCGAGGATGACCACGGCCGGGTCGCCGACCAGAGCAGTGGCCAGGCCCAACCGCTGCTGCATGCCCAACGACATCTGGCCGACCGGCAGGTCGGCAATAGCCCCGAGCCCAACGAGGTCGAGCATCCGCTCCACCGAGGCTTGGGGCAGCCCGTTGCTCGTCGCCACCACGGCCAGGTGCCCTCGCGCCGTGCGGCGCGGATGGGCGCTGTCCGGGGTGAGCAACGCACCGGCCACCTCGATGGGCCGTCGGTGCTCACGGAAGGGGCGCCCGCCGATCATCGTCCGCCCGGACGTCAGGCGGTCGATGCCGAGGATCGCCCGCAGCATCGTCGACTTTCCCGCGCCGTTCGGCCCGAGGAACGCTGTCACCCGACCGGGCTGAGCCGAAAACGACACGCGGTCGAGCACAGTGACGCCATCGATGACCTTCGTCGCGTCCTCCACCACGATCGCGGCAGTCGAGCGCCCGCCCGCGCTCGTCGTCATCCCGGAGCTCGTTGGCCCGGTTCGAAGATGCCCTCGAGGTGCCACAGGCCCGTGAACCCGTTGAACGGACCGCCTTCGATATGGCTGCTCCACTGCAGAACGAACGCTCGGGTCTTGGGGTCGAAGGTGCCGGTCGCAGCCGAGCCGGTCACGGTCGGCTTCGGCGCGGCGTCGAGATACTTCCCGGCCACCCAGTCCCAGACGCGTTGCGCTTTCTCCTGACCGGGAGCCTTCGCCGCGGTGTTCGGCACCGGCTTCGGTGCACCCTGGTTGAAGTTCTGTTTGTTCCACGACGCGGACCATGAGGCGAGGTCGGCGGTGAGCTTGCCGTCTTTCAGCGTCACGGTCGGCGGAGCCACCGCCGCCTTGGTCTGCGGATCGACTCGGTTGGTCGAGATGCTGAAATTGACGCCGAAGAAGGGCGTGGGTGTCGTGATGGCGTCGGCCAGCGAGTGCCCGCCGCTGTCGAACGCCGGCGTTGGCTCCGACTGGTATCCCTCGGTGCGAAGGCCACCCGAGGTCCCCGGCTTCAAGAGGGTCACTTGGCCGCCGTCGGCGCGCGAGTTGGCGTTGATCATGTAGGGCCCGTGCTGGGCGTCTCCCTGTGGCTGCACCATCCGAAACCACGTGCCGGTGATCTGGTTGCCTTTCGCCGCGCCCGGGGTCAGACGGAAGAGCCCGACGAGCTCGCCGGCGTTGGCGCCCGACGTCGTGTTCGCCTTGGGGTTCGACTTGGCGCCCGACTTCTGGCCGCTGGAACACGCCGCCAACGCACCGGCGACGAGGATGACCGCGACGACCATTGTCACCACTTGGGTCGGGCGCGCACCGCGATTGCGATTCATCGTGTCTCCTTCCGGCGGCGCGGCAACGCCGCGACCGAGAGGCCCGCGCACGCCGAACCCACGCCCACCAACAGCCAGGGAAGTCCGGCAAGGCCCGACAACCCGACGCGGCGGGGGAGCGCGTCGAGCTGCTCGAGTTCGTTGTAATTGTGGATGTTGTCGTTGATCACTCCCACCAGAGACGCCAGGTCGGAGGAGATCGTCGGCCATGCGTTGACCATCGCGGTGATGCCGGCGGCAGCGGTTGCGTTCCGGGGCACCTTGCGAAAGCCGGTTTCGAGCTCGCCGTCGGCCTCCACGAGCACGACGAAGTCCCGTTGCAGCTGCCGCACGTTCTCTCGAGTCATCACCGGCGCGAGCTGGGGAAGCAGCCGCTCGCCGGCGTGCGCGCCGGTGCGCAGATCGCTGAGGAACGGGTACATGGAGAGGGCCGCACCGGCCAGCATCATCAGGCCTACCGCCCACCGGGCGCGATTGCGGCGACCGAAGAGCAGCACGCAGCTGCCGTAGATCGCCACGAGGCCGCAGGCGACGATCAGGAACGGGACGCGGTCGAACCCACCGATCGCGGCGACCCGGCGGTAGTCGGGCCCGGCCGCTTCCACCCGATCGAGGAGATTGGTCGCTCGACCGTCGATCCCCGATGCCTGGCGGCGGTACTCGTCGAGAATGGGGAATCGGCCCTCGGGGAGGCGCTGGCGGAGGTAGACGCCGTCGACGCCGGCGGCGCCCCGTCGTAAGCGCGCGATGTCGGTGTTGTCGCGGGCCAGCGCGTCCGCCTCCATGTGCGGGGCGAACTGGTCGATGAGCTGCTTCCCGGAGGCGACCTTCGCGAAGAGCCCGCCGACGATCGGTCCGAAGGTCAACACGACACCGAGCGCGAGCAGGGCGAGCGCGGGCGCCTTGGGCCGGCGCATCGGGGTCGCGGCCGCCCTCGTGACCGGCGGTGCTTGGGGCAGATCGAGCGGGCCGAGGATCTGCGGGGGTGCGCTCATCATCGACTTCTACGAGCTTTCCGCTGCGATTCGGCGATCTGGGGCTGGTCGAGCTCAGGTCGGGAGCGATGATTCTGGTCAATCTCCATCGATTTAGTTATGTTTGCCGTCGGTCGAGACATGAGTCAAACCGGCTCTTCGGGTCTGACGGGGTGCGAGCGCGCCGCGGTCAGGCAAGGACCAGGGAGGACGAGCATGGCGGGCGGCCATTCACGGACGAGACCTCGGATCGTCGTTGCCGGAGGCGGTGCCGCCGGAGTGCTCGTCGCGGCGCAGCTCCGCTGTCGGCGGCCCGACGCCCGTATCACCATGGTTGACTCGTCCGGCCGGCCCGGCACGGGCGCGGCCTACAGCACGCCCGATCCCGGGCACCTTCTGAACGTGCCCGCCGAGCGCATGTCGGCGTGGCCCGAACGACCGGACGACCTGTGCCGGTGGCTCGACGAGCACGGGGTCGCGGTCTTCGACGGCTTTGCTCCCCGGATCGCCTACGGGCGCTACCTGGGCGACGTCCTCGCCTGCGCGGATGTGCG
>CAYNDD010000349.1:0-3343 GCA_964395425.1 uncultured Frankiaceae bacterium
TGACCGCGACCCGGCTGCAGTTCGTCAACACCAGCGCCACCACGTTCGTCGAGACGGACGCGGTGTTCCGCGCGGGTAAGAAGGCCGGCTACGAGACGATCAGCTGTGACGACGGCGGCCACCAGATCGTCTGCTCGATGTCGGTGGCGCTCGAGGACGGAATGTTGGTGGGCCATGTCACGATCCCGATCACGAGCGGGAATACGAGCAAGGTGGCCGGAAAGGTGACTGGAGGCCTCGGACGGTTCAAGGGCGACAAGGGAACCATCAAGGGCACGATCACCGGCAAGCACAGCACCATGACCGTGACGTACCGCTCCTAGCCGGCTGTGGCCGTCCGTGGTCTCAACAGCCGCCGGCCGAGACCCTGAGCAGGCCGGCATACAACGTCAGGCCCGGCCCGAAGGCCATCGCCACGACCGGGTCGCCCGGGTTGAGGGTGCCGGCGTCGAGCAGCCGCTCGATGACGAGCAACACGGTTGCGGACGAGCAGTTTCCGACGTCGCGCAGGACGTCGTACGACGGCTCGGCCAGCGCCGGCGGGAGGTGCAGCTGCTGGGCCGCGACATCGACGATTCGCCGGCCGCCGGGATGGATCGCCCACCCGGCGACGTTGTCGATCGTTAGGTCGTGCCGCTCCAGCAGGGTGCGGACGACCGGCTCGATGTGTCGGGCGAGCACGTCCGGGACCTTGGGCGACAGACCCATCCGGAAGCCGAGATCGGTGATGTCCCAGGTCATCTGATCCACCGTGGAGACATCGGTCCTTGCCACCACGTCGACGAGTTCGAGTCCGCGGGCTTGCTCGCCGGCGTCGCCTTGTGGCAGCAGGACGATGGCCGCGGCCGCGTCGGCGAACAGCGCGTGCGCGACCATCTGCTGGACGTTGTCGGTGGCCGGCTGCACGTGCAGGCTGGTGAGCTCGAGGCACAGCAGCACGGCCGGCCGGTCGCGCGCGACGACGAAGTCGGCGACCGCGCCCAGCCCCGGCAACGCGGCGTAGCACCCCATGTGCCCGATGTGCAGGCGCTGCACGTCGTCGGCCATCCCGAGGTCACGGGCCAGCAGGATGTCGAGCCCGGGGGTCGCGTATCCCGTGCAGGACGCAACCGCCAGCAACCCGACGTCGCGCGCGTCGAGTCCGGCGTCGGCAAGCGCCTGAGCGACCGCAGCCTTGCCGAGCGGCATGGCCTCGGTGGCGAAGCGGCGCATCCGGGCGCCGGTGCTCCACGACGTCACGTCCTCGACCCGGGGGTCGATGACGGCGTGGCGGGTGGTGATGCCGGCGTTGCGCCAGATCCGCTCGGCGGTGGCGCTGCCGTTGTAGTGCGCGGCAAAGAAGCCGTCCCAGACCGCGGCGTGGTCGATCGCGGGCGGCAGGGCGTGGCCGTGCCCGGCGATCCGTGCTGCGGTGATGACCCGGCTCACCATCGGGCGACCTCGGCGTCGGCCTCAGGGTCGCGGCCGAGGACGGCGTACCCCAGCCAGTCGGCGCACACATCGCTGGTGGCCGGTTGCAGGGAGCCGCAACGGGCGTCCCGGTAGATCCGCTCGAGGGTGGAGCCGCGCCGGGTCGCAGCCGCGCCGCACGCTTCGAGCAGCGAGGCGGCCACCTCCATCGCGGTCTCACCGGCGATCAGCTTGGCCCGCCAGACCCACCGGTTCGTGGCCGGCTCGCCCGGCGCGGTCGTCACCGCGTTGGCCATCGCCCGGACCACCTCGCGCGCGGCCGCAACCGCGCTGTCCGCCCGCCCGAGCCGGGACCGCACCATCGGCAGGCGGCCCAACCCGCGCTCGTCGACGTACTCGGATGCAGCCGTGAGTGCGGCGTGCGCCACCCCGACGTACACCGCGGCGTACGACGCGACCAGCCACTGCGGCATGACCTGGGCGAGCAGGACCGCCATCCCTTCGACCTGGCCGAGCAATGCGTCGGGTGGCACGACGACGTCGAGGTCGAGGTCATGGCTGACGGTGGCGCGCATCCCGAGCGAGTCCCAGGTCGGCACGACCGTGACTCCGGGCCCACTCGGCACGAGGAACTGGCTGATTGCCTCACCTCGGCGGGCCGCGACGACGTAGGCGTCGGCGTGCCCGGCGCCCGAGCAGAACGACTTGGACCCGGTGATCCGCCAGCCCGACTCGACCTGCTCGTACGTCGTGGTGACCTGCGAAAGCCGCGAGCCGGCGCCGCGTTCGCTCATCGCGACCGCGTAGTGCCGGCCCGCGGCGGCCCCGCGCAACACCTCGTCGCGCGCCGCGAAGAACGGCTCCGGCACGCCGAGCGCCCGGGCCAGATCGTCGTCGGTGAGCGCCAGCGCTCCGGTCACCGAGGCGTGCATGTTGAAGATCAACGCGGTCGACCCGCTGCCGGCGCCGAGGCACATCGCGATCTCGGCGTAGTCGGCAAAGGACGCGCCGATCCCGCCGAGTCGGTCGGGCACCATCAGGCCGAGCAGTCCGTTGGTCCGCAAGTCGTCGAAGTCCTCGGCCGGAAAGCTGCCGTCGAGGTCGTGCTTCGCGGCCCGGAGCGCGAACGTCGGCGCCAGTCGCTCGGCGGTCGCTTGCGCCTGCGCGACCGCGGTCATCGGGGCCCTGTCGCGACGGTCATGCCGACTTGGTCCCGACCGCCTGAAACAGCCCGGCGCTGGACCCGACCTCGACCATCCGCACCGAGTCGCGCTTGCCGATCAGCCACATCACATAGTCCACGGCCGACGGTCTCAGGCCGTTCAATCGCAGCTGCACCCCGTGCCGGGCCGCCTCGGCCATGAGCTGCTCGCGGTCGACGAACAATGCGCCGTCGTGCAGCCGGTGTGGCGGCCCGGCCGGCATGCGTTCGGCCAGCGTGATGGACGAGAACCTTCCCCACCACGTGTTGGCGATCGTGTCGATGACCAAGGTCCCGCCGGTCCGCAGCACTCGGCAGACCTCGGCGACGACGGCCGGGAGGTCGGGAACGTGCTCGAGGATCTCGCCGGCGACCACGACATCGAAGGCTTCGTCGCGAAACGGCAGCCGCGCGACGTCTCCGCGCACCCCCAGGATGCCGTGCGCGGTCGCGCTTGCCAGCGCGCTGGCGGTGAGGTCGACGCCGACGTGGGAGTAGCCGTGATCGCCGAGGTGTGGCGCGAGCAGGCCGCCTCCGCACGCGACGTCCAGCAGGGGAGCGTTCGGTCGGGCCGGCCGCGGCACGTGCCGCATCCGCGCCGCCGCAATCCAGTTGAGCATGACGAACTCGCCACGCGGCGCCCACCACTGGTCGGCCAGGTCGTCGTACTGGCGGGGGTCGTTGCGCGGTCGGACCGGCAGGCCGGGCATGTCGTCGAGCCTTCCACACCCG
>CAYNDD010000350.1:0-3327 GCA_964395425.1 uncultured Frankiaceae bacterium
TCGGCCGCCAAACTGGTCCTGGTGCTGAACGACCATCTCGATCCCTACGACCACAACTGGCAGAAGCCGAACAACGCCACCATCAACACGGTGGTGCCGGCCTTCGCCAATGCCCGGATCCTGGACTGGAACGCGATCGTCGGCGCGCATCACAGCTGGCTGTATCCGGACGACCTTCACCTCACCCCGATCGGCGCGGTCGCCTATGCCAAACTCCTGGCGGCGACCTATCGAGCCGACGTACCGCGCGGCTGAGTCGACGGATCGCGGCCAAGGGGGAACGCAATGATGCCGAGTGAGGTCGCCCGGGTATGCGGGCCGGCTGACGTCGAGACGGTGGTCGAGATCCTCGTCGACTCGTTCTACGACGACCCGACGTGGAGCTGGGTTTTCCCCGACCCGGACCGCCGGCGTGACCAGCAGCGGGTGCTCTGGCACGCCCTGTCCTCCGGAGCGATGCGTTATTCGACCGTCTGGCTGTCGGCCGGCGACACCTCGACCGCGGTGTGGATCCCGCCGGAGGGGACCGAGCTGAGCGAGGACCAGGAGACCGCCCTGCTCGAGTCGATGAACGAACTGCTCGGCGACGAAGCGCCGCGAGTGTTTCGCGTGTTCGAGGCGTTCGAGAAGGCAAACCCCAAGGACGAGCCGCACTACCTGCTGTCCTTGCTGGGAACGGCGGTTGCCCACCAGGGCCACGGTTACGGCCTCGGGTTGCTGGCCGAGACGTTGACGGTCGTTGATGCCGAGGACATGCCGGCGTACCTCGAGGCGAGCAATCCGGCGAACGTCCCGCTCTACCAGCGGTACGGCTTCGAGCTGTACGGCTCGTTCGCGTTGCCCGACTGCGGACACGACGTGCCCACCATGTGGCGGCGCCGGCAGAGCGAGCGCAGCTAGCCGTCGCGCGACGGTGCGGCCACCCCTCGGTTGCGTCGAACTGGCGGATCGGCCGGAGCAATCGGCAGCTGGTAACGGTCATACCCTGACCGAACCAGCGGCTGCCGACAGTTCCGGTCGGCTATCAACAAGCCGCAAGAGGTCGCACCTATCCTCGCGGGAATGAGCGACGATTACCGCAGCGAGACTTCGACCACGGCCGGCGAGCGCGAGCAGATCGAGTCGTTCGTCCATGACACCCGAGTGGAGATCGTCGGACTGCTCGACGGCGTCACCGACGAGCAAGCCAGACGTCGTCTGGTGCCCTCGCGGACGACGCTGCTCGGCTTGGTGAAGCATGCGACGTTTGTCGAACGCGTGTGGTTCGAGGTCGCCATTGAAGGGCGGACGCGGGCCGAGATCGGCCTGCCGGAAGACTCGGAAGACAGCTTCGAGCTGACCGCCGAGGACACCATCGAGTCGGTGCAGACTGGTTACCGGCGGGCGTGGCGGAGTGCTGAAGAGATCGCGGCTGGGCACGCGCTGGACGACCTGGCGCTGCACAACCGGATGAGCCCGATGTCATTGCGATGGATCATGCTGCACATCATCGAGGAGCTCGCCCGCCATGCCGGGCACGGCGACATCCTGAAGGAGCAGATCCTCGCAACGGACCGCGCCGGGTAGCGGTCCGACCTACGGAGCACGCATCGTGACCTTGAGGACACGGCCGCCGAGCTCGCCGGTCAGCGTGGCGCGAGCATCCTCCTGGCGGGTGTTCCAGCGTGCGGTCACGGTGCCGTCCGCGGCCGATCCCGCCTCGGTCCGACCGGCCTGGTTGACGCGATCGACGGCCAGCTGGCAGGTCAAGGTGTGCAGGTACGGCTTCCAGATCATCGTGCCGCTGACGGCCAGGTTGCGGTCGAGCCGGTCGCGATGGAGGTGGAACCGGACCGTGTGCAAACCACCGGTGTAGGTGAACCGGCCGCCGTACAAACCGACGCCGTGACCGCTGTAGTTGTTGTACCAGCGGTCGATGAGGTCGGCCATCGTTTCCGCGGCCGCGGCGGCGGCGCGACGGCCGAGCGGGCCGACCGCGTTGCCGGGCAGTGCGCCGGCCGGCGCCTGACTGGTGAACGACGGGTAGTAACGGCCGAGCGCGCGCACCGGCGGCACGTGCTTGGCGCACCGCAGGTCGGCCTTGCTCAAATGCGTCGGATCCGCGACGAACGCGCGCACGATCGAGCTGCCGCACTCGTCGGTGTCGTCCTCAGCAGTCACGTGGAAGCTGTTGGCGACGATCACGTGCCGGGCGTCGGGGAACTCGGCCTTGACCAGATCACCTTCGGCCGGCGTCGTGATCGAGTCGAGCTCACCGGTGAGGATCAGCGTGGGCACCGACGGGTAGTGGCCGGACGGCGGGGCCGGCGGACCGGCCTTGTGCGCGGCCGACGGGGAGGGCCACTTCAGGCACCAGTTGGCCTCGGCCCAGACCGAGTGCAGGTACTCCTCGATCGTGAACGGCGCGTAGACCGTCGGGTCGACCTTCTCTTCCTGCTTCACCGCAGCTTTGTATTGGGTGAGCCGCTCGGCCGGCGGGTCGGCCATGTTGTAGAGCTGCGGGTAGTCCTCGCACGACACAGCCGCGTCGTCGCCCTCGCTGTACGCCGACGGCGCTCCGTCGTAGGAGGAGGCGTCGACGTTCTCCGCGACCAGCCGCAACAGCGGAGCGCGATCGCCGTGCAGCGCCGAGCGCAGCGCGGCCGTGAACTCCCGGTAGTACTCCGGGCCGTAGGTCGCGCCGAAAGCAACCGCGACCAGCGCAGCTCCGGTGACCACGGCGTGGTGCCGCACGCCGTCTGCGTCGTACGCGATCCCGCGGTACGGCTGCTTGCGCACCTGGTGGAGCACCTTGGTGAGCAAGCCGATCGGCATGCCTCCCGCGGACTTGCATGCGGGGGATCGGCGGCAGGCGGTGGTCATCGAGTACTGCATTGCCTGGGTCTGGGTCGGATACCACTGGGTCTCGCCGGTCGGTGGGTAGGCGCTGTCGAGGACGATGCTGCGGATCTGGTTCGGGTGCCGGCCGGCGAAGACCTGGGTGAAGAAGGTGCCGTAGGAGTCGCCGTACACATCGACCTTGCCGAGCCGGAGCGCCCGGATCACCGCCGACTGGTCGTCCGCGGCGAGCTTGCTGCCGTAGAGGTCGGCGTGGTCGCCGAGCTGCTTGGCGCACTTCGCGGCGGCCGTGTCGTAGGCGCCGTGCAGGTTCTGCAGGCCGGGGCAGTTGATCGGGGCACTCAGGCCGGTGCCGCGCTGGTCGATCAGCAGCAGGTTGCGCCGGCGCAGCAACGCGCCGTACATCCCCGCGTAGTCGACGCCGCTTCCGGTCGTGCTGTAGCCGGGTCCACCCTCGTGCGGTACGACGGTGCCGAGCGCCGGGTCTTT
>CAYNDD010000351.1:0-3309 GCA_964395425.1 uncultured Frankiaceae bacterium
ACGTAGAGCGCAAAGCTGGCCACGATCACCATCGGGTACAACGATCCGATCGTGGCCGCCCCGGTGCCGAGATCCCGGACGATGCCGGCCCACAGCAGAGCCTGGACGATGCCGAGCCAGCCCGCCATCAGCCACCCGATCCGAGCTCCCAGCGGGCTGCGGCTGACCGCACCAGTGGCGACCCACTCGTGGGTGTCGCCGCGCCAGGTGTCCCAGATCGCGACCGCGTGGGAGAAGTACTGCGCGAGCTGGATCCGCAGCACGCTGAAGTCCCACCGGCCGCGGTAGGTCCAGAAGATCAGCGGATACGCGAAGATCAGCGGCAGCAAGAGCAGGTAGTTGCGGGAGTGGATCGCGTCGGGGTGCTGCCAGAGCAGGTAGACCGGCGGGATGAACGCGGTGAAGGCGCTGAGCGCGGTCGACAAGTAGTAGCCGAAGCCGCTCCAGAAGCACAGCCGCTGCTGCCAGGTCAGGCCCATCGACCGGAAGGCCGGGTTGAGCATCAAGCTCATCGACCCCGCGCACCAGCGGTATTGCTGGGACACGAACGGTGGCAACCCCTCCGGGCATAGGCCTTTGGCGAGGATGACCGGGATGTAGCGGACGGCGTACCCGGCGCGCATGAGCGCGACGCCGGTGTGGACGTCCTCCGAGTGCGCGATCTGGGCGAACCCTCCGGCGCGCTCGAGCCCCTCGCGGCGGTAGAGCGCGCAGGTGCCGACACAGATCGGGGCGCCGATCGCGTCCCGGGACGGCTGCGTCCAGCGGTAGAACAGCTCCTGAACGGCCCCGGCCGACCGCTGCACCCAGCGGTCGGTGGAGTGGGTGTCGAAGAACTGGGGGGACTGCACGATCCCGATCTCGGCGTCGTCGAGATACGGCATCAGCTCGAGGAGGTACTCCGGGCGCGGCGCGAAGTCGGCGTCGAGGACGGTGATGACCTCGCCGTCGGAGTTGGCGTAGCCGAAGGCGAGGTTTCCGGCCTTCTTCATCCGGCCGCGGTCCAGCCGGCTCAAATAGCGGAAACCGAAGCGCCGGGCCAGGACCCGCACGATCTCGCGGGCGGAGTCGTCGAGGACGTAGACCTCGATCACTCCTGGGTACTCGAGCTGCGCGACGTGGCGGAAGGTGTTCTCCAGTACGTCGAGCGGCTCGCCGGCGCTCGGCAGGAACACGTCGACCGACGGGTAGTGCTCGGGTGACCAGAGCAGGACCCGCTGCTCGTGGTCGGTTTGGCTCAGCCGGCGCGGCCGGGTCGAGCAGTAGAGGCCGATCAGCGAGACGCCGCCCATGCCGAGAACCACCATGATCATCAGGCTCACGTGCGGGTCCTCGAAGCCGAACCTGCTCAGGCTGACGATCAGGCCGATGAACGCGACGAACCGGGCGACGAGAAACCAGCGACGCTGGGTGCCGAAGTACCAGTACTTCTGCTCGTCGGTCACGTCGGTCGGCACCAATTGTGGGCTGGTGGTACGGCCGGGCACGCGTCTCCGTCCTTGCCGTGGCCGTCGCCACTGACCGGTCGTGGGGTCTCGCCGATTAGTCCTCCTAGGTTACCAACCCGAACCGGAGATTTCGGGCGGTTCCCTTAACCCGGTAGGGCGCTCTGGGAGGCGGCCAAACGGCTCAGGTACGTCGTGGCGCCGGAGACCCCGCTCGCGTAGAGCTTCTGCTGGTCGGCCGGGCTCAGATGGAAGTCGGTCGCGGCCAGCCCGAAGCTGTCCACGAAGATCGTCCGCGCCGCTTTGTCCGGTGGGATGTAGAACCGGCCGGCGTTGTCCATCGTGGTCCGCACACAGGCGATCGCCTCCTGGAGGGCGTCCTTCGGGTTGTGCTTGGCAACCGGCGTCGGCGAGCCGGCGGACAGCTTCACCCCGATCGTCGGCCACCGGCTCGGCAGCCCGTCGCTGCGGTCGAAGACCTCGACCGGGAAGTTGGAGAGCAGCCCGCCGTCGACCCACGTCACGCTCCCCGCGGCGTAGCTGTCGATGCCGTCGTCGTGTGCGGGCGCCTCGAACCGGATCGGGTCGAAGAAGAACGGGATCGACATCGAGGCTCGGACGGCGTCGACGATGCGGGTCGAGTCGACGGTGACGCCGTACTCGGGGTAGTCCCAGGGCAGGCGGACCAGCTTGTTGCGGGTGATGTCGGCGGTGTGCACCACGAGGGCGTACTGGCAGGCCGCGGGTAGTGAGCTGCCGGGGTCGTCCAACCGCAGGTCGCCGAAGGTGGTCACGCCGAGCGAGCCGAGGACACCGCCGAGCCACTCGACCAGGTAGTCGCCGTCGTAGACCCCCATGTGGAGGGCGAGGTGGCCGGCCTCACCGACCCGGCCGAGGTGGCGCTCGGCCCAGTCGCCGCGCATGAAGGCGGAGTAGTCGATCTGCTGCATGATCGACTGGAGGTCGCTCATCGGCCGCCCGGCCCGTTGGAGCGCGGCCACAAGGGCGGCGCAGATCGCTCCGGCGCTCGTGCCGGCGACCCGGGGGAACGTCCACCCGGCATCGGAGAGCGTGATGACGGCACCGACCAGGCCGATGCCCTTGACGCCACCGCCTTCGAGGACGAGGTCGGCGCGCTTGTCCGGCGCCGGTCCCGGCGTCGGCGTCGGTGCGTCCGGGTTGGGGGACGTGGGCGCGGGCACGGTCATGGTGGCCTCCGGCGTCGTCGGTCTTCCGACCGTAGCGCCCGGATCAAGCCTGCGGCATGCGCCGTTCGCGTGGGATCAGGCGGCGCCGCGCATCAGGGTCACGTCGAGCAGGCCGAGGGCGTCGAGCAGTTCGCGCGCCTCCTCGGCGGTGGCGGCCCGGTGGCAGACGGCGAGGGCCGCCCGGCGGCGGTCCGTCGGCGAGATCGGGGTCACGGTGAAGTCTGCGAGCAGCGACTCGCGCCGGGTTTCAGCCGGCTTTTCGCGGCGAGGGGTGCGTGTCGTCGTTGTCATGTCAGTACATTCGCGCGCCGACCTGAGCCGGACCTGAAGACCGGTGTGACCTGCATCACCCGTCACTTCTCATCACAGCCGTCACGACTTGGAAGACGCCTCGGCGCGCCGTCAGATCCGCTCTCGCCCTCGGTGTCGCTGTCCCCTACGATCCCCTCACCACGACCGAGGGGCGACCAGGACATGACCACTACGCAGGACGATGAGGCGATCAGCGCGACCACTGAAATCCGCGAAGGGGAGTACGGCGACAAGATCGCGGTGGTCGAGCCGGGCGGGGCCGAGTTCATCCCGCTCAACGAGCGACACGGCAAGCCGACACAGCTGTTCTGGACCTGGATGTCGCCGAACTTCGAGTTCGCGAC
>CAYNDD010000352.1:0-3284 GCA_964395425.1 uncultured Frankiaceae bacterium
GGCGGCGGCGGATTGGTGATCGCGGCACTCGGCAGCCTGACCGACGCCGACCTTGACGCGCTGGCCCGATTCAGACATCACGCATCGGCCTGCGTAGCGATCATGCTCGACACCGGAAGCTGGACGACAGCGCACCCGCCGGTGCCAGGCCAGCCGATCGTCCGCCAGCGCGACCATGCGCAGTCGTGTGCACTGCTCGCCGGAGCGGGATGGCGCGTCGTATCCGTCAACGCGCGCACGGACATGCGCACGATGTGGGGCAACGCGGCGACCAACTCACAACTCCTGGCCAGCCGATGAACCCACGACTTCGGGTCACCATCTTCGCCGCCTTGGCGACCGTTCTTGGGTCGCTCAGCCTGCTACCCGTCTTCGATTCGATGGGGTGGTTGCCGCGCGTCGTGCTGATGGTGCTGGCCATCGCCGCGACATCGGCTGCGCTGCAACGTATCCGCGTTGTCACCGCCGTGATCCCGCTCGCGATGATTGCGGTGTGGGCCGGGCTGATCACCGCGCTCTACGCGCACTCCGTTGCGCCACTCGGGTTCATCCCAGGACCGGCCGCCTTGCGCCTCCTGCACACCACGATGTCGTCGGGCTTCACCGACACCGTTCAACTCGCGGCGCCCGTCATGGTCACCCGCGGGTTGAGTCTCCTGACGACTGCAGGCGTCGGGCTGGTCGCTGTCGTCGTCGAGACCCTCGCGAGCGGGCTGCGGCGACCGGCTGTCGCCGGACTCCCGCTGCTGGCCATTTTCACCGTGTCTGCAGCAACGCTGTCCGCTGGTGTCGGATGGCGGCCCTTCGTGTTCGCCGCCGCGGGCTACCTCTCACTGTTGCTCGCAGAGGGACGCGACCGGGTCGGCCGGTGGGGACGACCGGTGCGGGCGATTCGCGGATCGGTGGTCCGTGGGCAAGCGGCGACGAGCCAGTTGACCCAAGTCGGACGCCGCGTGGGATTTGCGGCGATCAGCATCGCGGTGGTGCTGCCGGTGATCATCCCCGGGCTGCATTCCGGCTGGTTCGGCACCCACCATACGAACGGAGTGGGTGGTTTCTCGGCTAACAGCAAGGGTGGATCGGTCAGCATCAGCCCCATTGTCAGCATCCGGCAGGACCTGAACGAGCCGCGGCCGACGTCGTTGTTCACGTACACGACCACAGGTACGCCGACTTACCTGCGACTGCTGACGCTCGACAGATTCGACGGCACCGTGTGGGAGGTGTCATCGGTCACGTCGCCGGACGACACGCGGATCGACAAGGAGGGCATCCCGCCGCCCGCGGGCGTCACGCTGCAACGCACCGGCACCGCCACGACGAACGTCGTGATCACCGGCCTTCGGCAGGCATACCTGCCGGTCCCGTCGACGGTGACCGCGGTGACCGCGCGTGGTGACTGGCGCTACAACCCGGTGAATCCCGCGATCTACGGCGTCGACACCGCGACACCGCATCTGAGTTACACCGCAACGAGTGCCGTCTACCAGCCATCGGCGGCCTTGCTCAACTCGCTGCAGGCAGTCGACCCAGACGCCAGCGTCGCCCCCGACCTCGAAACACCCGTGAACCTGCCCCAACAGGTTCGGCAGGTCGCGGACCAGATCATCGCGAACGCACACGCCGTGACGCCCTATCAGAAGGCAATCGCCTTGCAGACTTGGTTCCAGGCCGGCACCTACGACATCACGATCAAGACCGGCACTGACCAGGACGCGTTACTGACGTTCCTGGGCGACCGTCGCGGCTACTGCGAGCAGTTCGCTGCCACGATGGCGTTGATGGCTCGGGTTGAGGGGATCCCAGCCCGGGTCGATGTCGGCTTCACTCCGGGCGCACCGGTCGGCAGTACCAACACCTACCTCGTCACCACTGCCGACGCCCACGCCTGGCCCGAGTTGTATTTCCCGGAGGCCGGGTGGCTGCGCTTCGAGCCGACGCCGCGCGCCGACGGGCAGACCACGACGCCGGCCTATGCCCCGTTGGCGCCCGGCCCACAGGCGACGGCCTCGGTGTCGGGCACAGCAGGCGGCAAAGGCGCCCCACTCGATATTCAGGGATTCCGGCCGACCGCCATCAGGCCGGTCCACAAGACAGGGAGCTCGCTCCCGGTGCTTCGCCACCTCCCACTGGGGTGGTTGTCCACCCTGCTCGTCGTCCTGATCGCCATCGTCATCGCCCCGGTCGCGCGCTGGCTGACTCGCCGTCGTCGATGGACATCCGCCGACTCGCAAGCAGCTCGAGCGCACGCCGCGTGGGCCGAGCTCGGGGATGACATGCGCGATCTCGGTTTGGACTGGCGTGGTCATACCGACACGCCGCGAAGAGCAGCAGCGACGTTGGTCGCGACTCGAAGGCTGGCCACTGACGTTGCTGCCGAGCAGGCGCTCTCGCGGCTCAGCCGAGCCGAGGAACTAGCCCGGTATGCCGCACGGCCCGACGAGCTTCGATGGGTCGATCAAGATCCACGCGCGGACGAGACCACCGTCCGTAAAGCGCTGTTCCACTCGGTCACCCGTGGCCGCCGGCTGCGCGCGCGCCTCGCGCCGTCATCGTCGAGCCGGATCGCGGTATCGGCGACCGCCTGGATCTCCGACTCCTGGCGTTCCGCCGGTTTCGCCATGCGGCGCTGGATCAGTGGCCGACTCCCTCGACCAGGGCGCCGCGACCAGCAGGACTAGCGGACTAGCGATCGTCGTCCTGGCCGGGAGTGCCACCAAGACCGTCGCGCCGACGGTCCCAGCGATCTTCGAACCGCTTGACGATGGTGCGCTTAGGTGTGGGCGGCGTACCCAGCTTCTTGTCACGGCCACGGCGCGCGGTCGGCGTATCGGTGACTCGCCCGGCGCCTGGTTGGGTGGCCTCCGAGGCCTCATGTCGCTGGCGCCAGGTCGATGCGCCGTACAAGAAGGCCAGCAACATCAAGACGAATCCCGCGACGCTCAGCTCGAGCTGCTGCACCGCGATGCCGACTGGGAGCAAGACGACCCCGACGATGGCGCCGAGGGTCGCGCGAAGGTAGCGGCGGCGATGCAGCGTACGCGGGTCGATACCGCGAACCGTCGCTGCGAACTTCGGGTCGTCGGCGTAGAGGGCTCGCTCGATCTGCTCGAGCACTCGCTGCTCGTGCTCAGAGAGCGGCACGTTGCCCTCCCAACGACATCCCCGCCATGCCCCCGACCAACCCCTGCGTCCGACTCGTACCCGACCCTTGCTGTCCACTGCTGCCTGACCTGCTGACTAACAGTGTGCAACATGATCCGCGCTGAACCGGCTAGCCGAGC
>CAYNDD010000353.1:0-3258 GCA_964395425.1 uncultured Frankiaceae bacterium
ACCGCGGCGCTCGCGAGCCGCGCCTACCTGGCCGATCGCGGGCTCGCGACCGTCCTGCACGTCGCGCTCGCGCTCGGCAAGCCGCTGCTGCTCGAGGGCGAGGCCGGTGTCGGCAAGACCGAGGTGGCGAAGACGCTCGCCGACGTGCTCGGCGCCCGCCTGATCCGTCTGCAGTGCTACGAGGGCATCGACGCGGCGCACGCCCTGTACGACTGGAGCTACGCCCGCCAGATGCTCGCGATCCGGCTGATCGAGACCGGCGAGGTCGCGCCCGCGGGCGAGAGCCGCGCCGACCGGCTGCACGACCTGTTCAGCCGCGAGTTCCTCGTCCGCCGCCCGCTGCTCGATGCCGTCGCGCACGACGGCGCGGTGCCGCCCGTGCTGCTGATCGACGAGATCGACCGCGCCGACGACGAGTTCGAGGCGTTCCTGCTCGAGGTGCTCTCGGACTTTCAGGTCAGCATCCCGGAGATCGGCACGATCACCTCCGACAGCACACCGCTCGTGATCCTGACCTCCAACCGCACCCGTGAGCTGCACGATGCGCTGAAGCGTCGGTGCCTCTACCACTGGATCGGCTATCCGAGCGCGGAGCGCGAGGTCGAGATCGTGTTGCTCCGGGCGCCGGGCGCAACGGCCGAGCTGACCCGCAAGGTGGTGGCCGCGGTCAACCGGATGCGCGATCTCGACCTGGCGAAACCGCCCGGGGTGGCCGAGACGATCGACTGGGTGCGCACTCTCGACGTACTCGGGGCGACCGACCTCGACCCGGCGACCGTCGAGGACACCCTCGGCGCGGTGCTGAAGGAACGCGACGACCTCGAGCTGGTGCACGACCGGCTCGAGCAGATCGCCTCCGGTGCCTAGCGCGCCGACGCAGGCGCCGGTCGTCGGCATGTTGGTCGACTTCGGGCACGAGCTTCGCGCGGCCGGGCTACCGGTCGGGTCAGGCGACGTCCTTACCTATTGCGCCGCGATGGCGCCGCTCGACCCGACCGATCTGGTCGACCTCTACTGGGCCGGCCGCGCGACGCTGGTGACGCGCCGTGACGACATCGCGAAGTACGACGCGGTCTTCCGGCGGTTCTTCCTTGGCGAGGCGGCTGACGTCCCCGAGCAACTGAAGCTGGTGATGCGGGCGACCGTGCACAGCCTTTCGGTCCTCGAGGTGCCGGCCACCGAGCCCGGCAAGGACGGTCACGACGAGCACGAGGCCCGGCTCGGCCTGGTCGGCTCGGATGCCGAGATCATCAAACACAAGTCGTTCGCAGCTTGTACGCAGGAAGAGCTCGCCGCGCTGCGGCGGATCATGGCGCAGATCCGGCTGCAGCCACCGCGTCGTCGTACCCGGCGGACCGAGTCCAGCCGGGCCGGGCGGGCGCCCGATCTGCGGCGGATGGTCCGGGAGAGCTTGCGGATGCACGGCGAGCCGCCGCAGCTGTACTGGCGTGGCCGCAAGCGGCGGTTGCGGCCGCTGATCCTGATCCTTGACGTCTCGGGGTCGATGGCGGACTACTCGCGCAACCTGTTGCAGTTCGCCTACTCGGCCCGCCGGGCGACCACCCGGGTCGAGGTGTTCTGCTTCGGCACCCGGCTCACCCGGATCACCAAAGAGCTCGAGCGGCGTCGCCCCGACGAGGCGCTCGACCGGGCCGCGAAGGCGGTGTTCGACTGGGAGGGCGGGACCAGGATCGGCGCGTCCTTGCAGGCGTTCGTGCAGGACTGGGGCCGGCGCGGGATCTGCCGCGGCGGGATCGTGGTGATCTGCTCGGACGGACTCGACCGCGGTGACCCGAGTGTGCTGGCGGCGGCGATGGAACGGCTGTCGCGGCTGTGTTACCGCGTGGTCTGGATGAACCCGCACAAGGGCAATAGCCTGGACTTCCAGCCGAGCACGCTGGGGATGATGGTGGCCGCGCCGTACATCGATCTGCTGGCGTCGGGGCACGACCTGCACAGCCTCGAGGAGCTGGCCGCGTTGCTGCCCGAGCTGCACTGAGCCCGAACAGCATTGAGGAGGGTCGGCAGGTGAGGTGGAGCGTCGCCATCGAGGCCGAGGGTGACCGCGTGCTCTCGCGGGAAGAAGTGGTCGAGCTCGCCGACGCGGTCGCCTCGTGCGACGGGATCGCGAGTGGCATCGGCACCACGCGGTACGGCGCGCAGCTCGTGGTCGAGGCGACCGGGCTCGACGAGGCGATCGAGGCCGCCAAGGCGCAGTTCGCGGCTGCGGCGCAGCGCGCCGGGTTGCCGCCCTGGCCGGTCGTTCGGGTCGAAGCGGGGAGCGAGGCCGACGTACTTGATGAGCCGGAATACGGCGAGGCGGAGTTCGGCGAGCCGGACGAGTTCGGATGATCCGGCTCGGCTCGCTCGCCGGGTATCCGTTCGAGGGGCCGCGAGTGCTCGGTGGGTGGACGCCGCCGTCGGTTGCCGCGGTCTACGCGATCGTCTACAAGCCGAAGCCGGAGGCGCAGCCCGAGCAGTACGCCGTCATCTATATCGGTCACTCCGAGGATCTGTCCGCCGAGTCGTTTCCGTTCAACCACCCGCGCGCGGCGTGCTGGGTGGCGCGTGCCGGGGATCGGTGGAAGGTCTACATCTGCACCTACGAGATCCCCGGTGGCACGCCGTCGCATCGCGAGCGGATCGCGCAGGAGCTCGGTGCGATCTACCAGCCCGCGTGCAACGAGCAGCAGTTCGACCGGTCGTGGAAGGACGAGTGGATCGGCAGCTACGACAACGCGCCGAACACCGGGCCGCTGACGACTGGTCGCGAGCCGGACGCCCACGGCTGACCTGGTTGTGGATTGCGGCTGGCCGTTGTCGGCACTCGAAGATATGTTCGAACGCATGGGGGATGTAGCGGAAGCGGTGTGGCGGCCGGATCCGGAGATCGACGCGATTCACGCCCGATCTGCGGTGCTGGTCACCGACGCCGAGCAGCTCCCGGCCGGTCCGCTGCTCGCGGCGGCGCTGGTGCGGTTGCAGGGGCTCATGATGGATTGCACGACCGCGATGCGGGCGACCGCGTGTTGGGACCGGTTGACCGCCTGGTCGCAGGCGCAGGCGATGGTGACCTGCCGCGAGGGCATGCAGGCGCGGGACCTGCCGACGTTCTTCGATGATGCGGATGCGGCGCAGATCGTCGCGCAGGACCTCGCGGTGTTGACCCACACCTCGTACGGGAGTGCGCGGGGTCGGGTCGAGCTGGTCGGTCGGGTCGCCCGGCACCTTCCGGCGGCGTGGGTGGCGCTGGACCAG
>CAYNDD010000354.1:0-3254 GCA_964395425.1 uncultured Frankiaceae bacterium
TTCCGCGCCGGCCGGTGCCGCAGCGGCGATCGCGGCGGCAACCGGTGGGGGCGGACCACTCGACACCTCGAAGCAGTGCGCGGCGATCAAGCCAGCCGACGTGCAGGCCCTGATGAAGGCGCCGGTGACTCCGCTAGTGAACAACCCCGGTGAGTGCTCGTTCTACGGAGGAGCTCTCAAGGTCGAGCTGTACAAGAACGACCCGACTCAGAAGTACTACCAGAACCCGGTGAATGGCCCTGGCACGACGCCGGTGCCAGGCGTTGGTGACCAGGCGCAGTGGTCCGCGCCGGTTCCGGGGGAAACGGTTCCCTGGGTCGAGTCGCACAAGGGTTCACTGACCTGCATCGTCTCACCGGCGGACGCCGACCAGGCCACCATTCCGTACACGGGCACGCCCCCGATTGTGACGATCGCGCCCGCCGACTCGGTTGCCTACGCCGCCAAGGAAGGCGTGCTCTGCAGTGACGCGTTCACCGCGAGCTAGGCGTCAGCTGACCGTCGTCCCGTCGGGGCGCTAGACGACTTCGGCGAGCTTGCCTGTTGCGACGTCGAAGACGAAGCCGCGGATCTTGTCGGTGTAGGCGATGAAGGGATTCGACCGCAGTCGCAGCACCGATTGGCGCAGATCCTCTTCGAGATCGGTGAACGAGTCGAACGACCAGTCGGGCTTGAATCCCACCTCTGCCTGGAGTTCGGCCTTGAACGCCATCTCGTCGAGGCCGAGATTCGCGCAGTCGGTGTGGTGGATCAGGATGATCTCGCGGGTGCCGGTCACTCGCTGGCTGATGGTCAGCGAGCGAATCACGTCCGGGCTGATCACCCCGCCGCCGTTGCGGATGACGTGCGCGTCGCCGACCTGCAGACCAAGAATTCCGTGGACGTCGATGCGCGAGTCCATGCACGCGACAACCGCGAGTCGCTTCGCTGGGCGGATCGGCACCATGCCGACAAAGGTCTCGGCGTAGCGGCGGTTGTTGTCGAGAAGCTCGTCGATGACAGACATGGGGCTCATCGTTTCACGACGGACGGCGGGGGGCTCGGGGCCGTGGCTTCGTGACGCCCGAGCCGCCAACGCGAGCGGGCAGTAGATAATTCGGTAGCTCGGCCACGTGTGCCGGTCAGATTGTGAGGGAGCCTCGTGGCGACGACGATCAGCGTCGACGGCGGCGTCTTGAGGGTCGAGGTGCGCGGCCTCGATAAGCTGTGGAGCTTCGCGAGCCAGCTGGAAATTCCGCTCGAGCACGTCCGCGACGCGGCCATCGACCCGGCCATCGCGCGCGGGCCGAAGGGGTGGAGAGGTCCGGGCAGCCACCTGCCAGGCATCATCACGGCTGGGACCTTTCATCAGGACGGCGGCCGGATCTTCTGGGACGTGCATGACCCGGACAAGGCGGTCGTGATCGCGCTCGAGCACGACAGCTTCGAGCGGCTTGTGGTCGAAGTCGACGATCCGCTGGCGACGGTCGAACTCATCCAGCGCGCAATTGCCGGCAGGGCTGGTTCGGCTGACCGCTGACGAACGCCGACGGCTGCTGGCCGATATCAGGCCGTTGCACGAGTCGCCGGAATACCGACGGCTCTTGATCGGCCAGTCGCTGTCTTCCATGGGCAACCAGATGACGAACGTCGCGGTCCCTGTGCAGGTATACGCCATGACCCACTCGTCGTTTGCGGTCGGTGCGATCGGGCTCGCCGTTGCCATTCCGCTGATCGTCGTCGGGCTGCTCGGTGGCTCGCTCGCTGACGCGGTCGACCGCCGGAAGTTGGTGCTGCTCACGAGTTCAGGGCTTGCGCTGCTGTCGTTGGTGTTCGCGTTGCAGGCCGCCCTGAATCTCCGGCAGCTATGGCTGCTGTACGTCGTCATCGCCTTGCAGGGGGCCCTTTTCGCGATCGACCAGCCGGCCCGCTCCACCTTCGTCCCGCGATTGCTGCCGTCCGATCGCATTCAGGCCGCGTCCGCGCTGAACCAGTTGTCGTTTCAGCTGAGCGGCACGGTGGGTCCGCTGCTCGCGGGCGTTGTCATCGCCGCCGCTGGGCTCAAGGCCGCGTACGCGACGGACGCTGCGACGTTCTCCATCGCCGTCTACGCGGTTCTGAGGTTGCGCCCGATGCCGCCGCAGGGTGGCGGCGCGCCTCCCGGGTTCGCCGCAGTCGCCGAGGGTCTGCGATGGGCGCGCAAGCACCGAGTGATCGCGATGGTCTTCCTTGTCGACTTGAACGCGATGATCTTCGGGATGCCACGGGCGGTATTTCCGGCATTGGCGGCTACTCACTTCGGCGGCGGCGCGCGCACCGTCGGCGTGTTGTACGCAGCACCGGCGATCGGCGGACTCATCGGTGCCGCGTGCTCCGGACCTCTTGCTCAGGTCCGACGGCAGGGACTGGCGACACTCGTATCGATCGTGGTGTGGGGCGGGTCGATCGCCGGCTTCAGCGTGAGCCGCTCGTTGCTGCTCGGCGCGGTCTTGCTCGCCGTTGCGGGCGGCGCGGACATGGTGAGCGCGGTCTTTCGAGGAACGATGCTGCTCCAGAACGTGCCCGATGCGCTGCTCGGACGGTTGAGCGCGGTCAACATCGTGGTTGTCACTGGCGGCCCGCGCTTGGGCGACCTCGAGGCCGGCAGCGTAGCCGCGCTTACAAGTCCGGTGTTTAGCGCGGTGAGCGGCGGATTGGCCTGCGTCGTCGGCGTCGTGCTGCTCGGGCTTGCCGTCCCGGCGTTCGCCCGCTACCGGTCCGGCGCCGAGCTTCCGCCGGCCCTGGCCCCGGACCTCCCACGCCCTGACCTCTAGCGACGGCGGTGGGTTGGCGCACCCAATTGGCGTTGGCGCACCCAATTGGCTCAGCGCTTGCCGGCGCCTGCCGATGGGACGGCACCAGACCAGCGAATTGCCGCCTGCCACGAGGACGGACCGATGGGACCCAGACGTAACCGCGCGCCGATGTCGGCTGGCCGCGCTGCGCTCGAATCCTTCGACGTCTTCGAGATCCTCGAGAAGGCCCCGCACTGCGTCATCGTCATCGACGAACGGGCGGCGGTCGTGTACCAGAACGCAGCGTCCCGCGAGCTCGACGAGCGGATACGTGCCGCACACGGCGAGGCCCTGCTCGCCGCCGTCCGCGTTGCGCTCGCAGATCTAGCGCCCGGTCGCCAATACCCGCTCACGGTGCCTGTCTCCGCGAAGACGAGGTCAGGTCAGGCGCACGCCGATGTGACCGTCGACCGGATCGTCGGTGGATTCGTGGTCAGCTGG
>CAYNDD010000355.1:0-3247 GCA_964395425.1 uncultured Frankiaceae bacterium
CGGCGCCGGAGCTCGACGGCTACTTCGTAGCCGCCGGGCTCAACTCGCTCGGCATCCTGCTCGGCGGCGGGGTCGGCACCGTGATGGCGCAGTGGATTGTGGACGGCGTACCTCCGGTTGACATCACCGGGTACGCAGTGGACCGGGCCGCGTTGCACGAGACCTCGCGCCGGTTCCGGGCGGAGCGAACCATCGAGCAGCTCGGCGTGCTGTTCGGCGATGCGGTGTGGCCGAACTGGAAGCCGGCGACCGCCCGCGACGTCCGGCGCTCGGTGCTGCACGACCGGCTGGTCGCGCAGGGCGGGCACTTCAACGTCTCGATGGGTTGGGAGTTCGCCGAGTGGTACGACGTCGACGCCGAGCACCCGGAGTCGCAGCTCACCTTCGCCCGGCCGGGCTCGTTCGGCATCGTCGCCGAGGAGCACCGGACCGTCCGTGAGGCGGTCGGCATGCTCGACATGAGCCTCATGGCGAAATTCATGGTCCAGGGCCCCGGCGCGCTGGCGGTCCTCAACCGGCTGTCCACCAGCGACATCGACCGGGAGGTCGGGCGGCTGGTCTACACGCAGTGGCTCGATCCGCGCGGTGGGATCATGGCCGACCTCACGGTCACCCGGCTCGACGAGGACCGCTTCCTCGTGGTGGCGAGCGACGTCATCCATCGACGGATCGAGCCGCTGATCCGGCGGCAGGCCCGCCCGGACGAAGTCGTCGTGGTGACCGACATCACCTCCGCGGTGACGCTGCTCTCGGTCCAGGGCCCGCTCTCGCGTGAGCTGATCGGCCGGCTCTCCGACGCCGACCTGTCGAACGACGCCTTCCCGTACCTCACCGCGCGGCAGATTCACGTCGGCTATGCGCCGGTGCTCGCCGCCCGGGTCACCTACGTCGGCGAGCTCGGCTGGGAGCTGCACGTCCCGACCGAGTACGCCACCGGGGTGTACGACGACCTGTGCGCGACCGGTGCCGACCTCGGATTCCGACCGGTCGGTCTGGCCGCGATGAACAGCCTGCGGCTGGAAAAGGGTTATCGCGACATGGGCGTCGACATCGACAACACCGACACCCCGCTCGGGGCCGGCCTCGGCTTCACCATCTCGTGGGACAAGCCGGACGGCTTCGTCGGCCGCGAGGCGCTGCTCGCCGCCAAGGAGCAGGGGCCGCCGCGCGACCGGGTGGTGAGCCTGGTCGTCGATGACCCGGAGGTGGACCTGTTCGGCAACGAGCCGCTGCTGCACCACGGCGAGTGGGTCGGCTACGTCCGGGCGGCCGCGTTCGGGCACACCCTCGGCGGCCCGGTCGGTCTGGCCCAGGCCCAGCACGACGACGGTGTCACCGGCGACTGGCTCGCCGACGGCGGGTTCACCCTGCACACTCCCGGCGGCCTGGTCCCGGTCCGGCTCCAGATCCCGCCGCTGTACGACCCGAAGCGGTTGCGGATCCTCGCCGCCGACTGAGCCCCGCCGCTGGCCGGCGACTCAGCCGAGCACGGCCGGATCGACCTCGACCCGGACCACGCCCGCTGCCTTGCGGGCGCTGCGCCCAGCCTGGGTTGCCTTCAGGGCGGCCGCGAGGCTCGCGCCCTGAGGCCGTGGCACCCGCACCAGCATTCGTTCCTCGGCCTCGCCGCCGGCCCGGGGCGAGCGGCTGACGACCGGGACCGGACCGAGCACCTCTGCGGCCGGCGGCAGCTCGAGCGCGGCCAGGAACTCCGACACCGCGCCCGGCGGCCCGGTGAGTGCGGCCATCCGGCCGGCCGGGGGCAGGTGCAGCGCGCGGCGGTCGTCGAGCTCACGCTCGGCATGCCAGCGCGGCTGCCACCGGACCAATGCCTGCACCGCCCGCAGCTCCCCCGGTGCGACCACGACGACCCTTCCGGCACCGCCGCGCACAAGTGCGGCGGCGACCAGCCAGCGCCGCAACGCCTCCTCGCCCGCGCGCAGATCGGGGCGGGACAGCAACATCCAGCCATCGAGCAGTACGGCGGCGGCATACCCGCCGGTCGCGATCGGCTCCGCCCCGGGCGTGGCGATGACCAGCGCCGGCCGGGCGTCGACCCGGTCGAGCACGGTGCCACCGCCCGAGGTCTTGACCGGCACACCGGGAAATGCCCGGCCGAGCTCTTCGGCGGTGCGTCGTACCCCGACCACGACCGCCCGGAGGTCGGGCTTGCCGCACACCCCGCACCGCCAGGCCGTCGCGACCACCCCGCACCAGCGACAGACCGGCGCGCGGTCGGCACCCGGTCTCGCCAGTGGTCCGGCGCAGTTGGTGCAGCGGGCCGGTGCCCGGCAGGCCGCGCAGGCCAACCCGGGCTGATAGCCGCGGCGGGGCACCTGCACGAGCACCGGCCCGGCCGCGAGACCGTCGCGCGCGGCGCGCCAGGCAAGGGTCGGCAGCCGGGCCGCCCGCGCGGCCGGATCGTCTGCCAGCTCCTCGTCGCCACCGGCCGCGCGTACCACCGGCAGGTCCCGGCGCCGAGCCGGTTCGGTCGGGTCGAGCCCGCCGGCCCAGCCCGACTCGACCAGCAGCGCACCTTCGGCCGTGACGGCGGGCCCGGCGAGCAACAGGCCGGCCTCGGCCCGGTGGGCGCGCAGCACCGCCACCTCGCGGGCATGACAGTACGGCGCTCTCGGCTCCGCATGGAGATCGTCGCCGTCGTCCCACACGACGATCAAACCGAGCTCGTGCACCGGCGCCCACACCGCCGCCCGGGTCCCGACGACGACCCGCACATCGCCGCGGCTGATCGCCAGGAACCGCCGGTAGCGCTCGGCCGGACCGAGGTCCGCGGTCAGCGCCAGGTGGTGACCCTTGCCGATGACCGCACCCAGCGCGGCGTCCACCCGCTGTACGTCGCGGACATCAGGGACCACGACGACGGCACCGCGGCCCGCGCTGGCGGTGGCCGCGACCGCAGCCGCGACCTCACCGGGCCACTCGCCGGGCAGCACGGCCCACACCCGCCGTGGCCGGCCGGCCGCAAGCTCGGCGAGCAGGTCGGCTCCGCCCACGTAGCGATCGAGCGCATCCGGCCGCGGTGGTGGCGGCGCCGGCAGCAGCGGTTGCTTCGCCCGCCGTTCGGCGGCGGCACTGCGCGGCGGCACGGCCAGCCGCACGACGTCGGCGAAGCTGCCGGCCCATCGATCGGCCACCTCGCGACCGAGCGCCGCGATCTCGTCCGACAACACCGGCTCCTGGCCGAGCACCCGCTCGAGGGAGGACAGCCGGCCGCCGTGCTCGCTCG
>CAYNDD010000356.1:0-3204 GCA_964395425.1 uncultured Frankiaceae bacterium
CGAGACCTACGACCTACTGCCCAAACACCTCCGCGTTTGACAGTAGGAGCATCACGTATACGACTTTCACGCGGACTCAGTCCGTGTTCGGCCAGTTGACCACGTTCTAGCCAGGCCAGACGGCCATGGCGGGCCGGGGGTCCCCTATGACCCCCATCGTCGCCGTGATCTTGCTCCCGCAGCCGCCAGACGGAACGCCGGTTGCGCGCGTTCACCCGCGCCCGCACCGAGCGGGCATCTCGCGTGGTCGGCCGCGGCCCCAGCGGTCGGCCATCCGTGCACGCGGTCGGGTCAGGCCGGGTCGGCGGGGTGGATGGCGACCCGAGACAGCAGGGCCTGCTCGCACAGCCCGACCAGTACGTCGTACGCCGGCTGACCAATCAGGGCGATCAGCTCGGCCTGGTAGCCGAGGTAGAGCGGCTCGGCGGCCACGTGTGCCTCGGTGGCGCCGCTACACCACCAGTCCAGGTCGTGACCACCGGCACCCCACCCGCGCCGGTCGTACTCGCCGATGATCGTGATCAGGACTTCGGTGCCATCGGGCCGGGTGACCCGCTCGTAGCTGCGGCGGACCGGCAGCTGCCAGCAGACGTCGGGCTTGGTCTCGAGCGGGTGCCGGCCGGTGTTGAGTGCATGCAGGTGCAAGGCGCACCCGGCACCAGCTGAGAAGCCGGGCCGGTTCAAGAAGATGCACGCTCCGTTGTGGCGGCGGGTGCGCCGGTTGCCGTCCTCGACCTCGCTGATGCCCAGCTTCTGGCCCTGCTTGCGGTACTGCCACTCGTCAGCGGTCAGCTCCCGCGCGAACCGGCGGACCCGCTTCTCATCGGCTTTGTCGGAGTAGTAGGCGCCGTGCGAGCAGCAGCCGTCGTCGGGTCGCTTGGCCAGGATTCCCTTGCAGCCGCTGCCATAGATGCAGGTCCATCGCGACAGCAACCAGGTCAGGTCGCAGCGCAGAATCTGCTCGCTGTCGGTCGGATCCACGAACTCGATCCACTGTCGGGGGAAGTTCAGGTCGACCTCGGGCACCCGCCAACTGTAGTGACCTGCATACCCTCGGGCGGTGGCAGTCGTGCAGGTCCCCGACGCGAAGGTCGTGCTGTCGACCGCTTCGGTCTATCCCGAGACGACCGCCACCGCGTTCGAGCTCGCCGCCCGGCTCGGCTACGACGGCATCGAGGTCATGGTCTGGACCGACCCGATCAGCCAGGACATCGAGGCGCTTCAGCGGCTCTCGGACTATCACGGCATCGCCATCCACGCGATCCACGCGCCGTGCTTGATCGTCACCCAGCGGGTGTGGGGCACCGAGCCCTGGGCGAAGCTGGTTCGCGCCCGCGAGGCCGCCGAGACTCTCGGTGCGTCGATCGTCGTCGTCCATCCGCCGTTCCGCTGGCAGCGCGAATACGCCCGCGATTTCCTCACCGGCATCGAGCGAATGGCCGACGAGACCGCTGTCCGCTTCGCGGTCGAGAACATGTTCCCGCTGCGGGCCCGCGGGCGATCAGTCGTGCCGTACTCGCCCGACTACGACCCGAGCGAGACCGACTTCCGGCACTTCACCCTCGACCTGTCCCACACCTCGGTGGCGCAGAGCGACGCCCTCGCGATGGCCGAGCGGATGGGTGATCGACTGGCCCACATCCACATCGCCGACGGGCTCGGTACGGCGCGTGACGAGCACCTCGTTCCCGGCCGTGGCGACCAGCCGTGTGCGCAGCTGCTCGAGAGCCTCGCCGCGCGCGGCTTCGACGGTCACGTCGTCGTCGAGATCAACACCCGCCGGGCCGACAGCCGGGCCGAACGCGAGGCCGATCTGGCCGAGGCACTCGCCTACACCCGGCTGCACCTGGCCGCTCCAGCCGCCCGGACATGAGTGACGTCGCCGGCTTCGGCCGACGGTTCGGCACTCTCGCCGACCTGTACGACGAGGCGCGCCCGAGTTATCCGGACGAACTGTTCGACCTGCTCGACGAGACGATCGGCGGTATCGCCGGCACCGCGATCGTCGATCTCGCTGCCGGCACCGGCGTCCAAACCCGTCCGCTCGTGGCCCGCCGAGCTGAGGTGGTCGCGGTCGATGTGGACCCCAGGGTGTTGCAGCGACTGCGGTCGCGCAGCCCTGATGTGCCGGTCGTCGTCGGCCGGTCCGAGTGGCTGCCGCTGCGCGACGCGGTCGCCGATGTCGTGACGTGTGCGAACGCCTGGCACTGGCTGCCGACGGACCGCACGGTCGAGGAGGTCGCGCGGGTGCTGCGACCCGGTGGCTACCTCGCGTTGTGGTGGGCGGTGAACCCGTGGGGTGACGGGATCGACTGGGAAGAGGCGCAGAGCGCGGTCTTCGACCGTTGGGACCGGTTGTGCGGACCCGGCCCCGAGCGGACCGGGACCCGGCCGAGCGACGCCGCCGACGACCTGCGCGCCCGCGGCATCGAGGTCGTCGTCAGCCGGGAGTTCGCCTGGACCCGGTCGGTCACCCGCGCGGAGCACCTGCGCACCCTCGAGACCTACTCCACCCAGCTGGCCCGGCCCGAGGACCAGCGTCGCGCGCTGCTCGCCGAGATCGACGCGGCGCTCGCGCCGTGGCCGATGATCGCCCAGCGGTTCTGGGGCCCGCTCGTCGTCGCCCGGTTCTGAGCGGCGCCGCCGTACGCTCTGGGCTGTGTTGCAGTCGGGGATGCGGGCGGTGCTGCTGACCGCGTCGCGGCGCAAGAGCGTGCGGCGGGTCGTCGAGCACGCACCGATCTCCCGGCAGGTGGTTCGCCGGTTCGTGGCCGGTGCGTCGATCGAGGACGCGGTTCGCGCCACCCGCGGTTTGGTCGAGTCCGGTTTGTGGGTCTCGCTCGACCATCTCGGTGAGGACACCACTGAAATCGCGCAGGCCAAGGCGACGACTGAGGCGTACCTCACGTTGCTCGAGCAGCTGGTGGAGTCCGGCCTCGCCACCAAGACCGAGGTTTCGGTCAAGCTCTCCGCGGTCGGGCAGGCACTCGACCGGTCGCTGTCGGTCGAGAACGCGAGCCGGATCTGCGCGGCCGCGAAGGCGGCCGGTACGACGGTGACCGTCGATATGGAGGACCACACGACCACCGACTCGACGCTCGACATCGTGCGGGAGCTGCGGGCGGACTTCCCATCGGTCGGCGCGGTGCTGCAGTCCTACCTGCACCGCACCGAAGCCGACTGCCAGGACTTCGCCGGCACCGG
>CAYNDD010000357.1:0-3168 GCA_964395425.1 uncultured Frankiaceae bacterium
GTGCGCGGGCCCGCGCGACCAGATCGTTGGTGACCCTCGCTGCGAGGACATCACGAGCTATCTGCTCAGGAATGTCGAGCTCGCCGCTACGGGCCAGGTCGATCGCCCGCTCCGCACTGATCTCCAGGTGCAGACGGTCCTCCGCACCGATCAGCCCGGCGAGCCGGTCGAGGGCGGCGCTTCGCCTGGTCAGCCGCTGAGCCGGCTCAAGCGCACGCGCCAGGTGGAGCAGCGCGCGCGGATGGGCGGCGAGCGCTTCATCGCTTGCGACCTCGACAATGTCGACGAAACGATCGAGCGGCTCCGTGAGGGCCTCGGCCGAAGTCAATGAGGCGACCCGCGCCAATGTCCACCCGTGAGTCATCACCCTCATTGTGACGAATCATCCCGAGGGGGCGCAGGCCAATACCGGCTCACGGCTCACGGCTCACAACAGGCAGGGTCACGGTCGATCTAGATCCACCTAACGGCGACTGGCAATCAGCCGGAGCCTCCAAGCAACCCAGGGCGGTTCAGTCGTTGTTATCGTCCGCGGCGTTATCGTCCGCGGCCCATGTCGCGTCCTTGGTCGAGCCCGTGGTCGTGTGTGAGGCCGCGGTAGTGGTGGTCGGGTTCCATGGTGCGCTGGGGCCGTTCGATCCGGCGGAGCGGCACTCGTGCCGGTCTTGGCCGCCGAACGATGGGCCGAGCTGTTGTTGGCTTTGCGGCCGGCTCGACTTGCTGGTGCTCGGGTAGCCGGGTGTGGGCGGCTTGCTGGACGCCGCTGCCACTGAGTGCGTCAGCAAGGACTTCCCGAGCCGCCCGAGGCACCTCGGCTTTCGGCAGGCCGTGGTGATCGATGTCGCTGGTGGGTTGGGCGACGATCACGTGGTTGGCGTTTCGGCCGCGGGTGAGCCCGACGTAGAGGTGTTCGCGGTCGATGCCGGGTCGGGCGAGCAGGATCGCGTCGTCGACGGTGGCGCCTTGCGCGGCGTCGATCGTCGTCGCCCACCCGTAGGTGCTGTGTGCGGCCACGTACTCGGCGGGGAGTCGCGCGGTCTGGCCGCCGTCGACGGTTAGGACGTGGAGTCCGTGACGGTCAGCCCCGAGCACGGTGAACCGTTCACCGTTGCGCAGGTAGTCGGCGCCGACGCTGATCGTGCGGTTGTTGCGGGTGGCGCGGAGCCGGTCCCCGGCCCGCCACTCGACTGGCCCGTCGAGCAGGACCGGTCCGTGGACCTGCCCGGTCTCGATCGCGTGCGCGCGGGCGAGGGTGTTGAGGGTGTCGACATCGTGATGGGTCCGGGCGAGCATCAACACCCTGCGTCCTGCCGTGCTCGCGTCGAGGTAGCTGGCGAGGACTGCCTGGTAGGCCGCGGACTCATCTGGGCAGTGGCGGACCCGGCCGGCGGCGATGTAGTCGTCGATGACGGTCGGGTCACCGCGCCGGAGTCGGAGGGAGGCGTCGCGTTCCCACGCTTCGGTGAACCGGTGCACCGTGTCCAGGGTCGGCGCATCGAGGCGGTGGGCGAGGACGGGGAGCATCCCGCCGGCCGCGTCGACGGCACCGATCTGGGCTGGGTCACCGACCAGCAGCAGCTTCACCCCGGCCGCCCCCGTCGCCTGGGTCAGCCGGTCAAGGTCGGTGGTAGCGAGCATGGAGGCTTCGTCGACGATCATCACGACCCCGGCGTTGAGCCGATACGGGTCGATGTCCCAGCGCCCGGCCAGCCGGGTCGGCTTGTCGTGTTCGTGGAGGAACTTCGCGACGGTGTCCGCAGCAGTGCCGGTAGCGTCGCGGAGTTCGGCGGCGGCGCGGGCCGACGGTGCGAGCAGCACGGTGCGGTAACCGTCGGCCTGCCACGCCTCGACCACCGCGCCCAGCGCGGTGGTCTTCCCGGTCCCGGCCGGGGCGACCAGCACCGAGACCGCGTCACCGCTCCCGGCGACCTGGACGAGTGCTGCCTGCTGCGACCCGTCCAATCCGTGGCGCTTCGCGACCTGCCGGACCTGGGCCGGGTCGAGCACCGCGAGACCCGCCGCCCGGCCGCCAGAAGTGACGCCGAGGACCCGCAGCTCCGCATCCACCGTTGCCCGGGAGGCATAGCGGGCGTCGGAGCCACGGCGACACCCGTCGACCCGAGGGCGCAACGTGACCGCATCCGGCGTCGTGAGGGCGTGATCGGTGAGTTGCTCGACCAGCGTGCGGACCAGGTCCGCGTCGAACCCGCCAGTCGGCAGTCGAGTTGCGACCTCCGCCACCAGATCCGAGCGGGAGAACACCGCCCGGCGCGCCCCGGCCGCCCGGACCGCCTCCACAATCGCCCAGTCCATCTGCTCGACCAGGACCGCGGTTCCTTCCAGAGGTCGGCTCGCCTTGGCGATCTCCCGTTGCACACTCAGCCCGTCCCAACCCAACGCGGTCGCCTCTGCTGTCCACCGGTCCGAGAGCGCGACGATGTCGACCGGGTCCTTCCCCGGCCGAGTCTTCAGCACCGCGACCTTCATCACTGCGGTGCGTTCCGCTAAGGACAGCGGCCGCCCGAGCTGATTCTCGTAGGCGGCGATCACCGGGGCGGCCTCACCGGTCAGCTGCACCGCCCGCTTCGACCACGCCGTGATCAGCGCGGTCGGGACGCCGGCGATCTCGGCCTGCCCGTCCTTCGACACCGGTGTCCATGACACGTTCAGGCGGCGGGTCAGCTCGTTACGCAACGCCGCCTGATACACCGTCCCGGCGGACTTCTTGTGCGCGTAGATCTCATGCCCGTCGATCGTGCGCCAGCCGCCGTCCGCGCAGCGGAGCTTGTTCACCACCAACGCGTGGGAGTGCAGCTGCGGGTCCCCCGCCCGGCTAGTGCGGTGCGGAAACACCGCGGCTGCAAACCCCTCCGTAGTCACCTGGGTGTGCCCGTTAGTCCCGACCCGTGAGAACGACGCGCGGCCGTCCAGGTAGTCCAGTGCGGTGCGGACGGCGGTGCGGTGCGCGGCCATCACCTCACCCGGGACACTGCCCTCACCGACCGCCCACAACGCGCTCACCGACTTCGGCGCCGAAAAACACAAGTCGTAACCCGTCACCCCGTCGGCGCGCCACGCCCTACCCAGTCGCTGACGGGTCGTCGGGTGCACGGCGCGGCCGAACAGCGCCTCCAGCTCCCGCTCGCTGACGACCGCTTTCGGGTCGAG
>CAYNDD010000358.1:0-3134 GCA_964395425.1 uncultured Frankiaceae bacterium
CGCTGAAAGCATCTAAGCGGGAAGCACGCTTCAAGATGAGGTTTCCCACAGGGTTAACCTGGTAAGGCCCCCGCCAGACCAGCGGGTTGATAGGCCGGAAGTGGAAGTGCGGCAACGCATGCAGCTGACCGGTACTAATAGGCCGAGGGCTTGACTCACAACAATCTTTGCTTCGCGTCCACTGTGCGGTTCCCGAGATGCGGTCGGCTCCTCGTTTGCGGGAGCTGAACCCACATCTCCATAGAGTTTCGGCGGCACAATGGCGAAGGGGAAACGCCCGGTCCCATTCCGAACCCGGAAGCTAAGCCCTTCAGCGCCGATGGTACTGCCCTGGTGACGGGGTGGGAGAGTAGGACGCCGCCGGACATCTTTCACGATTGGCCACCCAGCAATGGGTGGCCAATCGTCGTTGGAGACCATGTGACCCGACCCTGCCGCCCCACCGGGCGCAACGACGAGGACGTGCCGTGCCTGAGCCGCGTGAACGCCGCTCCGACGACCCGCGTCCTGCCGGACGCCGGTCCGGGTCGCCACCTCGCTCCGGCCGGTCGGGCCGATCCGGCCAGCCGTCGGGTGCGTCGCCGCGGCCGCGCGGCAGCGGATCCCCAGCGCCATCGGATCGACCTCGCCGGGTCCGGCCCGAGGAGCCACCGCTGCCGGCCGGGATCGACCCGCGCGAGCTCGACCGCGGTGCGCGCGCGGGTCTGCGAAGCCTGCCGAAGGACCTGGCCGAGCGGATCGCGTTGCACCTGGTCGCCGCCGGGCAGGTGATCGATGACGACCCGGCCGCGGCGGCGGCGCACACCCGCTATGCCCGCGGCCTGGCCCCTCGGCTCGCGGTCGTGCGGGAGGCCGCCGGGGTGGCGGCGTACCGCAACGGTGATTTCGCCGAGGCACTCTCGGAGCTTCGGGCGGTGCGCCGGATGACCGGTGACCCTACCTACCTGCCGATCATGGCCGACTGCGAGCGGGGACTCGGCCGTCCGGATCGCGCCCTTGCGCTCGCCGCCGACCCCGACGTGGAGCGGCTGGCGCCGGCGGAGCGGGTCGAGATGGCAATCGTCACCTCCGGGGCCCGCCGGGACCGCGGAGAGGCGAAGGCCGCAGTGGTCGCACTGCAGGGCCCGGAGCTCGACCGCAGCGACGTCGCGCCGTGGACGGTGCGGCTCTGGTACGCCTACGCCGCGGCCTTGCTGGACGCCGGACGCACCGCCGAGGCCGCGCAGTGGTTCGCATCGGTCATGGCGATCGACGAGCATGACGAGACCGACGCTGAAGAGCGGCTCGCTGCGCTCGAGTAGTCCTTTGTCGGTTTCAGTCCGATGGTCCGGCCGCCGGTGAACCGCCTTCAGCCTGCTGGGCCTCGAGCTGGTCCAGCCATCGGTTGATGCCGTTGATGTTGGCTGCGGTCGAACTGAGGAACTCGAACTTCTCGTCGAGCTCGGGGGCGCGTTTCAGCCCCCAGTAGCGCTGCGCAGTCCGCTCCCGGAGCATGGTCACGGCGTGGTCGAGATCGAGCGCATCCACCCGGGTCTCGCGGACCATGTCGACCCAGCTGCGCAGCTCCTCGGCTGCCTCCTCAAGCGCGGACCCGACCTGGTTCACCGGGCCGAAGTGGCTGAACAGCAGCCGTTGCGGCGCGATGTCGGCGAAGTGCCGCAGCGAGTGAAGGGCGAGGTCGAGATCGAAGTCCGGCGGCGGCGTGGACGGCCGGATCGCGCCGGTCTCGGGAATGAAGATCCCGGCGGCGTCCCCGACGTACAGATCGCCGCTGACCGAGTCGAGCAGGCCGACGTGATGCTGGGCGTGACCCGGCGAGTAGTACGTCGTCAGGCGTCGACCGCCACCGAGATCGATCTCGCCGACCTCATCCACCGCCCGGATCCGGTCCGCCTCGGTCGCGGCGAGCGCGCCGAACACGGTGTCCATCAGGTCGCCGAACACCCGCCTGGCGCTCGCCATCAACGTGCTGGGGTCGGCCAGATGCCGGGCGCCCCGCTGGTGGACGACGATCTGCGCCGACGGGTACGCCGCGGCCAGGTCACCGACCCCGCCGGCATGATCGAGGTGAATGTGGGTCACGGCGATCGTCGCGAGATCGTTCGCACCGATCCCGAGCGAGTCCAGCGCGCGTTGCACCTGCGGTGCCGATCGCGCGGTGCCGGTCTCGACCAGGCAAGGGCGCTCGGCGGCGATCAGGTAGCCCGCGGTGATGCCCTGGTAGCCCGACATCAACGTGTCGATCGCGTGGACGTCGTGGCCGAGTGCGGTGGTGACCACCTCGCTGTCCACAGTCAGTGCCTCCGCCCTCGCCGTCCACAACCTCGCGCGCTCGCGACCGCGTGGCGCATCAATTGCCGATCCTAGGCAAGCGCCACATCGACGCACGGCGGCCGGAGCACCGAATCCGCTCGCGTCCGGTGGCTTGGAGACGGGGAGGTGAGGTGGCATGGCGGCACGGAGTGGGCAGCGACCGCGGCTGGCGCCCGCGACGCAAGACGGGCCACGATCGGCCGGCGGGGCCGATGGGCACCGCAACGAAGTGACGGTGTGCGGACGGCTGGCGGCCACTGCGCTGCCGAAGGTGCTGCCGAGCGGCGATGAGATCGTCAACTGGCGGCTGGTAGTCGATCGCCCTGATCAAGCCGGTGCGCGTGGCGTCGATCTCGTCGACTGCACCACGTTCGGTTCCAGGGTGCGGCGCCAAGCGCTCGGCTGGCAGGCAGGCGACGTGATCGAGGTGTCCGGTGCGCTGCGGCGACGATTCTGGCGCGGCGCCGGGGGGCTGCAGAGCCGCTGCGAGGTGGAAGTCGCCACTGCGAGCAAGCGATCCACCGCGCGACCTGGTCGAGCGCGCGAGCCCGCCGAACCGGCCGAGCGGGCCAGGGTCAGCCGTCGGCGAAAGCCCGAATGAGCAGGCCGGTCGCCGGCTTCGGCACGAACAACGTCGACTTGCGCGGCATCCGCTCGCCGGACGCCGCGACTGCAGCGACGTCCGAGACCGGCGTGGGGTTGAGCAACAACGCAATGCCTCCACCAGCCACCGCCGCTGCGGTCGCCGACGGCACGTCGTGGTGGAACTCCACAGTGTCCTCGTTGTCGTCCAGTCCCCAGAGCGCCCGTATCAGGAATCC
>CAYNDD010000359.1:0-3133 GCA_964395425.1 uncultured Frankiaceae bacterium
CTGATGAAGTGCACCGAGCTGATCACCGGGCACGGCTCCGGCAAGCTGTGCCAATCCGCGCCGCCGTCGGTGGTGGCGATCAGCTGGTGACGGCCCACCACCCAGGCATGCGCCGCGTCGATCGCGTCGACCTCGGTGTAGTCGGCGCCAGTCGCGGATCGCTGCCGCACCCAATGCGTGCCGCCGTCGGTGGTCGCGAGCACGCGGTTGGCACCGACTACCCATCCGGTGCTCGACGACACGAACTGCGCAGCGACGAGCGCACCCGGAGCGACGTACGGAGCCTGCGGCGACGGTGCGCGGTGGCATGTAGTGACGGTGGGCACGGCGACTCCGGTCGCGGGCATCGCGCCCGCTCCGACGAGAGTGCCGGCCCCGAGCAGAGCCACGGCGGCGAGGATCAGCTTCATTCCAGAGAGACGCCGGAGCAGGCTCGTGCGTTGGAGGCCACCCGGCGCGAACGCTCGGCCGCGTCCTGGCCGTAAGGTCACAGACAGGCAAGACTGCACTCTCCGGCGACGCGAAGGACCGACCGATGGCAGACCAGACCCCGCATCAGAACGTCGAGTTCCCCAGCAACGGTGGCCATGCGCACGGCTACCTCGCGCTTCCCCCGTCCGGGCATGGCCCCGGCGTGGTCGTGATCCAGGAATGGTGGGGGCTCGACGACTACATCGCCGGCACCGCCGACCGGCTGGCCGCCGAGGGCTTCGTGGCGCTCGCACCCGACCTGTTCGGAGGCAAGGTCGCGCATGACACCGACGAGGCCGGCCAGATGATGTCGGCGCTCCCGGTCGATCAGGCCGCCCGCGATCTCGGCGGGGCAGTCGACTTCCTGCTCGGCCACGAGGCGGTGACCTCGAGCCGGATCGGAGCGATCGGCTTCTGCATGGGTGGTGGCTTCGTGCTCCTGCTGGCCGCTCAACAAGGCGAGAAGATCGGTGCCGCCGTGCCGTTCTACGGGGTCGGCGCCGCGGTTCCGGACCAGTACGCCGGCATCACCGCCGCCGTGCAGGGCCACTACGCCGAAAACGACGCGTTCTATCCGGCGGACGCGGCCCGTGCCCAGGAGGCCCAGATCCGCAAGGAGTCCGGGACCGAAGTCGAGTTCTTCTTCTATCCGGCCGGTCACGCCTTCCACAACCATCTGGACAAGATCGGCACCTACAACGCGGAGTACGCCGACCTCGCCTGGCAGCGCGCGGTCAGCTTCCTCCGCAGCCACCTCGGTTAGACGATGAGCGATACCGCAGAACCGGTCTCGTACCAGGGCGTTCCGCTCGGTGTGCCGGTGCTGAGCTCGACCGGCCAGCAGTTCGGCACGCTGGAGAAGGTGCTCGAGATCCCGTCCGAGGACCTCTTCGACGGCGTCGTCGTCACGACTCACCATGGCCGCAGGTTCGTCGACCGTGATCAGATCGCCGAGATCACCACGGAGTACATCACGTGCGACCTCGACGACGAGGCGGCCGAGAATCTGCCGGAGCCGTCGGGCAGCGCCGCCTACGACGCGAACCCGACGTACGGCGAAGGGAACTCCTTCCGCGAGTGGGTCCATCGCAGCTTCGGTCACGGCGGCTGGAAGGCCGAGCGCTGATCCCGTCCGGGCCGGTGACGAGCGTCGCCGACGCGATCACACGGATGCAGGCGATCGAGGCGGCGCTGCCGGCCACCGACGGAGTGGCCTGCTTCAACCGGATGTATCTCGAGGTCACCGTCGACGTCGAGCAACGCATCGCGGCCGGCTTCTTCGCGGACGCCGCGTTCATGGCGCACTTTGACGTGGTCTTCGCCAACCAGTACTTCGCCGCCGTCGATGCGAGCAGCGGGCCGCTCGACCAGGTGCCCGTGGCCTGGCAACCGCTGATCGAGCGACGCGCGCACCCGGGGATCTTCGACATCCAGTACGCACTGGCCGGCATGAACGCGCACATCAACCACGACCTTCCGATCACCGTCGTGCGCACGTGCACCGACCTCGCGACGTCGCCGTTCGAGCCGAGCTGCCACGCCGACTACCAGAAGGTCGACGCGCTGCTCGACGCCGCGGAGCAGTCGGTGCGCCAGTCGTTCGAGTCTGGCGAGGTGCGCGCCGCCGATCACCGGACCGAGGTCGTCCTCGACCTGATCGGGGACTGGAGCATCACCTCAGCGCGCGACGCGGCCTGGGACACCGCGCTCGCGCTCTGGCAGTGCCGCGACATTGCGACGGTCGAGGACCTGATGATGGGCGCGATCGGACGCACTGTTGCCGCAGCGGCCCGATGCCTGCTGGTCGCGGTCTGAGGTCGGGCGACGATCCCGCGACCCGTGCTCAGTTGCTGATCGAATAGTGAATTGTGCTCACGGGGATCGCGTTGATCGACGCGTAGCCGATCCGACCGGCGGGCGGCGGAAGCGTCCGGTCGACCGGATCAATGCCGGCCTGGCAGTACCACGCGATCCGTTGGCCTGCCTTGATGCCGGTCACGTAGTCGGTCTGCGTCAACCACTCGACCTTGGGGTCCGCGACGACCTCTTCGTGGTGCGGGAGGTTGAACGTGCGGTCACCGACGTGGACGAATCGGGAGAGATAGCAGGTGACCTCCGCATTTCCCGGAAAGGTGTAGTGACCGCTCACGGTCACCGCGTACGAACCGGCCGCCAGCAGAGGTGTCCTGACCATCGCCGCCGGCCGCTCGTCTCCAGGGATCGAGACCTTCCCGCGATGGAAGCCGTGGTAGAGCGAGCTGACCCCGGCCGGCCCGACCTTGGCCCAGTCCAGCGCGGTCTCGGACGCGGTGCACGGCGTCGAACCCACCACTCGCAGCACGCCGGTGGTGTTGTTGTAGCAAGCCTGGATGTCGCCGCTGGCGGTGTTCGCGGCGTACCCGATTGCACTGCTTGCAGCGGCAACTCCGAAGCCGGCCACCAGCATCACCGCCCGGACCTGCCACCGCGGTCGTTGTCTCGCGTGACGTCTCATGGGTATCGACCTCCAGTCGGGGCCGACCCTTGCAGAACCCGCGACTGCACACAACAGGCCGAAGTGAACGTGACTCAAGGCCGTGCACAGGCTGCCCCGGTACTGGTCGGGTCTTGTCGGAGGGGTGGTTTAGAGTCGAACGTATGTTCGATTGGTTCGGTGGGGTGC
>CAYNDD010000360.1:0-3106 GCA_964395425.1 uncultured Frankiaceae bacterium
ACATCCACGAGCACGGCGGTCAGTCTAGGGGCAGATCTGACGGGGCGTCAGGTTTGCCACAACGGGTCGCGCAACGCCCGTCGGAGGAGCTTCCCGGTCGGATCGCGCGGGATCTCCTCGACCACCGTTACCGCAGCCGGCTGTTTGTACGGCGCGAGCCGGTCGCTGGTCGCCTCGGCAACCGCGGCGCGGACCGAATCGGGGTCGGCGCCGGGCAGCAGCGAGACGAAGAGCACCACGCGCTCGCCTCGTACCTCGTCCGGGCCGCCGACGGCGCACAGGTCGGCAATGCCGGCGACGTCGCAGAGGGCCTGCTCGATCTCGGCCGGGTAGATGTTGACCCCCGCGGAGATGACCACGTCGGCAGCCCGGCCGCAGAGGTAGAGGAACCCGTCGCGGTCGAGCCGGCCGATGTCACCGACCGTGAAGGCGTCGCCGACATGGGCCTGGTCGGTCGGGGCGGAGTCGCCGCGATACTGGAAGCGCCGGCCGCTCTCCAGCTCGAAATACACCGTGCCCTCGACCTCGGGCCCGACCTCCTGGCCGGCGTCGTCGAGGATCCGCACCGACAGGCCGGCGGCCGGCTTGCCGACCGTGCCCGGGTGGGTGCGGGCGTCAGCGGGGCTGACGACGGTCATGCCGCCTTCGGTGAAGCCGTAGTACTCGACCAGGATCTCGCCGAACCAATCACTCATCGCGGCCTTGAGCGGGATCGGACACGGCTCGCCGCCGTGCAGGATGGTCCGCAGGCCCGGTGCGGGGGACTTGGTGCGGTCGACGTCCGGCAGGGCGAGCAGCTGCCGGAACATCGTCGGCACCATGATCGTCGACGTCACGCCGGGCTCGGCGAGTGCCGCGAGCGCGAGGTTTGGATCCCAGTGCCGAATGATGCGAAGCGTCGCACCGCGGGCCATCGCGCCGAAGCCGAACGTCTGCGGCGCCCCGTTGAACAGCCGTGAGACGAACAGGTGGGTTCCCTCGCCCGGCAGCTCCAGTGACTCGGCCCAACGCGCGATCGCGGCCCAGCCGGCCGCGAACGGAGTCGTCCCGGAGCCGGACATGACGACGCCCTTCGGGCGCCCGGTCGTGCCGGACGTATAGGGAAGCTTGTATCCGCAGCGGTCCTCGCTCAGCGGTGCATCGGACTGCCCGGCGAGCCAGCGCTCGAAGTCGGGATCGTCGACGTCGACCACCGCAAGGCCGCGGGCGCGCGCGGCCTCGAGCGCCGCCGGTCGATCGGTGACAAGCACCCGGGTCGCTGCGTCGTCGAGTACGGCGCCGAGCTCCGGCGCGGTCCAGCTGGTCTTCAGTGGCGTGTACGCACAGCCGGCCCGCCAGGCCCCGAGCACCGCGTCGACGAACTCGGCCCGGTTGCTGACGCAGATCGCGACATGGTCGCCGGGTGTCGCGCCGAGCGACTCGATGCCGTGCCCGAACGCCGTGCTGCGGGCATCGAGATCCCGCCACGACACCCGGCGCAGCCCGTCGTCGACCGCGACCGCGTCCGGACTGACCCGGCTCAGCGTGCTCAATGCGGTCACAGCAGTGCGGTCACAGCAGGGCGGCGAGGTCCTCGGCGTGCTCGTCCGCCGTACCGAACTCGGTCGCGTGCAGCCAGGCCCGCTTGAGGAAGAAGTGCACCGGGACCTCCCAGGTGAAGCCCATCCCGCCGTGCACCTGCAGGCAGGCCCGGCCGTTGGTGGTCGCGGCCTCGTCGGCGAGCAGCTTGGCACCGGCCACCGCCCGCCGTGGGTCACCGCCCTCGGGGTCGTCGAGAGTGACCGCGGCGACGTGCAACGAGGCACGGGCGAGTTCGGTGCGCACGAACATGTCTGCACACGCGTGCTTGACCGCTTGGAACGACCCGATCGGCCGGCCGAACTGCTCGCGCTGGTTGGCGTAGTCGACCGCGAGGTCGGTGAGCCGCGCGGCCAGGCCGACCTGGAGGGCAGCGGTCAGCAGCGCGCCTTCCTGCCGGAGCCGGTGGGTGGGCATCTCGATCCTGATGCCCGCGGTCATCGGCGGTCCGGTGAGCTCGTGCAGCGGGGTCAGCGGGTCGAGCGGCTCCGCGATCGCGTTGCCGGCGATCGGCGCGGTCACCATCGGCCCGGAGCGATCGAGCAGCAGCAGGCTCTGCGCGATGTCGAGATGAGTGACGAGTAACGGCCGGATGTCGGGGTCGACGACGGTCACCGGCCCGACCGTCCGGCCGGCTGCGAGGAAGGTCCCGACCAGCGGGCCGGGAACTGCGGCGCGGCCGAGCTCCTCGAAGACCAGCACGGCGTCGGCCAGCCCGAGCCCCAACTCGGTGCGAACCCCGAACACGCCGATGTCGGTCAGCGCCTGCCAGAGCTCCGCGTCGTACCCGCCGGGCAGCTTCGAGAGCGGGAACTGCGCGTCGAGCAGGTCGCGCACGGTCCGTTGCAGCGTGAGCTGGTCGGCGGTCGGGGCGAAGTTCATCAGGGCTCCCGCGGCAGGCCGAGGATGCGTTCGCCGATGATGTTGCGCTGGATCTGCGAGGTGCCGGCCGCGATCGTGTAGCTCAGCGAGTTGATCCGCTCGTTGCCCCATTCCGCACTCGGCAGGTCCGCGAGGTCGACCCGCGACAGCGAGGCCCGGCCGAGCACGCGCGCACCGACGTCCATCAGCCGCTGCCGCGCTTCGGTGTAGCGCAGCTTGATCACTGATGCGCCAGGGCCTGGTACGCCGGAGCCGGAGCTCGCCTCCGTGACACCGCGTTTGGTCAGTCCCCACAGCGCGTCGAACTCGGCGGCCAGGTGAGCGAGGTCGCTGCGAAGCCCACGGTCGTCCCAGCTGACGCCGTCCCGGCTCGGCACGGTCTTGGCCAGCGCGGCAAGCTCGCGGACCAGGCGCGTCGAGTCGACGATCTGGTCGACCCAGGCGGTGCCGCGCTCGAACGACAGCGTGACCATCGTGACCCGCCAGCCGTCGTTCTCCGCGCCGACCCGGTTCGCGACCGGGATCCGCACGTCGTCGAAGAACACCTCGCTGAACTCGGTCGAGCCGAGGATCGTGCGCAGCGGCCTGACCTCGATGCCGGGCGAGTCCATCGGGAGGATCAGCCAGCTGATGCCGTGGTGCTTGG
>CAYNDD010000361.1:0-3105 GCA_964395425.1 uncultured Frankiaceae bacterium
TGGTGAAGCTGAGGTCGTCGACGGCGAGGGTGTCGCCATAGCGCTTGCTGAGCCCTTTGGCTTCGATCATGGGCTGGCCAGAACCTCCCGACGGTGATGCGGACAATCTGCACGTTACCCGGCATCGACCGGTATGACGTCGAATGGTTTGGCGTGAACCGGGGCGGTGCGCCGCGCGTGCAACGACTGAGAACCAGCGGCGGGTGCACTCGCGCACGCCGGAATGACGTGCAGGAGATGACGTGGCTGCTCGAACTCGGATCGCACTCGTGACGTCGGTGGGGGCCCTGTTGGTCAGCGGCTTCGGCCTATCCGGGGTCAGTGCTGGTGCCGCCACCCCGGCGGGCAGGCAGGTCGGGTCGACCGTCTCGCTGCGGCAGACCAAGGACGGCAAGGTCCTGGTCGGGTCCAACGGCCACTCGCTCTACACGTTCACATCGGATACCAAGAACCACTCCAACTGCGGCCCGGCCTGCCGCAAGGAGTGGCCGCCGGTGACCGCCACCGGCAAGCCACATGCCGGCGCGGGCGTGAGCGCCAAGCACCTGGCCGTGATCAAGGGCCACCAGGTCACCTACTACGGCCACCCGCTCTACACCTATTTCAAGGACACCAAGGCCGGCCAGGTGAAGGGCGAAGGGCTGTTCAAGTTCGACGGCTACTGGTATCTCACCAGCGCCAAGGGCGGGAAGCTCTAGCGCGGCCGGCTCTCGCAGCGGTTGCGGGCTTCGATCTGGAATCGCGGCTCGCCGAGGCTCCAGCGCAGCGTGCCGAGCAGGACCCGGGCGGACTGCTGCGTGAGGGTGCGCTCGATCGCATGCGGCACGGTGCCGGCCAGGCCGGGGCGGCTGCCGTAGAGCCGGCGGGCCCAGCCGGGCAGGGTGTCGAACGCGGCGCGGGTGATCACCAGGCTGGCCGCCTTCGAGACCGGGTCCGGGCCGAACGGCCGGCGGAAGAAGTCGGCCAGATCGGCGGTCTCCTCGGCGAACGTCAGCAGCGGTCGCATGCCGGTGAAGTACTCATCGACCTTGGCCCGGCTGCTCGGCACCTCGCCGGTGGCGCCTAGCTCGGTCGCGAACCTGGAGTACTGCGCGTAGTACTCGTCGATCCGGGCCCCGGACACCGGTCGCGGGTGGTAACGCAGGTGGGCCCGCATCACACAGTGCGCCTGCGTCGTCGCGGTCCAGATCAGCTGATCGGAGTCGTCGGCGGCGTACGGGCGGCCGTCCGGCATCGTGCCGCGCACCTGCCGGTGCAGCGTGCGGACCAGGTCGCAGGTGCGCTCGACGACCGGGGTCGACCCCCACGTCATCGCGTTGACGAACGATGCGGTGCGGCCGAGCCGGGCGAGTGGATCATCGCTGTACGACGAGTGCTGATTGGTGCCGTACATCGTCGGCTGGTGCAACGCGCCGAGCAGCAGTCCGGACAGGCCGCCGACCAGTCCGGCGACGTCGGCGTGCACGTACCAGATCGCGCTGTCCGGACCGAACAGCCCGGGGTCGCCAGCCGGTTCGTTGAACTGCACACCGGGCAAACCGTCGGCGCCGACGGTGCGGAACCAGCCCTGCCGGATGACCGACTTGGGGGCGTCGACCAGGGTGGCAAGGTCCATTACATGACAGTACGGTGTTGACAACCGAGCGCGATCGTCGAGCGTCTAAAGGACGACCACGCATCGAGAGGGTTAGGCGGCCGGGTGGGCATCGGGGTAGCTTCCGGCTCGCGTTGGCGCGGCCTCGACGGGCTTCGCGCGCTCGCGGTCATCGCCGTTGTCATCTATCACTTTTCGCCGCTGACCCTTCCCGGCGGCTTCCTCGGGGTCGACGTCTTCTTCGGGATCAGCGGGTATCTGATCACCCGGTTGCTCACCGAGGAGTTCCTGCGCACCGGCCGGATCGATGTGCCGCAGTTCTACCGGCGCCGGGCTCGCCGGCTGCTTCCGGCGCTCGCGGTGGTGCTCGCCGCGGTCAGTGTCGCCGCGTTGGTGTGGCGCGACCAGCTCGCCACGGTCCGCGGCGGAGTGCTGGCGGCGGGGGCGTTCGTCGCGAACTGGTGGCTGGCCTTCGACCACCAGCCCTACTTCGTCTCCACCGGCCGGCCGAGCATGCTCCAGCACCTGTGGTCGCTCGGCGTCGAGGAGCAGTTCTACCTGCTGTGGCCGTTGCTCACAGCCGCGATGCTCGCCGCCGGCCGCAGACGCGCCGCCGCGCGGGGTGGGTCCCGGCGCCGGACAGTGCTGCGGTTGTGCGGCCTGGCCGTGCTGGGCGCCTTCGCCTCGACCGCGCTGACCTGGTGGCTGGCCGACCTCCACAACGTGCCGTACGGCGACGACGGATCGCTGCTCTACTACGGCACCGACACGCACTGCATGGGCCTGCTGCTCGGCGCTGCGCTCGGCGCGTGGGCGGCGGCCGGCGGGATCGGGTCGGCCCACCGGCCCGCCTGGCAGCGGCGTACCGAGCAGGTCGCAGGCTGGCTCGCCCTGGCCGGCCTGGCGATCGTGATGTGGCGGTTGGCGGACTACTCGCACTCGCTGTATCGCGGCGAGTTCCTGTTGGTCGCGGCACTCGTGGTCGTGGTGATCGCGGTCGCGACCCGGCCGGGCAGCGCCTTCGGCGCCGCGCTGGACTGGCAGCCGCTGCGCTGGATCGGGGTGCGGTCCTACAGCATCTATCTCTGGCACTGGCCGATCGCCGTGGTCACCCGGCCGGGCCTGGATACGACGATGCCGCTCTGGCTCGACCAGCTGCTCCGGGTCGCGCTGACCGTCGGACTGTCCGACGCGACGTACCGGTGGGTCGAGACCCCGGTCCGCCGGCTCGGCATCCGCGCCGCGCTGGCCAACGCCACGACCACGATCCGCACCCAGTGGCGGCGGATCCCGCCACGGCCGACCGTCGCCGGTCCGATCGCGACGGCCGCGCTGCTCGTCGTCGGGATCCTCGTCATCGTGGTCGGGCCGGCCGCACCCCAACCGACCGCGGCATCGAGCGCGAGCCAAGGCGGCCGCCACCTCTCGCTGTCCGGCGGCCATCCGGCCGGCAACGGTCACTCGCCCACCCCGGGCACCTCGCACCCCGGCTCGACGCACCCCGGCTCGAC
>CAYNDD010000362.1:0-3078 GCA_964395425.1 uncultured Frankiaceae bacterium
CAAGGGGTCAAAATTCGTTTGCCGCGCGGGGGTCAGTATTCAGCTGCCGCGGACACATCAACGGGTAGGTGCGTCGAGTTGGACGCCGTACTCATCAACGCGACGATGGGCACATTCGGGATCGAGCGAGTCAGCCGAACGCTTCCGCCGAGTCGAGACCAGGACCGTCGATGCCGTGAGCCGATGAAGGCGGGGCTGCACCCGCATCCAAGAGCGGCTCGAACGGTATGGACTTGGTAGCGGCAAACGGGCAAGACGCCTCGTCGTGAATAGGGGTCGCCAGAATGTAGGTCCCGTCCCAAGAACGTGCCAGCACCGCCAGATATCGGTCGCCATCCAACGTCGGTGAGGCCGTCGTCTGCGTTGTGAAGTCGAAGAGCGGCTGGGCCAGCACCCGCTCCAGGTTGCTGTCGTCGCAGTCGACGAGTACACCTCGGACCCCGATTGACGTGACACGACCAAGAACGCGATGCTCGCCCGCGGCGTAGTCGTTCTGTACGAGGTCGACATGGGTCATGGGTGACTCCGTAGTTCCGCGCGAGCCTATAGAGGTGCTCACGGTGCTGAGAGCCTACGCTGCCGCGGTAACGACATTGGGCAGAAGGTCACAGTCCAGCAGTTCGTCGCGGCGTGTACCGATGCTGGTGATAGCGGCGGTGTCGAGATAAGGAGCGAGCTGACCAAGACGATCGTCAGACAGGCCCTTCAGGGCTTCGCGGTGATGCTCAGGTATCTGCTGACCCGTGTGGTGGGCTACGAAAGTCGAGCTGACCTGCGGTCCATGAAGGCCGAAGCAATGCCCGTGGTCGTAGAGCTTGAGACGGTGCGGAGGCAGGTCCGCGAGTAGCCCAAGCCAGTTGTGCCCACTGCGGTCGGCGTTCAGGATGAGGAAGTCGAATATCGCGGCCCTGAACGTTTGATCCTGGTCGAGGGTCTCGGGCAATGGTGCAGGGATCCAGAGGTCGGGGGAAAAGACGGGCAGGATGGCGGCCGATACTTCGCCCTGGCCGGGCACCTCGATGCGTCGTAGAACTGTGGCCGCCCCAAGGTCCGGCCAACCCAGCATCACCAGCACGTGCCACGCCCCGACTTCCTGTTTTGCTTGTGTCAGCAGGTTGAGGTCACCGGGCGGTGCGTATTTCGCAAGCGCGGTTGTCCCACCCTCGAGAAGAAGCGTGACCTTCGATGCATGGCCACCGCCTGGATCTGCCTTGAGGTGGAAGTCTCTCGCGAGCTCGATCGGAGCGGTGAGGAGATGCTCCTCGATGGCGTTCTGGAGCCGGAACTGCGGCGGATCGGCGCCCGAGTCGGTCATTGCAACTCCGAGGGTTGGAGCACTGCGCCGGTGAGTGGCCGACGTGACCGATGCTGGCGGTCATCGGAAAGACTAGGTGCGACCAGCAGCCAAGTCGTCGGGACACGCCGTCAGAGCGAGGCCGGCGGACCGCTCTCCAGCGCCCGCCGGCCTCGTTTCGATCAGGACCGCCAGCTACTGCCCCGACGTTCGTGAGGGTCGCTTACTTCACGGCCTGGGTCAACAACCATCGGGGTGTCGTCACGTACGTCGTTATCAGCATCAGGCCCGCAGCGCAGCCAACCTTTCGCCAACGGATCCTGGAAGTCTTCACATGTCGCCCGAACGCCGGTGTCGGGTCTTGTCGGTGGGTGGGCTGCCCAGCTCTGGCTGCTTCTGCTCTAGCCGGCCTCGGGTGCCCTTCCCGTTCACCGCCTGTTGTCCGTCGGGTGGCCCGTCTTTTGGCCCTTCCCATCCCTTCCCGCTCGCGCGAAGTGCCCCCGACAGGATTTGAACCTGTGACCTACCGCTTAGGAGGCGGTTGCTCTATCCCCTGAGCTACGAGGGCGGATCTCGGCCGTCGAGCGCTGTCCAGTTCGCGCTCGCTTGGGGCCGCCCGGCCAGTTTGCCAGGTTCGCGTCCCGACATGCCGTGATCAGACGACTGAATTGGCTGACGAATCCCCCCGCAGGTCGTTACCGTCGAGGTCGGCGGGGACCGCTGACGAGAGGGCAAGCCGTGCTCGGCGAGGTGGACGTGCGGCGCGACGCCACGGTGGCGAGGCTCCACGGCGACCTCGACTTGGTAAGTGTTGACGACCTTCGCGACCTGCTCGAAGAAGCATGCACCCGGCCGACGTCGACGATCGTCCTCAATTTCGATGACGTGTCGTTCATGGACGTCTTGTCGCTGGCCGTCATCCTCGGCGCCGCGGACGCGCTGCGCGAGGAAGGCCGTCTCCTCGTCGTCGAGGGAGCAAACAACTCGGTACGCCGGGTGTGCGCACTGCTCAATGCCGAGGACATCTTGGAGCAGCCGTCGCCGCTGCCGTACATCGTGATTCCGCCGGCTTGTTAGGTCGATCGCCCGCCCCGATTTGGCTCAGACCTTGGCCGACCGTAATGCTGGGGCCATGACCAACGGCCCGACGGAGACCTCCGGCCGGCTCCTTGACGGCCGTTATCGGCTCGGCGAGCTGTTGGGCTCCGGTGGCGTCGCCGAGGTCTACCGCGCCGTCGACGAGCGGCTCGAACGCGGCGTCGCGGTCAAGTTGTTCCGCGGCGACGTGGCCCAGGAGCTGCAGCGCCATGAGGATGAGATGCGCACCCTGGCGCGGCTCAACCACCCGTCCTTGGTCACGGTCTTCGACGCCGGCACCGATCCGACCACTGGCCATCCTTACCTCGTCATGGAGCTCGTCGAGGGCTCGACCCTGTCCGAGCGGCTGCGCCTGGGCGCGCTCACTTCGGCCCGCACCGCGGAGATCGGCACTGCGGTCGCCGACGCCCTCGCCTACGTCCACGGCCAGGGTCTCGTCCATCGCGACGTGAAGCCCGCCAACGTGCTGATCTCGAGCGGTGGGCGGGTCCATCTCGCCGACTTCGGGATCGCCCGGCTGGTCGACTCGGCGCACCTCACCCAGGCCGGCGACGTGCTCGGCACTCCGGCGTACTTCGCGCCCGAACAGGTTTCCGGCGAGCCGGTGGGACCGCCGGCCGACGTCTACGCGCTCGGCCTGATGCTGCTCGAGTGCCTGACCGGCCGGCGCGAGTACGACGGTCCGC
>CAYNDD010000363.1:0-3049 GCA_964395425.1 uncultured Frankiaceae bacterium
CCACGTCGGGATCCTCGGCCCGACGGTCGACGCCATCGCGGCCGAGAAGGCCGGCTTGATCCACGAGGGCGCGACCGTGATCTGCGCGATCCAGCCCGAGGATGCGGTACGGGTGCTCGTGGAGCGCGCGGCCACGGTCGGTGCGACGATCCTTGCCGAGGGGCTGACCTTCGGGGTCCGCACCCGGTCGGTGGCGGTCGGTGGTCAGCTGCTCGAGCTGCAAGGCCTGGCCGGCGTGTACGACGAGATCTTCCTGCCGCTTCACGGCGCGCATCAGGCCGGCAACGCCGCGTGCGCGCTGGCCGCGGTCGAGGCGTTCGTCGGCGCCGCCGACCGGGAGCAACTTGATGCCGACCTGGTCCGGGCCGCCTTCGCCAAGGTCAGCTCGCCCGGCCGGCTCGAGGTCCTTCGGCGCAACCCGACGGTGATGATCGACGGGGCGCACAACCCCGCCGGTGCCGCGGCGCTGGCGGCCGCGTTGCAGGACGCCTTCACCTTCGACCAGCTGGTCGCGGTGGTGGCGATCCTCGACGACAAGGACGCGGCCGGCGTACTGGCCGAGCTCGAACCGGTCGTGACCTCGATCGTTGCGACCACCAACTCCTCGCCGCGGGCGGTGCCGGCGACCGCGCTCGCCGAGGTGGCTCGGGACGTCTTCGGACCCGACCGGGTCGAGGTCCGGGAACGGCTCGACGACGCGATCGACCTCGCGTTGGCGACCGCGGAGAGCGATGCGGCGCTCGGTGGGGCCGGCGTGATCGTCACCGGATCGATCGTGACCGCCGGCGAGGCCCGGCACCTGCTTCGCGGGCCCGGACGGTGAGCAACGGCTCGGCCGCGAACGGCCCGGGTGCCGCTGGCTCGACCGGCGCGGGCGATGCGCCGCGCGGCCTCTACGCGATCGGCTCCGCGGGGCTGGCGATCGAGGCGATCGTCCTGCTGCTCGCCGGGCCGGCGGTGCTCAGCCTCGAGCGTGGTCATGTCTCGGCGTTTCGGGTCGGCTATCTGTTCGCGATGGCGGTCCTGCTGATCGTCGCGGCGGCCCGGCTTCGCAAGCGCGGCGGCAAGATGTTCGCGACCGCGCTGCAGGTGCTGGTGATCGCGGGCGGCGCGGTCACCTGGCCGATGTACGTCGTGGGGCTGGCGTTCGCCGCGATCTGGGTGTACTGGCTGCGGCTGTGGCCGCGTACCCGCCCGACCTGACCGCCCCCGCCCGACCACACGCATGGCCCATGCGTGTGGCTATCGCCCCACCGATGGGCCATGCGTGGGCACTAGGGTGTTGCGGATGAGCGAGCGGACCCTTGTCCTGATCAAGCCCGATGCGGTCCGGCGTGGCCTCGTCGGCGAGATCGTCGGGCGGCTCGAACGCAAGGGCTTCACGATCCTGGGAATGCAGCTGCGCACGCTCGACGTCGAGATCGCGAGCCGGCACTACGCCGAGCACGACGGCAAGCCGTTCTTCGGCGACCTGGTCGAGTTCATCACCGGCGGGCCGCTGGTGGCTCTCGCGGTCGAGGGCCACCGCGCGGTCGAGGCGGTCCGGACCCTGATGGGCGTGACCGACCCGGTCGCCTCCACGCCCGGCTCGATCCGCGGCGACTTCGCCCTGGAGATCGGCCAGAACCTCGTCCACGGCTCCGACTCGCCCGAGGCGGCCGCCCGCGAGCTCGGTCTGTTCTTCCCCGATTTGGCCTGACCAACCCTCCCGGCGCCGGTCGGCCCGGCCGGAACGGGGCCGCTGAGCGGGCATTTCGGCGTACGTCGGATCAGCGCTAGCATCGGGCCTGCCCCCGGTAGCGCGGCTTTTGCGAGTGCAGCGCTCAGATTCCCCGTCCTGGAAGGCGTGCGCCGATATGGCGAACAACAGCGGATTCCTCGGTCGCGACATGGCCGTCGACCTCGGCACAGCGAACACCCTGGTCTACGTCCGCGGCCGCGGCATCGTGCTCAACGAGCCGAGCGTGGTCGCGATCAACACCAACACCGCGGGCATTCTCGCGGTGGGCACCGAGGCCAAGCGGATGATCGGGCGCACGCCCGGCAACATCGTCGCGATCCGCCCGCTGAAGGACGGCGTGATCGCCGACTTCGAGACCACCGAGCGGATGCTGCGCTACTTCATCCAGAAGGTGCACCGCCGCCGTCGGACCGCTCGTCCGCGCCTGGTCATCTGCGTGCCCAGCGGGATCACCGGGGTCGAGCAGCGCGCGGTCAAGGACGCCGGATACCAGGCCGGGGCCCGCAAGGTGTTCATCATCGAGGAGCCGATGGCGGCCGCGATCGGCGCCGGCCTCCCGGTGCACGAGCCGACCGGCAACATGGTGGTCGACATCGGCGGCGGCACGACCGAGGTCGCGGTGATCTCCCTCGGCGGCATCGTGACCAGCCAGTCGATCCGCACCGGCGGCGACGAGCTCGACGCGTCGATCATCGCGTACGTGAAGAAGGAATACAGCCTGATGCTCGGCGAGCGGACGGCCGAGGAGATCAAGATGGCGATCGGCTCGGCGTTCCCCGCGCCGGACGAGCCGGGCGCGGAGATCCGCGGCCGCGACCTCGTCACCGGTCTGCCGAAGACGATCCTGGTCAGCGCCGACGAGATCCGCAAGGCGATCGAGGAGCCGGTCAACGCGATCGTCGATGCGGTCAAGACGACGCTCGACAAGACCCCGCCCGAGCTTTCCGGTGACGTGATGGACCGCGGCATCGTGCTGACCGGCGGCGGCGCGCTGCTCGCCGGGCTCGACGAGCGGCTGCGGCACGAGACCGGCATGCCGATCCACGTCACCGACGACCCGCTCAACTCGGTCGCCATGGGTGCCGGCAAGTGCGTCGAGGAGTTCGAGGCGCTCCAGCAGGTCTTGATCTCCGAGCCCCGGCGATAGTCGAGCCGGACCGGTACGACGGGTGACCGTCGTACCGTTCTCCCCACGATGAATCGCGTCCAGGGATGAGGAACTCACGTCGGGGTCGGCTGGTCCTGACCATCCTGCTGCTGGCCGCGTTCACCCTGATCACCGTCGACTACCGCTCCGGCACGCTCAAC
>CAYNDD010000364.1:0-1806 GCA_964395425.1 uncultured Frankiaceae bacterium
ACGACACCGGCCTGGTCGTGCCGTGCAGGGTCAGGTTGCCGGTGGCCTGGACCGTGATGACCTTCCCGATCCTCGGAGGCCGGCAGAGCGCGATCGGCGTACTGAGGACGAAGGTTCCGGTCGGATACTGCGCGGTGTCCATGATCCGTCCGCTGAACTGCTGGTCACGCTGGTTGCGGTCGCTGGTGACCGACGCCATCTGCACGCTGAACGTAGCCGCGGTGACGGACTGGCCCGAGATCGTGACCGAACCGGTGACCGCCGATGTGCGACCGACCGCCGTGATGCTCTGGCCGGCCAATGTCTCGTCCACCCGGTAGCCGGCCTGGGACCCTTCGGTCACCCGCCAGACGCCGTCGATCGATCCTGGCTTGCCCGACGGCGTACTGGTGCCGCTGAGATCGCGAGTCGAACCGGTCGAGGACGGGACGTCGCTCAGGGCGAGCGGCGCTGGTTGCGTGCCCTCGATCACGTGGATGTAGACGTACGGAATGCCGACGACGAGCACGACGAGCATGACCACGCCGCCGAGCACGGCGCCTTTCCAGTGCCGGCGGGCCCGGCTCACCAATGCGCCGACCCCACATCACGCTCGATCTGCCCCACCATGCGCACCTCGTTCATCGCCCCGGCCGTAGCGCGCCAAAGACTGTGCGCCTGCTGCTCCGACAATTCAGCGTGCTGGTGAGGGGAACCTGAAGGTCGGCCGCTGGTTGGCCGCAACACGGCTAAACCTGGCCGGCCGGGTCCGCCGACGTCCGAGCGGGCGGCCACCACGAGCCCGGGCCTGGCTGCGGCGCGGTGACGGCAACCGGGCAACCGGATCGGGCAGGCTGGGGGCGTGATGGATCCAGGTCTGACCGCGCCGACCACGCCGCGTGGCCCTCGCCTTGGTGTGTCGCTGACCATCGCCGCGATCGGCGTCGTCGCGGCGACGATCGGCGGGGTGGAAGGCATCGAGAAGATCGTGCACGAGGTGACCAGCCCGGTTCTGACCACGCCGACCAAGGACCAGCGGCACTTCAGCACCGGTAGCTACGAGGTCTACATATCCGAGCGCGTGCTCGCCACGATCTCGCCCTCGCAGGTCACCGTCACCTCGACCGATGGCCAGCGGATCCCCACCACCGGCCCGGGTTCGGTCACCGAGACGCTGACCCGCGGGTCGACGTCGTACCTCGGCCAGGTCCGGTTCCAGATCACCACGGCCGGCGACTACACCGTCGCCGTCGGTGGCCCACCGGGTGTGCCGTTCATCATCTCGAACACGCTGGGTGACATCGCCAAACAGGTGGCGTGGTGGTTCGTGCTGATGGCGGCCGGGTTCGTGCTCACCGTACTGGGCGTGGTGCTCGCAATCGTTGGCGCGGCGCGTCGCCGCCGGCCACGGCCGCCTGCACCAGCGATGATGTATCCGGCAGCGGCCGCCGGCCCGCCGCCCGGGTGGTATCCGGACCCGGGCATCCCCGGCACCAACCGGTGGTGGGACGGCAGTCGATGGACAGACCAAACAAGTCCGCAATAAGTACGCCGAAACCGCTCAAGACCCGGCGGGTACCTGCCGAATTACACCCGTGTAATTCGAGACCGAGGGGTACGCCATGAGGACCGTCTCCGTCATGACCCTGCTGCGCGAGGGGGTCCCGATCACGTTGCTGTGCGATCTCGTCAGCACCGAAAGCCCGGACTCGGTGGCGATCAACCGAGCTGAACGCCCCGCTCGCGATCCGATCCGGCTCGAGGTGGCCGAGCACGCCAGCACCGCGAAGAACCAGCCCAAGCGCTCGAGCTCGGCAGCCGGCTAGC
>CAYNDD010000364.1:1906-3041 GCA_964395425.1 uncultured Frankiaceae bacterium
CGGCTAGCGCGGCTTGTCGAACGCTCGATCGTGCATCGGCAGGGCCATCGGGTTGACCGTCGTGACCGGTAGTTGGTCGACCGTTTCCGCAGATCGCGAATCGCGACGTCGGATCCGGTCGGCGGCCGCCGAGTACAACGTGCCGCCAATCAGCAATGCGCCGGCAACGACGACGAGTGCAATGGCCCATGCCGACATGGGGACCTCCCTGTCACCACGTCCGTTGTAACACGGACCGGGCGGCGGGTGAGTCGTCAGGCCATGTCGTCGGAGTAGTACTCGAACACCATCGAGCCGACCGCGGGTACGGCGAAGGCCGCGCCGATGAAGCACAGCCACCAGCCGAAGACGATCCCGGTGAAGAAGACCGCCGCCGCTCCGGCGCACCACAGCGGCGCCCAGCTGTACGGGCTGAAGAACCCGATCTCCCCCGCGCCGTCACCGACCTCGGCGTCCTTGCGGTCCTCCGGGCGGGCATCCATCCGGCTCGCCGAGACCAGCAGGTACGAGCCGGTCAGCGTGCCCAGCAGCGCACCGAGGGCCAACGCGGTCGTCCCGGTCGGGTCGTGCGAGGTGAACCAGTAGACGACGTCGGTGCCGGCGAGGAAGACCGCGATGAAGGCGAACAGGAACCCTTCGACCTTCATGCCGGATCCTCGACCGCAACCGGCAGCGAGTGCATCTCAGGCAGCCCCGACAGGTGCGGATAGTGCAGGTCGAACGCCGGCCGCTCGGACCGGATCCGCGGGATCGAGGTGAAGTTGTGCCGCGGCGGCGGACACGACGTCGCCCACTCCAACGAGTTCCCGTAGCCCCACGGGTCGTCGCCGACCACCCGCTCGTTCTTGCCCACCCACGACCGCCACGCGTTGTACATGAACGGCAGCATCGACAGGCCGAGGATGTAGGCACCGATCGTCGAGATCGTGTTGAGGGTGGTCCAGCCGTCGGAGGGTAAGTAGTCCGGATAGCGGCGCGGCATGCCCTCGACGCCCAGCCAGTGCTGCACGAGGAAGGTCATGTGGAACCCGACGAACAGGGTCCAGAAGTGGATCTTGCCCAGCCGCTCGTCGAGCATCGTGCCGGTCATCTTCGGCCACCAGAAGTAGAAGCCGGAGAACATCGCGAACACCAC
>CAYNDD010000365.1:0-3007 GCA_964395425.1 uncultured Frankiaceae bacterium
GTGCGCATCGACACCTGGGCGGTCGACTTCGCGCCTCGCACCTGCGAGAGCGCGACACCGACGAGGGTCAGCAGCGTGGGTTCCGTGCCGACCACGCTGCTGACCCTCACCTCGTCAGCAGTGGGCCAGCTCGCGCGGTGGATCGAGCCTTCCTTCCACCACGACCAGACCTCCTCGGTGACATACGGCATGAACGGCGCGAACAGCCGCAGCAGGACGTCGAGCGCCGTACCGAGAGCCGCTCGAGCCGACGCCACTCCGGCGTCGCCGCGCGAGCCGTACGCCCGCTCCTTCACCAGCTCGAGGTAGTCGTCGCAGAAGGTCCAGAAGAACGTCTCGGTCGCCTCCAGTGCCCGGGTGTAGTCGTAGCCGGCGAGCGAGGTCGTGGCGTCCTCGATCACCTTCTCGAGCTGGGCAAGCATGGCGGCGTCGAGGGGCTCGGTGACCGCGCCGAGGTCCGGCGTCGCGCCCAGGGACAGTGCAAACTTCGACGCGTTGAGCACCTTGATCGCCAGTCGCCGCCCGACCTTCATCTGCGTCTCGTCGAACGGGGTGTCGGTGCCGGGCCGGGTGGTCGCCGCCCGCCAGCGCACCGCGTCCGATCCGTACGTCGAGAGGATCTCGGCCGGCCCGACCTCGGCGTTGCCCTTCGACTTGCTGATCTTCTCGCGCTTGGGGTCGACGACGAAGCCGGAGATCGCGGCATGAGCCCAGGGCAGGACATCGTGCTCGAGGTGACTGCGCACCACGGTGGCGAACAACCAGGTACGGATGATGTCGTGGGCCTGCGGGCGCAGGTCCATCGGGAAGACTCGCGGGAACAGATCCTCGTCCCGTCCCCAGCCGCTGGTGATCTGCGGCGACAGCGACGACGTCGCCCAGGTGTCCATGACGTCGGGGTCGCCGATGAAGCCGCCTGCGACGCCGCGCTGTGACTCGTCGTACCCGGGTGGGCACTCGCTCGACGGGTCGACCGGGAGCGCCGCCTCGTCCGCGGTGATCGGGTGGTCGTAGTCGGGCCGGCCCTCGGCGTCGAGGCGGTACCAGATCGGGAACGGGACGCCGAAGTAGCGCTGCCGGCTGACCAGCCAGTCGCCAGCGAGTCCCTCGACCCAGTTCTCGTAGCGGGTCTGCATGTATTTCGGGTGCCAATCGAGGTCGCGACCGCGCTTCAGCAGCGCCTCGCGCAGCTCGGGCTCGCGACCCCCGTTGCGGATGTACCACTGCCGAGACGTCACGATCTCGAGCGGCCGGTCGCCCTTTTCGTAGAACTTCACCGGGTGGGTGATCGGCTTCGGCTCGCCCTCGAGCGCGCCGGACTCGCGCAGCATCGAGACGATCTCCTCGCGGGCTGAGAACACCGTCTTGCCCGCGACCCGGGAGTATGCGGCGTCGTCCACCTCCACCGGCGGTTCGGCGAGCAGCCGGCCGTCGACCCCGATGATCGCGCGGGTCGGCAGCTGTAGCTCGCGCCACCAGATCACGTCGGTCAGATCGCCGAACGTGCAGATCATCGCGATGCCCGAGCCTTTGTCGGGCGCGGCGAGGCGGTGCGCGCGGACCGGCACCTCCACGCCGAACAACGGCGTGCGAACCGACCGGCCGAACAACGGCTGGTAGCGCTCGTCGTCGGGGTGCGCGACCAAGGCGACGCAGGCCGGGATGAGCTCGGGCCGCGTCGTCTCGATCCGGACCGGCTCGCCGCCGTCCACCCGCTCGAACGCGATCCGGTGATAGGCGCCCGGCGCCTCACGGTCCTCGAGCTCGGCCTGCGCGACGGCGGTGCGGAACGTGATGTCCCACAGCGTCGGCGCCTCGGCCTGGTACGCCTCGCCCCTGGCCAGGTTGTGCAGGAAGCCGCGCTGGGCCACCGCCCGGGCCTGCCGCCCGATCGTCGTATAGGTGTGGTTCCAGTCGACCGACAGCCCGAGCTGGCGCCACAGCGCCTCGTACCGCTTCTCGTCCTCGAGCGTCAGCTCCTCGCAGAGCTCGACGAAGTTGCGCCGCGAGATCGACTGCTGGTCCTTCGCGGCCTTGGCCTCGCCGTGGTAGCGCGGCTCGTACACGGGGTCGTACGCCAGCGACGGGTCGCAGCGCACGCCGTAGAAGTTCTGCACCCGGCGCTCGGTCGGCAGGCCGTTGTCGTCGAAGCCGATCGGGTAGAAGACCTCGCGGCCGCGCATCCGCTGGAACCGGGCGATCAGGTCGGTGTGGGTGTAGGAGAAGACGTGTCCAACGTGCAAAGCGCCGCTGACGGTCGGCGGCGGGGTGTCGATCGAGTAGATCTCGTCGCGCTCGCGGGTGCGGTCAAACCGGTACGTCCCCTGGATCTCCCACGTCGCCGACCATTTGGCTTCGAGGCCGTCGAGGGTCGGCTTCTCGGGAACGCTCACAGCGCACGAGTCTAGGAGTCCGACCTAACATCGGGCCCGTGGGTTTTGACGAGGTCGATCCGCTGGCCCGGGTCGAGAAGGTGCTCGAGGAGCGGTTCCCGACCCGGATGGTTCCGGACCTCGACCGGATCGTCGACCTGCTGGGCCTGCTCGGTGACCCGCAGCTGAACTTCCCGTCGATCCACATCACCGGCACGAACGGCAAGACCTCGACCGCGCGGATGATCGACGCCTTGCTGCGTGAGCTCGGCCTCCGGACCGGCCGCTACACCTCGCCCCACCTGGAGAGCGTCACCGAGCGGATCTGCGTCGACGGCGAGCCGCTGTCCGACGAGCGGTTCGCCGAGGTGTACGACGAGGTCGCGCCGTTCGCGGAGATCGTCGATGCCCGCCACGCCGAGCGGGTCACCTTCTTCGAGCTCCTGACCGCGATGGGGTTCGCGGCCTTCGCCGATGCGCCCGTCGACGCCGCGGTGGTGGAGGTCGGGCTTGGCGGGCGGTGGGACGCGACCAATGTCGTCAATGCCCCCGTTTCGGTCGTGCTGCCGATCAGCCTCGACCACGTCGGGATCCTCGGCCCGACGGTCGACGCCATCGCGGCCGAGAAGGCCGGC
>CAYNDD010000366.1:0-2987 GCA_964395425.1 uncultured Frankiaceae bacterium
TTAGTCGCCTTCCCGGCTTGTTATGGCTGTTTCAGCCCCGATGGTCGAGTCGAGTTGCCGTTGGTCGCCGGTGGTGGTTGACAAATTGGCTCCAAATCACGGACTGGTTCAGCGCCTGATAGATGACGACGTAGTTCCGAGCAACTGAGATGCGGGGTCTCCCGATGCGTCGACCCGCCGCGGCATCCAGAGTGGGTGGGGAAAAGGAGGCACTGGAAATGTTGTGGTTGCTTCTACTCATCCTGCTTGTGATCGCAGTCGGCGGTGGAATTGTTATTTCGAAGTTCCTGTTCCTCGTTCTTGTGATTGCGTTCCTGGTCGCATTCTTCGCGCGAGGCAGTCTCCGCACCCACTGAAACGAACCCGGTGTATGGCGGAAAGACGCGTGCCGCCAACGGAGGATTGAGTTCCCACCCGCACGGGTCCCGCCAAAGCGAAGGGACTCGAACCCGCGACCTGGCGTGACGGTTCGACCGCTCGAGTTGCCGTAAGTCGCCATTAGTGTGGGTGCCGCCTGAATACTGGACCACCTGCGCCGGTTGAGATCTGGACCACTCGGCGCTGAGTCGGAGGTTGTCCGGCTGGTCGCGGAGCCTCGCCTGGTCATCGGGCGAGGAGGGAGTGGTGATCGGTGTGGAGCAGTGGGCGGAGATCAGGCGGCTGTATTTCGTCGAGAAGCGCTCGAAGCGCGCGATCCACCGACTGACGGGTCTCCATCGCGACACGATCACGCGCGCGTTGGCGGCCGAGGCGCCGCCGCGGTACGTGCGTCCGCCGGCTGCGTCGAAGCTGGACCCGTACCGGGAGTGGATCTGTGAACAGCTGCGGGTGGAGCCGACGATCCAGTCGCAGCGGCTGCGTGAGCTGGCGAGCGAGCTGGGCTACACGGGCGGCAAGTCGATCTTCGACGATTACGTGCGGGAGACGCGGCCGCGGTTCCTGGTGCGGCGCACGTTCCAGCGCACGTTCTATCGGCCGGGCGAGCTGGTGCAGTGCGACCTTTGGGAGCCGCGGGAGCCGATCCCGGTCGGGTACGGCCAGACCCGCCGCGGCTATGTGGTGACTGTCGAGGTGTGCTGGTCGCGGGTCCTCGCGGGCACGCTGGTGTTCTCGAAAGAGCCCGGAGACGTGCTGTGGGGGCTGGGCCGGTCGCTGCAGCGGATCGGGATGCTGCCGGAGAAGCTGGTCTGGGACCGGGAGGGCGCGATCCATGCCGGCGGTGGCCGCCCCACCGACGCCTTTGCCGGCTTCTGCGGCCAGCTCGGCGTCGGCTGGGTGATCCTGGCGGCGGCCGATCCGCAGGCCAAGGGGCTACTCGAGCGGTCGCACCGGTTCCTGCGCTCGAACTTCGAGCCGGGCCGGCGGTTCGCGAACGAGGCCGACTTCCAGCTGCAGCTCGACGGCTGGTGCGACAAGGTCAACCGTCGTGTGCATCGCACCGTGCGAGCCGTCCCGGTCGAGCGGCTCGAGCTGGAGCGGGAGCGGATGCGTCCGCTGCCGGAGCGGCTGCCCGACCTCGACCGCAGGTTCGTGACCCGGGTCCCGCAGCAGCCCTACCTCCGTGTCGACCGTAACGACTACTCGCTCGACCCCGCCTTCGCCGGCCGCCGCGTCGAGCTGCGCGTCTCGCAGACGCAGCTGACGGCGGTCGTGCTCGACACCGGTGAGCTCGCCTGCCGCCACCGGCGCGTCTTCGCGGGCGGCCTCACCATCACCGACCCCGCCCATCAGCGCGAGCTCGACCGCTTGCGCGGCCGCCGCCGCGGCCGTGACGTCGAGGTCGAACGCCGGCCGCTCGAGCGCTACGACGCGCTGATCCCGGCGTGAGCAAGAGCTCTGAGCTCGCGCACCTGTTCCGCGCGTTGAAGGCGCCGGCCGCCGCGCGGGCGCTGCCGGCCTTGGCCGAGCGGGCGCGGGAGGAGGCGTGGAGCTACGAGCGGTTCGCGGAGACCCTCCTCGGCACCGAGGTCGCCGCCCGCGACAGCCACGGCGGCGAGGCCAGGATCAAGGCGGCCCGCTTCCCGGCCCGCAAGACGCTCGAGGAGTTCGACTTCAGCTTCCAACGCTCGGTCAAGAAGACGGTGATCGAGCACCTCGGCCAGCTCGACTTCCTTCACGCCCGCGAGAACGTCCTGCTGCTCGGCCCGCCCGGCACCGGCAAGACCCACCTCGCGATCGCGCTCTCGATCCGCGCCTGCCTCGCCGGCCACCGCGTCCAGTTCGCGACCGCAACCCAGTGGGTCGCACGGCTCGCCGACGCCAAACGACAGGGCAACCTCGAAGCCGAACTGCGCCGGCTCAGCTTCATCCCGCTGATCGTCGTCGACGAGGTCGGCTACATCCCCTTCGACCCCGAAGCCGCCAACCTGATGTTCTCGCTCGTCAGCTCCCGCTACGAGCGTGCCTCGATGATCGTCACCAGCAACAAGCCCTTCAGCGCCTGGGGCGAGATCTTCGGCGACGACGCCGTCGCCACGGCAATGCTCGACCGGCTCGTCCACCACGCCGAGATCCTCGCCCTCAAAGGCGACAGCTACCGCCTCCGCGGCAAAGACGTGGACGCCCGCCCAGGCTCCAACCCGCTCGAAAACCCCTGACCGATCACACCCTCGGCGACCGCCCCAGGGCCAGCAGACGGCCTCACAGCACGCCGATCCCGAGCCCAAACCCCCGAAGACGCGCACACGCGCGGAGGCCTCGCAGCCCCGCCAAATGGTCCACTTTTCGACCGGCGCCAGCGGTCCACTATTGGATCGGCCTTGACACCACTTGGTTGGTTTCCGCGGCATACCTCGCCTATACGCCGCTGACACCACTCGGGTCACGCTTTTCTCTCTTTCTGTGACTATATGACGCGACTCCGAGCTAGCAGGCAGGAGTTGAGCACATACGTGTCTATTTGCACCTCCAACTGACCCGTCGAGCCTTACTGCTGGACGGTCACCTGACAGCCGCCGCAACCATGGCCTGCAGGCCCGGCGAGCGGC
>CAYNDD010000367.1:0-1928 GCA_964395425.1 uncultured Frankiaceae bacterium
GGTGATCTGCCGCTGCGCCTCGAACTGGATGTCGCGCTGCAAGGTGAGCCGAAGCCCTGAGCCGGGTACGGCCGGCGTCGTGTCGGTGCGGCCGTCCGGGATCGCCTCACCATTCGCGCCGACCTGGTAGCGCTCGATGCCACTGTGTCCTGCCAGCGTGCGCTGATAGCTGTACTCGAGCCCGCCGGCGCCTTGGCCGTCGGCGTTGACGAAGCCGATCACGTTCGCAGCGAGGGTGCCGTCCGGATAGATCCGCCGGGTGGTGTCGGGCGTGGTGATGCCCGGCAGCTTCATCGCGAGGATCGAGTCGGCCACCGACGGCGAAACCGGAGTGCGGGTCAGCAACGCGTACTGGCTGTGCGTGCTGAGCTGCCGCAAGAGCGTGACGGCATTGAGGTCGAGCAACGGGGCCAGCCGGTCGACGATCGCGAGCGGATCCGAGATCTCCTCCGGGTCGGCGACCACGTCGCGCGCATCGACACTCGTCGCGATCGGGTTGCCGTCGCGGTCGGTGATCGCGCCCCGGGTAGCGGCCAGGGTCACGGTCTGGAGCTGCTGGTCCTGAGCGGACGCGGCGTACGCCGATCGATCGAGGCCTTGCAGCTGCAGCAGCCGGCCGCCGATCAACGACAGCACGATCAACGAGACGAACAGGACGACCTCGAGCCGATGCCGGGCGCTCGGGCGGCGCCGGACCGGTCGGCGCTGGACCGCGCTGCGGGTCGGTCGGTGGACCGCGCCGCGAGGTGGCGGGGGTGCGGTGCGGGTCACCACGACAGCCTGCCGTGTTGGACGCGCCCGAACCCGGTGCCGCGCCGATCCGGGTGCCGGCGCACCCTCACCGCCCGGTGTGATGGTGCGGATGATGCGTGGACTGCTTGGTCCCGGCAGTCGACGTAGTCCCGGCCTTCGACTTGGTCCCCGTCTTTGATGTCGTACCGCTCTTGGACGTCTTCGACGACGTCGAGTTGCCGGCCGCGGCCGCGCCGGCCCCGGACTTAGCGGTCGCGGGCTTGCCGGTCACGATGCTCGGGGGCGGCACGTACATCGGTGACTCAACGGCGACTGCGTGACCGTTTCCCTTGTTGTGGAAGGCCGAGATCGTGGTCGGCACCATGCCGAGCGCGTCGGCGCGGGCCTGCAGGGCGTTCGGTGCGGAGTCCGCGGCTACCACTTGTTGCTGCTCCTGCACCTGATCGGTGAGAGTCGCCAGGCGCTGTTGCAACGCGGTGACGCGGAACCCGTCCTGGGCCGCCATCATGTGCAGCAGCAGCACGGCGACCAGGCCGCCGACGAGGATGCCGCCGACAACGACGACGAACGCGAATCGGCCGGCGGTCGAGCGCTGCTGTGCCGACACGACCAGGCGCGGCCGGGACCGCGCAACCGGCTTCGGCCCGACGGTCGGACGGATCTGGAGGTTCTTCGGCAGCGTGGCGGCACCGGTCCGCGGCCGAGCCTGATACCGAAGCGGGGCGGCCGCGCTCATCGGAGCTCGCTCATGCGGCGTCCCGGACTCGCTCGACCGCACGCAGCCGGGCGGAGCCGGCGCGGGGATTGTCGGCGACCTCGCGCTCGTCCGGCACTTCGGCACCGCGGGTCAACAGCCGCAAGGTCGGCATCGCGCTCTCGGGCACGACCGGCAGATCGGGCGGTGCCGAGGTCGTGGCGCCGGCCGCGAAGACCCGCTTGACGATCCGGTCCTCGAGCGACTGGTAGGCGAGCACGACCAGCCGGCCACCGAGTCTCAGCGCGGTCACCGCGGCCGGCAGGGCCCGCTCGAGCGTGCCGAGCTCGTCGTTGACCTCGATCCGCAGCGCCTGGAACGTGCGCTTGGCCGGGTGGCCGCCCGTGCGCGCCGAGGCGCCAGGGATCGCGTCGCGCAGCAGGTCGACCAACCGGGCCGATGTGGTGAACGGCTCCCGAAC
>CAYNDD010000367.1:1938-2977 GCA_964395425.1 uncultured Frankiaceae bacterium
AAAGGTGCGCTTGGCCGGATGGCCGCCGACCCGCCGGGTCGCGGCCGGTACGGCGTCGCGCACGAGCTCGGCCAGCCGCCGTGAGGAGGTCAACGGAGCGACCGAGCGCTCGCGGTCGATCGCCTGCGCGATCCGCCGGGCGAAGCGCTCCTCGCCGTACTCGCGCAGCACCCGGCTGAGCTCGGCAACCGGATAGGTGTTCACGACGTCGGCCGCGGTAATGCCGGTCGTGGTGTCCATCCGCATGTCGAGACCGGTGTCGCGGGAGTAGGCGAAGCCGCGCTCGTCGTCGTCGAGCTGCATTGAGGAGACCCCGAGGTCGAACAGCACTCCGTCGACCCGCGGGGTGCCGGCCGCGGCAAGGATGTCGGCGAGCGAGTCGTAGACGCCGTGCACCAACTGCACCCGGTCGCTGTGCGCGGCCAGCCGGGCCCGGCTCCGGGCCAGTGCGTCGGCGTCGCGGTCGATGCCGATCAGGTGCAGATCGGGGTGTCGGGCGAGCAGCGCCGCGGCATGGCCGCCAAGGCCGATCGTGGCATCGACGACGACCGCGGACTCGCGGGCGGCCACCGGGTCGAGCAGGTCGAGGACCCGGTCGAGCATCACGGGCACGTGGTGACCGCCACGTCCGGTCAGCTCGCTCATCGGTTCTCCTCGTTCGGTGCGGACGGTCGGCGGGTCGTGGTGCTGGTGGTTGCTGTGCGACCTGGTCCCCGCCGCCACGCCTGACGCCGGGGAAGTGGCGTCAGGGGCCGCGGGCAGGGGCCGGGCCGCACAGAGAAGAAGGGGCCGGAAGGGGCTCAGAAGATGCCGGGCACCTCCTCGGACAGGCTCGAGAACGGCTCTTCCTGGCTGGCCTCGTACGCCGCCCAGGCGGTGGCGTCCCAGATTTCGAGATGGGTGTTCATCCCGACGACCGCGCAGTCGCGCTCGAGTCCGGCGTACTGACGCAGCGGGCCGGGCACCATCACCCGGCCCTGCCGATCGGGCACCTCGTCGTGCGCGCCGGCGAAGATCATCCGCTGGTAGTCCCGGGTGC
>CAYNDD010000368.1:0-2957 GCA_964395425.1 uncultured Frankiaceae bacterium
AGGGGTACACGCACGTGACGCTCGGAGCGCAGGGGCCGCAGGGCAAGCGGGGTCCGGCCGGCCCGGCCGCGGTTTACGACACCTTGACCGGCGGCAACAACGACGAGCAGGTCGTGTTCCCCGAGACCATCGATGGCATGACGATCCTCACGAACTGCGGGATGGCCGCGAATGTCGCCATCTCGGTCGGACCGAGCGCGAGCGGGAGCATCGACGCGTCCGGCACCGACTCTGCCGATGGCACGATTACGCCGGTCGACGCCTTTGGTGCGCCAAGTGTCGGGTCGACCGGGTCGAATCAGGCAGACATCGACATCGTCGCGAGCGTCAACGGCGGCCCGTTCGAGCACTTCGATATTCACGGCACCTGGGCCAACAACGCCTGCCACTACTGGATGGTGGCAATCCCAGCCTCCCAGGCGTCGTAAGCCTGACGGTCGGCGCCGAGCGTCCGAAGTCCCGCTCTTCGGGCGGGTGTTCGCGCCCAGCGGTCTTGTTGGTGGGCGGTACAGGACTTGAACCTGTGACCTCTTCCGTGTCAGCGGCCCTCACGCCCAGGTCCTGGAGACCGAGATTGGTCAAAAAGTGTTGGAAACATTTACTTATCACGACCGTTGCTGACCGTGGTGTGCCGGAGGTTTGGCTAGCAGATGGCTAGCAGCTTTGATAAACTGCCATATGGGCAGGACCGCGCGCAGGGGGTACGGCGAGGGTTCTGTCTTCTACGACAAGGCCCGTCGGCGCTGGATCGTGCTGCTGGATCTGGGTCGAGATTATGACGGAAACCGTCGGCGGGTTGCGCGGTCGGGGCGCACAAAGATCGACGCTTTGGCCCTGCTGCGTGATCTTCAGTCCGAGGCTGACCGCGGGGAGGATCCTCGCGGTGCGCGGCGGACCGCACTCGACGTGTTCGAGGACTTCAAGGTCAACGGCATCGACCCGAAGCGTTCGTCGGGGACGCGCTACAAGAATGTGCGATACGCCCGCAGTTTCTGCAACGCGATGGGCAACCGACCGCTGCGTGAGGTCGGCGTCCGCCAGGTCGAGCATTGGTTGCGGGGTCTCGCGGCGGAAGACCTGAGCCACGCGACGCTCGTGTCTGCCCGCGCGTGCGCGGCACAGCTCGTCGACCATGCGATCCGCGTCGGCTGGCTGTCGCCCGGCCGCAACCCGGTGCGGCTCGCCCGGTTCCCCGAGACGAAGGAAGCGGATCCGAAGGTCCGCATCAACGACGAGTCGATCATGAAGCTGCTCGCCGCGGCACGGGAGGAGTGGTGGTACCCACTCCTTGCGTTCGTGGCCTCGACCGGTGTTCGGATCGGAGAAGCCGCCGCCCTGGCGTGGTCCGATGTTGACGTCGAGGAGAGGACGGTCGTCATTCGGCGGGCCGTGCGGTTGGAGTCGGGCGGCAAGATCACCCTGACGGCGCCGAAGGCCGGGAGCACGCGCAAGATCGAGATCACCCGCGAGCTGGTCGAGCTGATAAAGGCGCATCGCGTCAAGGTCGCCGAGGCTGCGCTCGCGCGCGGTGTTCCCGCGCCCGATATTGCCTTTCCGACGCCGAGCGGCACCCTGGCGGATCCGAACAACCTTCGTCGCTGGCTCCGTCAGGTCTCGACCAAGGCAAAGGTGGAGATGCCTGGTTTCCACGCGTTGCGGCACGCCGTCGCATCGTCACTCGCGGATGCCGGCGAGGTGCCGATCCGTGTTGCGGCGCTGTTGGGTCACGCCACGCCGCGAACTACCCTCGCCGTCTACACCCATCCGGTGATGGCCAGCGCCACTGCCGGATTGAGCCGCGCGACACGCATCCTCGAGAAGGGTGACGACGAGGAGCAGTGACTCTGACCTACGTGTCGGTGGATGCGTCGAGATCGGCGAGTAGCTGAGCTGGTGTGAATACAGCCACGGGCAGCTCGTTGGTTGGCGCGGTCAGGTGGGAGTCGCCGGAGACAATGCCGGCGGCACGAGAAGAGACCGCCAAGGCGACAAGGAAGTCGTCATCTGGGTCTTCAGTCGCTCCCGGTAGTTCGAGCGAGTCAGGCCAAACCTCCGTGACGAGCGCCAGGTCAGCTGTGAATGCTTCGACCTGCTCGGATGAGATGTTGCGACGAAACTTCGGCCGGCCGAACACGTCGGCCAGTTCCTCGAGCAGGATTGGGGACACGATCGGCCTCCAACGTCCTGCCAGCGCCGCCGTGAGCAGCTCGTCGCAGGTACCACCACGAGAGACGACAGCGGCGATGAGGACGTTGGTATCTACAACCAGCCGCGGCGGTGCCACCTAACGCCCGGCTCGCTGCTTCCGATGCGCTCGGACTTCGGCTACCGCAACTTGTTGCGCTTCGTCGTCAGACAACTCACTCCGCGCAGTGACTTGCTCGAGCAGTGCTCGTATTCGGCCAGCCGCGGCGCGAGATTCGTCCGTTTGCAGATAGGCGCGGATCGCGTCGCTGACCACCTCGCTCTCCGATCGTGCCGAAGTGGCCGCGACCATCTTGGTCGCAGCCAACAGATCCTCGTCGAGGTAGAGCGTCGTCTTGCGTCGGGACATGAACCAAGTATCCTCGTAGTGCCGTCATCCCGTCAAGCCGGTATAACGGCGAGACGCGAGGTGAGGCGGATCGAATGACACGCCCGACCGCGTCGCACTTTCTCAGATTTCTGTTCCGTCAGACTCGCCCTGACCGTCCGTGACCGCTAGTTTCCCTTACCTACCAACGCTTTCCGCCTCATCCGTCCTGTCCCGTTCCCCTTCCTACCCGTCCCCACAGCATCGGCAGACATGTGCATTTTCAATGCGTACGGTGTCGCGCATGTTGTCGTCGTCGAAGATCGGGACCGGGTCGTGGCGGTACTACTCGAACCAGGTGCAGCGCGGGGCGTGCGAGTACTACCTGGGTGTCGGTGAGGCGCCGGGTCGCTGGCAGGGCCGCGGTCTCGATGCGCTCGGGCTC
>CAYNDD010000369.1:0-2934 GCA_964395425.1 uncultured Frankiaceae bacterium
AGAATCCACAAAGCCGCCGCAGCAACGTTGGTGACGCTCGTCGGCGCCGGCGCGTTGATCGCGGCGTCGGTCGTGCCCGCCTCGGCACACCCGAGCGCCCGACCAGCGGCAGGCATCTCCGTCGACGGTCTGACGGCCACCCCGTCGAAGGGTCTCGTCGACCAGCAGAAGGTGACGGTCAAGGTGACCGCGGCGTCGGGCCACAACTTCAACAGCACGCCGGCGCTCTACATCGCCGAGTGCTCGAGCCTCGCGGTGTCGAAGCTCAGCGTGGCCTACTGCGACACCAACCCGAGCGACATCGCCGTGATCACCAGCCCGTCGGGGAAGACCGCGAGCACCACCTTCACGATCCTCACCAGCGCGGCCGGTGACTTCAAGCCCGGGACCTCGAAAGCGGTCTGCGGCGAGGGCGCGTCGTTGTCCAACTGCATCCTCCTCGTCACCGACAGCACGACCCTGGCCGACGTCACGCAGTTCGGCCAAGCGCAGATCGTGTTCAAGGACCTGCGCACGGCGACCACGACCAAGGTGGCGTCGAAGAAGACCGTCAAGGCCAAGGGTTCGCTCACGTTCAAGGCGAGCACGACGCACAGCAAGGGTTCGACGAAGCCGACCGGCACCGTGGTCTTCATGGACAACGGCAAGAAGATCGGCAAGGTCAAGCTCAGCACGACCGGCAAGGCGACTCTCAAGCACACGTTCAAGAAGGTCGGCAAGCAGCACATCAAGGCGATCTACAGCGGTGACAACACCTACAAGCCCAGCACGGGCAAGGAGACGATCACCGTCAAGAAGTAGTTCTGCACGCGAGAAGGCCCGCAACGACTCGTTCGTTGCGGGCCTTCCGCCCGTTCCGGCACACAACCGAGCGGAATCTGCCCGCGAAAGCGGACAGAGGCCTACTTAGTGGTCCCGTTGGGCCAGCGATGTGTGCTGAAACGGGAGATTGTCGACCGCGAACGTGGCGGGCGGGCGGCTCGTGTTTACGACCCGTTTCGGGTGCCTGGCCGGTCCCAGCACACCGCGAGCATCAGCCGGCGCTGGTTGTCGGGCTCGTCGAGGCTCGGCCCGAACAGGGTGCGCAGCTGGCCGAGCCGGTAGCGCACCGTCTGCGGGTGCACGTGCAAAGCCCGAGCGGTCGCCTGCTGGTTGCCCATGGCGGTCAACCAGGCCCCGAGGGTCTCCTCGAGCCGGCGCCTGGTGGAAGGCGCGACCCCGGCGAGCGGGGCGAGCGCCTGCTCGCGCAGATGCTCGAGCAGCCACTCGTCGCGGACCACCATGATGGTGTCGTAGTGGTCGGCCACGAAGACCGGATCGCCGGTCAACACTCCTGCGGCGGCCAGCCGGGCGCCGGCTTCGGCCACCCGCACCGAGGACGGCAACTGGGCCGGCGGGACCGTCGTACCGATCACGGCGCCGAAGCCCCGCAGGGTCTTGGCGATGACGGCGCGCCGGCCGGGCGCATCGGGGTCAGGCAGGATCCCGCCGGTCACGGCGCCGTTGCGGACCGGAAGGCACTGCGGGTCGAGGCGGTCGAGGGCGGCGTGCGCGGCCTCGTTCGACCCGTCGATCAGGATCAGCGCAGCAGCGGCCGGCACGGTCCACCCGGCCCGCAGCGCCATCGCGCTCACCAAGGTCGAGTCCGAACGGTCGGACAGGAGCAGCTCGGCCAGCTGTGCGCGCAGCCGCTCACGCTCGGCCGAGGTAGTCCGCTGCTCATCGACGTAGCCGTGCGCGGAGGCTGAGGACAGCTCCTCCATGAAGACGAAGACCGCCTCGGCGAGTGAGGCAACCGAGGCCGGGTCGAGTCCGAGCTGGACCCCGGTGTGCGAGATGTGCCGCCAGGCCACCCGGGCGCCGGCCCGGTACGCCGACAGCAGCGACGCGAGCGAGCGGCCCTCGCGCCATTCGAGCCGGCCGACCTCCTCGAACGCCTCGTGCTCAGCCGGGTCGACCGGGGCGGCCGATTTCGCGTGCGGCAGCTGCTCGGCGATCTTGACCAGGCGGTGCAGCGCGATCTCGGCGATCCGCAGGCTGTCCTCGCGGTCTTCGGCGACGAAGGCCGCGTAGTCGGGCCAGTCGTCGCGGAGCAGGTCGACGACCTCGTCGATCATCTCGGGCAGCTCTTCGGTCAGCCTGGGCAGGACGGCGCGCAGCCCGATTGGCCCGATTGGTGCGGTTGCCACGTCCGTCACCACTTCTTTGTACATCAATGACAAAACTGAGCGTGATGACTACGCGAATCGGCGCAGATTTACCGCCTGTTACGGATGAGGATGCAGTGATTGGGATCGAAGGAGCGTGGTGAGTCAGCTGACCGGAGCGGCTGGCGATGTGGCGGGCCGATCGCAGCCTCCGCTAAGTTCCGGGACGCGCGAGTCCGACGAGAACTTCCCGGTTGCGATGCGGCTGCTTCCGGCCGGCCTGCGCCGGGACCTGCGCGCGATCTACGGGGTCGCGCGCGCCGTCGACGACCTCGGCGACGACGCGCCCGGGGACCGGTTAGCCCTGCTCGCCGAGTTCGAGACCGACCTGCGGCGGGTCTGGTCCGCTGAACGGCCCGAGCGTGACGTGCTCCGGGCCCTGGTGCCCACGGTGGAGGCGCATCACCTCGCGATCGACCCATTCCTCGCCCTGGTCGAGGCCAACCGGCTCGACCAGGTGCGTGCCTCCTACCAGACCTGGGCCGACCTGCGGCACTACTGCACGCTGTCCGCCGACCCGGTCGGCCGGATCGTCCTGGCGATCGTCGGTGCAACCGGTGAGGACCTGACCGCATGGTCTGACGATGTCTGCACCGCGCTGCAGCTGCTTGAGCACTGCCAGGACGTCGGTGAGGACCGTCGCCGCGGGCGCACCTACCTACCGCAGGACGATCTCGACGCGTTCGCGGTGACCGCCGCCGACCTCGATGCCCGGGTGACCTCGGTC
>CAYNDD010000370.1:0-2909 GCA_964395425.1 uncultured Frankiaceae bacterium
GCAAGCCGACACAGCTGTTCTGGACCTGGATGTCGCCGAACTTCGAGTTCGCGACCGTCTTCGTCGGGGTGATCTGCGTCCTGTTCTTCGGCCTCAGCTTCGCCCAGGCCGTCGCGGCGATCGTCCTCGGCACGGTGCTCGGCTCGGTGACCCAGGCGGCTCTGTCCGCGCGTGGTCCCGAGTACGGCGTACCGCAGATGATCCTTTCCCGGATCTCCTTCGGCTACTGGGGCAATGCGCTGCCGGCCGGCATCAACGCCGTGATCGCCGGCGTCGGGTGGTTTGCGGTCAACAGCGTGTCCGGCGCTCTCGCGCTGAACACCTTGCTGCACTTCAACAAGTACGGCTGTCTGGTCATCATCGTGGCAATCCAGATCGCGATCGCGCTCTACGGCCACAACCTGGTCCACGTCTTCGAGAAGGTGGCCTTCCCGCTGCTCGCGGTGGCCTTCGTGCTCGGTGCGATCTACACCTTCTCCAAGGGGCACTACGGCGGCCATGGCACCGGCGGCTTCGGTGGTTTCACGGTGGCCCTTGCCGCGACGTTCGGCTATGCCTGCGGCTGGAACCCCTACGCAGCGGACTACACCCGCTACATGGACCCGCACACGCCCAAGCGGGCAACCGCGTTGTGGAGCGGGCTCGGGATCGCGTTGTCCTGCATCTTCCTCGAGGTCGTCGGGGCGGTCTCGGCGACGATCGCGACCAACCCGAACCTGACTCCGACCGCGGCCTTCACCTCGCCGTACCCGACCTTCGTCCGCGACCTGGTCCTGCTCGCGATCGCAGTCGGCGCCATCGCCGCCAACGTGCTCAACATCTACTCCGGCGCGATGTCGTTCACGACCCTGGGGATCAAGATCCCGCTGAAGTTCCGGCGGGCGCTGGTCGCCGGTGTCTTCGGCGCGGCCGGCTTCGTGGTCGCTGCGATCGGGTTGAACGACATCGACAAGTACGAGAACTTCCTGCTGATCATCGCTTACTGGATCGGCCCGTGGCTCGCGGTGTTCTTCGTCGATCAGTTGATCAACAAGGGCAACCACGCCGACAAGCTGTATGACCGCGCCCACAAGAACCTGGCCGGGCCGATCGCGATGATCGTCGGGATGGTCGTGTCGATCGGGCTGTTCGCCGACCAGCCACCACGATTCACGGCGTACTTCCCCTCGCATCATCCGAAGATCGGCGACCTGACCTTCGAGGTCGGGTTCGTCCTGACTGCGCTGATCTACCTGGCCCTGGTCTTCGCCGGGCTCGGGCAGCGCAGTCGCAAGACCGTCGTCCTGCCCAGCTGAGATGGCGGCTTTGTCCGACGAGGACCGGCGCTGGCTCGACGTGGCAATCGCCGAGGCCCGCGCCGGTCGGGACGAGGGCGGTATCCCGATCGGCGCTGCGGTGGTCGCCGACGGAGTGCTGCTCGCGGGCGGGCACAACCGGCGGGTGCAGCACGGCAGCGCGATCCACCACGGCGAGACCAATGCGCTGGAGAACGCCGGCCGGCAGCCGGCCAGCGTCTATCGCCGCGCGACGATGTACACCACCTTGTCGCCGTGCGACATGTGCACGGGTGCGATGCTGCTCTACGGCATCCCGCGGGTCGTGGTCGGGGAGAACGTCACGTTCATGGGCGCCGAGGACCTGCTGCGCAGCCGCGGGGTCGAGGTGGTCGTGGTCGACGACGAGGAGTGCAAGACTCTGATGCGGGAGTTCATTGCGGCCAGCCCGCAGTTGTGGAACGAGGACATCGGCGAGGAAGGGTGAGCGCGTGCGGGTAACCGTGGTCGATCACCCGGTGGTCGCTGCGAAGCTGACTGCGCTTCGCGATGTGACGACCGACACCCCGACCTTCCGTCGGCTCGTCGACGACCTGGTGACCCTGCTCGCCTACGAAGCGACTACCGCCGTCCTGGTGGAGAAGGTCGAGATCACCACCCCGATCGCGCCGACGGTCGGAGTCCGGCTGACCTCGCCGCCGCCGCTCGTCGTACCCGTTCTGCGCGCTGGGGTCGGCATGCTCGACGGGCTGACCCGGCTGCTGCCCGACGCCGAGGTGGGCTTCGCCGGCTTGATGCGAGACGAGGCGACGGCCCAGCCGTCGTGGTACGCCGAGCGGCTGCCCGAGAGCGCAGCCGGGCGTTCGGTCTTCGTGCTCGACCCGATGCTCGCGACCGGCGGGACGCTGGTCGCGGTGGTCGAGGAGCTACTCGCCCGCGGCGCCGAGACGGTCACCTGCGTCTGCCTGCTGGCGGCACCCGAGGGCATCGCGCGGGTCGAGGCGGCGTTCCCCGACGAGCGGGTGTCGCTCGTGGTTGCTGCGGTTGACGAGCGGCTCGACGAGCGTGCCTACATCGTGCCCGGGCTCGGCGACGCCGGCGACCGGCTGTTCGGCAGCGCCGCCGCCCACTGACTCCCGCCCTCACCGAGCAGTTCGTTCCGGCTGCACCGGTACTATCCCGTCGCGCATTGTGGTGCTTCACGAGGTGGCCAATTCGGCGAGGTGGACCAGCGACTTGCCGAGATGGTCGGGACGGATCGGCCGGGCCCGATTAGACGGGCAGCGGACGCTGCTCAGTACCGCGTGCAGTACGCCAGGTGCTCGCCCGCCTCGTGCACCGGCAAGACCCATTCGGTTCGGGTCGGCGGCTATCGCCACCACATCACGCTGCGCCACCACGCCGGCAACACGACGTACCGGCTTCGATTGATCGGGCCGAACAAGCGCGGTTACGGACACCCCCACACGTCATCAGTGCCCACCTGGGCTGACTCCATCCGACGCGCGGAACCGTAGCTCGCCGCGGGACGTCAAATCGGCATGACGAGAACATCGCTGCAAAGCGCCCTGCGCGGCCTGTGTTGCCTGGGTGTCGTCGCCGGCGCGGCGGCTTGTTCATCGACAACGACCCATC
>CAYNDD010000371.1:0-2894 GCA_964395425.1 uncultured Frankiaceae bacterium
GACCAGCTCGAACCTGAAGGTGTTCACCGCCCACCACTTCTTGTACTGCTGGAGCAAGACCACCAAGCTCGCTACACGAGGATGCGCGACCCCACGTCGAGGGCGAGTCAATCGCCACCCTCTGCTCAGTCGAGTACCAATTAGCAGGCATCGCCACTCCCACAATCGGTTACAACACTCGAGGCACTCTCACGCGAACTAGACCGATCTACGGGGGGCCGGACAGTGCCATACGGAGATGAAGTACTGCGGCATGTTGGTTGCTCCCTTTCGATAGTGGGTGGGTGAGCGGGTCAGTCGGTGTGTCCTGCGAGCATTGGCACGATGACTGCAGCGGCGATTAGGTGCAGGCCCACAAGGGCGATCTTGCTGGCGCCGGTGTCAGCGAATGCCGCCGGCACCAGCAAGGAGAGCACCGTGAGCCCGATGGTTACTTGGAAAAACCGCTGACGGGGGGCCGAGCTGCGCCGGTTCAGCACAGCGACGAGGAGCCCGCCGATGACAGCGGCGACGAAAGTGATCTGCGCGAAGCTGGCGAGTGCGATCTTGCCGTGCGCAGCCAGCGGGGCACCGCCGCCCCGCAAGGCGGCCGCCGCGGCGGTCGTGATCGCAGCGGCCAGCACACCTACCGAGAACGTGGCCCGTGGCAATGTTCTCGCAAACCGAAACCGGGCACGTCCGACCTTGTTGCCGGAAGACGTGGAGGTAGCCGTTAACATCGGCTGGTTCCTTTCTTGAAAGGCAGTGACCGTCGCACCGCTCACCATGTCCACGAACGGAGGGGGACCGATTCGACACCTGAAGCGCAAGACCTCTACTGGACTTGTAGGTCGCCCCGGGCAGGGGAAGACACGAGCGGAGCGTCGAGCCGCTTAGCGGCGGCAGACCCCGGCCCGGGCCGTCGGGGTTCCTGGCGAGCCCTTCATGGACTGGACCGGTACCGACGATGTGGGCGCGGGACCGTTGACGCGCGAGACCCTGCTCAGGGTGGCGCCGTGAGCGGAAGGTACATGACGTTGAGGCCGACCCGGCCGTGACGGCGGTGGTCGAACGTCCCCGGCACCGTCCCGAGGACCCTGAACCCCAGTGACTGCCAGAGATGAACCGCACTTGTGTTGGTCTGTACCACCGCGTTGAACTGCACGCCGTGGTACCCCTGGCGGCGAGCCCATCCAAGCATTTCGTTCCCCATGGCGCGCCCGACACCCTTGCCACGATGGGCGGGATCGACCATGAAGCTAGCGGTGGCGATGTGCGAGCCGCGGCCCGGCCGGTTCGGACCCATAGTGGCGGTGCCGATTACCCGGGCGCCTTCGCGGGCGACGATGGCCCGACCGGGAGGCTGTGGCACCCAATACCGTCGTGCCTGCTCAAAGTCGAGGTGCTCTGGGTAGGCGTAGGTTTCCCCAGCTTCGATGATCTCGGTGAAGAACGGGTAGATGTCGTGCCAATCGTCGGGGGCGAAGTCTCTCAGTTGAACTGTCACTTCGTTGACCTCCATGCGCGAGGGCGAGAACCGTGCCAAAGCTCGCAGAGCAGCGACGGCGGGCTGGTGTTCGCCGACGCGTTCGAAGTCGTCGCCAGGCACGGCAACATCCCACCCCACGAAACCCCTACCACTAAGAGATGTAGCGTCTAGCTAAATGATCCGGATCAAGCTGGGCGTCAATGACTTGGCCAACACCCGTTTTGGTATCTCGCCTTTGGCCGAGGCGGTGCGTAGTCTGCGGGCTCTGTCTGACCCGGCACAGCACACCTTGCACCTGCCGTTGCTGCGGTCTATAACGGCCCGCCTCGACCCCGCCGATGTGCTGCTGTTGGTGTCGTTGGTCGGCCCCAACCGGATCGCACCAGATTTCCGCTCGACCGCGAGCCGGGCGATCGCCGACTTCCTCACTCCGGTGCCCACCCGGCTGGTTGAACGTTTTGACGACCAGCTGGCCGTGATCCGCGCGACCCCACTCGCGGTGGTGCGGCGCGACCTGGTGGCCAGCTACGCGCCCGGTCCGGTGCCGGAGGTGCTCGACGCTGCCGAGCGGTCCGACGCGCGGGCGACCCGCCGGTTGTTGAACTCGATCTGCGATGCGCTCGGCCGTTATTGGCAGGTCGCCTTCTCGGCGGTGTGGCCTCAAATGCGACTGGTCCTCGAAGCCGACACGACCTACCGGGCCCGCCAGCTCGCGGTGGGAGGTGCCCGGCTCCTGTTCGCCGACCTGCACCCGAACGTCTGTTGGAGCGACGACGGTGTCCTCACCGTCGCCGAGATGATCGGCGACTACACGCTCGTGGCCGCGGGCCGGGGCCTGCTGCTCATGCCGTCGATCTTCGCGCCCATGCCCGTGCCGCCGTTGCATCCCGACGAATCGCCGTCCCTGGCCTACCCCAGCCGAGGCATCGGTACGCTCCTGACGCCTCCGCCAGAGCCCGAACCCAGCGCCATCGTCGACTTGCTCGGACGCACCCGAGCCACGCTCTTGTACATGCTCGAAGAGCCCCTGGCGACGGTCGAGATCGCCCGCCGGCTCCGGGTCACATCCAGTGCCGTGTCTCAACACCTCCAGGTTCTTCTCGCCGCCGGCCTGGTCACCAACGCCCGCGACCGGCGCCAAGTCCTCTACCGCCGCACCCCACTGGGCGATCAGCTGACAACCCGTAGAACCGAGAGCTGATCCCGTCCCCGACCAGGCAAGACCCTCACCAGACGCTGTACCGAAACCATCTGGGCCGGCACCCGAACCTCGTCGAGCGACTCGTCCCTGCCGTTCGCGCTGGCCGGCTCTCCCGATCCAATCGCCTGGGACGCCTAACAAGTCGGCGACGTCCTGCGGGTTCGTGCCGATGAGTCGCAGCTCGTACAGCCGTAGCAGTGTCTTCGCGCCGTTCTGGTTCATGAC
>CAYNDD010000372.1:0-2892 GCA_964395425.1 uncultured Frankiaceae bacterium
CCGGTTTGAGGTCGTACCAGTACTGCGTGGAATAAGGGTAGTAGGGCCCGAAGAGTGCTTCCCCGTTGTTCTGTCCGGCCGCCGAATCGCCGGTGTAGGTGTAGAGCGGATAGCCGTTGTAGGTGACCTGGTGACCGACGCCGGACCGATTGACCGAGCTCAGCAATGATCCCATCGCGCTGCCCGCTGCGGTCGGTGCGCCCTTGGTGAGCAACGGCTTCCAGACCCCCAGGCAAGATCCGGTGCAGTAGTACGACGTCTTCTCGTTGGGGTTGGTCAACGCATACAACGTGAAGCCCTTGCTGGTGGTCAGAACGGTGTCGGTGGACACCGTGCCCGTGGTGACCTCGGCCGGGCCGGACGGGCCGGTCGGCTTCTTGGTCTTGGGCTTGACCGCCGTTCCGTGCGGTGAGACCACGAAGAACCCGGCCACGTTCTCGCCGCTGGTGTTGCCGGCCTTGGTGCCGGTGGCGAAGTAGTACAGCGGGTGGCCGTAATAGGTGACCTGACCCTTCTTCGTCCGGCCCAGGTGCTTGGCACTGATGCCGTCCTCGGCCCGCGGCTTGGACGTGCTCGAGACCTTCGGCCAGGCGCCGGCGCAGGCGCCGTTGCAGTGCGAGACCTTGTGGCCGTCCTTGCTGTAGAGGTACATCACCCGGCCCTTCTGATTCGACACGACCCGGCCGAACTTCGAGGTCTTGACCGTCGAGATCTCGATCCCCTTGTGATGGACCCCTGGCCGCGCGCTGGCCAGTGCGGGCAACGAGCCGGCGGCCGCCACCAAGGCGGTGCTGAGGAGGAATGACGCTGCGAGCGTGCTGCGGTTTCTCACGAGCTGCCCCGTTCATCGGTGGGTCAAGGGCGCGGCTGCGCCGCCGATACGGAGCACGCAGCGACCAGCCGCCCGGTTCACCGACTGCGGGCGGTTCGCTTCGTCTTCTCGCGGGCCTTGATGGCGAGGTCGATCGGCGAGCCCGCAAAGCCGTACCGCTCGCGAAGGCGCCGCTCGAGGAACCGGCGGTACGACGCCTCCAGCGGGCCGGAGGTGAACAGCACGAACCTCGGGGGCTCGACGCCGGGCTGCGTCGCGAACAGGATCTTGGGTTGCTTCCCGCCGCGCACCGGGGGTGGGGTGGCCGCAACCACACTCGCAAGGAAGGCGTTCAGCTCCCCCGTCGGCACCCGGGCCTGCCACGAGGCCAACGCGGCCTCCAAGGCCGGCGCGATTCGCTTGACCCCGCGCCCGGTCCGCGCCGAGATGTTCAGCCGGGTCGCCCAGCTCAGCCGGCCGAAGTCGCGGTCGATCTCGCGGTCGAGCTGCTCGCGGCGCTCATCGTCCACGAGATCCCACTTGTTCATGGCGACGACCAGCGCCCGACCGGCTTCCACGACCTTGTCCGCGACCCGTAGGTCCTGATCGCTGATCGACTCGGACGCGTCGAGCAGGAGCAGCACGACCTCGGCCGCGTCGATCGCCGCTGACGTCCGCAGGCTCGAGTAGTACTCGGCTCCGGTTGCCTCGTGCACCCGCTTGCGAAGGCCCGCAGTATCGACAAATCGCCATGTCGTCCCGTCGATATCGACCACCGCGTCGACCGGGTCCCGGGTGGTGCCCGCTTCCGCGTCGACGAGCGCTCGGTCTGTACCCACCAGCTGGTTGAGCAGGCTCGACTTGCCGACGTTCGGGCGCCCGATCAGGGCGACCCGGCGCGGGCCGGCCTGGTCGGGAAGTGGCGCTGCGACCTCGGGTAGCGCGGCCACGATGGCGTCGAGCAGGTCTCCGCTTCCCCGGCCGTGCAGAGCGCTGACCGCCAGCGGCTGGCCGACGCCGAGTCCCCACAACGCGGCGATCTCCGGCTCGGCCTTGGCGGAGTCGACCTTGTTGGCGGCGAGCAGGATCGGCCGCCCGGAACGCTGGAGCACGCGACTCACCGCCGCGTCGACCTCGGTGATTCCAACCGTCGCGTCCACCACGAGTACGACGACGTCAGCGGCGTCGACCGCGAGCTCCGCGGCGGCCGCCACGCGGGCAGCCAGGCCACGCGCATCAGGCTGCCAGCCGCCGGTGTCGAGCACCGTGAAGGCCCGCCCGGCCCACTCGGTTTCGTAGGCAACCCGATCCCGGGTCACGCCCGGAACGTCCTCCACGACCGCCTCGCGGCGGCCGAGAACCCGGTTTACCAGCGTCGACTTGCCGACGTTGGGCCGGCCGATCACCGCGACCACTGGGAGCGCGCCCGCGCTGCCGGTCATGGCGAGCGCCGCTCGGCCTCGAGCAGCTCGAGCAGGTGGGCCCGCACCTGTTCGGCCGCTGCCGCGATCGTCGCCCGGGTGCGGACGTCGCCCGGGATCTCCAGCATGAAGGCCGGGCCGAAAACCACCTCGATCGGCGCTCTCCAGCGGGGCATGACCTTCCCCTTCGGCAGCGCCTCAGGAGTTCCCTTGCACAACACCGGCACCACTGGGCACCGGGCATTGAGCGCGAGATAACCGATTCCGTGCTGAATCGTCGCCAGGTCCCCGCTCCCGCGGGTCCCTTCCGGGAACACCCCCAGGACCCCACCGCCGGCGAGCACGGCGAGCCCGCGCCGCAATGCGGTCCGGTCCGGGGTCCCCCGATGGATCGGGATCTGCCGAGCGAAGGTCAGCACCCAGCGCATCGGGCCCTTGAAGATCTCGCTCTTGACCAGGAACGCCGAGGGCCTGGGCAGCATGATCATCACGATCGGGCCGTCGAGCAAGCCCGAGTGGTTCCCGGCCAGTAGCACCGGCCCGGACGGAGGGAGGTTCTCGGTGCCGGTAATCCTCAACCTAAAGGTGAGCTTGAGAAGCAGTTGAGCGATGCGTCGAGTCGCCCTCAACGGGACCGACTCCCGGGTGGGGTCGTCGCGG
>CAYNDD010000373.1:0-2881 GCA_964395425.1 uncultured Frankiaceae bacterium
CCGGCCAGCCGGGTCAGTGACGTGCGCGACGACGCGGACCTCTCGCATGTCCGGCTGGGCACGGTCGGCAAGCGCGGCGTCGGCAGTGGCGGCATGGCGACCAAGGTTGCGGCGGCGCGGATCGCGGCCGGGGCCGGCGTGCCGACCCTGCTCGCCCATGCCGGCCAGGTGACACAGGCGCTCGGCGGCGCGGACGTCGGCACCTGCTTCCACCCGACCGGGCGCCGGGCGCCGGCCCGGTTGCTGTGGCTCGCGCACGCGACGACGGCTCGCGGCGGTGTGCGGCTCGACCCGGGCGCGGTCGCCGCGGTCGTCGAGCGGCGTACGTCGTTGTTGCCGGCCGGGATCGTGGCGGTCCAGGGCGACTTCGCCGCCGGTGACCCGATCGACCTGCTCGATGAGTCCGGCGTCGCGGTCGCGCGCGGACTGGTGGCATACGACGCGGCCGAGCTGCCTGCGCTGCTCGGCCGGTCGACCCGCGAGCTCGGCGAGACGCTGGGCTCGGCGTACTCGCGGGAAGTCGTGCATCGCGACGACCTTGTCATCCTCGACCGTTAGCGGTGTGTCCGAGGAATGGCTGAGCGGTTCACGGCACCCCGCCTCGCGCTCGCTGCGTTCTCGACCGTCGAGAGGGCGCTGCCATCCCGACGGCCTGCGGCCTGGCGCGCACGCAGCTGGATCACCGCGAACTCACTCCCCATTTCTGGGACACACGGCTAACGTCCTGCGGCATGGATGTTGTTGATCGCCCGAGCATCGTCGAGGGCTACGGCATCGCCGATGACGGCGAGGGGATGCTGCCGTTCAGCTGGGTCGAGGACCAGCTGGCCGCTGCGCACAACTACTGGGTCTGCTCGACCCGGGCCGACGGGCGGCCGCACGCGATGCCGGTGTGGGGATTGTGGGTCGACGGCGCGGTGTGGTTCTCGACCGATCCCGCTTCGCTGAAGGCCCGCAACCTTGCCGCGCGTCCCGAGGTCGTGGTGCACCTCGAGAGCGGCGACGATGTGGTTGTGGTCGAGGGGGTCGTGTCGCGGGTAGGCGAGGCTGAGCTTCCGGCGCGCTTCGTCGACTTGTACGAGGAGAAGTACTCGCACCGGATCGACACCTCGGATCCTGCGTTCGGCTTCTACCGAGTGCCGCCCGACCGGGTCCTGGCCTGGCAGGAAAGCGACTTCCCGCGCTCGGCCACTCGGTTCTCCCGGAGTGCGCCGTAGGATTTTCGGTGTGACCATCGCCGATGACGTGTTTGCCTGCGCGCAGCGCGCCCGGGTGGCTGCGGCGGCGCTTGCGCCGCTTCCGCGGTCGGCGAAGGACCGCGCACTGCTCGCGATGGCCGATGCGCTCGTCGCCAACTGCGCCGAGGTGCTCGCGGCGAATGCCGCCGATGTCGCCCGGGATGCCGACAACCCGCTGATCGACCGGCTCCGCCTCGACGAAGGTCGGGTTGCGGCGATGGCCGACGGGTTGCGGCAGGTTGCGCAGCTGCCGGACCCGGTCGGCGACGTGGTCCGTGGCTCGACCCTTGCGAACGGGTTGCAGCTTCGGCAGGTGCGCGTGCCGATGGGTGTGGTCGGGATCATCTACGAGGCCCGCCCGAACGTCACCGCGGACGCGGCCGGGCTCTGTCTGAAGAGCGGCAACGCGGTCTTGCTGCGCGGGTCGTCGAGTGCGCGCGAGAGCAACGCCGCGCTGGTGCGTGTGCTCTCCGCCGCCGCGACCGAGGCGGGCTTGCCGGCCGACTGCGTGCAGATGGTGCCCGGCGACGACCACGAGTCGGCCAAGCACCTGATGCGGGCGCGCGGGCTGGTCGACGTCCTGATCCCGCGCGGCGGCGCGGGCTTGATCCGCAGTGTCGTCGAGGAGTCGACGGTGCCGGTCATCGAGACCGGGGTCGGCAACTGTCATGTGTACGTCGATGCCGACGCCGACCTCGACATGGCGGTCTCGATCATCATGAACGCGAAGACGCAGCGGCCAAGCGTCTGCAACGCGGCCGAGACGATGTTGGTGCATTCCGAGGTCGCCGATGCGTTCCTGCCTCGTGCCCTCGAGGCGTTGCAGTCGGCCGGCGTGACGATCCACGGTGACGAGACGGTGGCGGCGTACTCGGATTCGGTCGTTCCCGTGACCGATGAGGACTGGGCGGCCGAATATCTCTCGCTCGACCTTGCGGTCGGCGTCGTACCGAGCCTCACCGATGCGGTCGCGCACATCAGGCGGTGGGGGAGCGGTCACACCGAGGCGATCGTGACCGGCTCGCTCGAGGCCTCGCAGGCGTTCGTCGCGGGCTTGGACTCGGCGGCGGTGATGATCAACGCATCGACCCGGTTCACCGATGGCGAGCAGTTCGGCTTCGGCGCCGAGATCGGGATCTCGAACCAGAAGCTGCACGCGCGCGGCCCGATGGGCCTGCCCGAGCTGACCACGACGACCTGGATCGTCACCGGCACCGGCCAGATCCGCCCCTCATAACCCCTGCGGGGCTCCAAGCAATGTCACATTGCCCCGCACTTCGTGGGGGCAATGTGACATCACCCCCACAAAGCCCTAGGCAATGTGACATTGCTTGGGGCCGTAGAATCGCGTTCTAGTGATCTGAGCCGGGGGAGTCGGGGAGTCCGCATGACGCTGTTCGCATCGCCCGATGACGTTCGCGAGCGCCTTGCCACCACCGGCTACCTCGCCGACGACGCGATCGCGACCACGGTCTTTCTCGCCGACGCGCTCGGCAAGCCACTGCTGGTCGAGGGCCCGGCCGGCACTGGGAAGACCGAGCTCGCCAAGGCGGTCGCGACCGCCGCGGGCGCCGGTCTGGTCCGGCTCCAGTGCTACGAGGGCCTCGACGAGGCCAAGGCGCTCTACGAGTGGAACTACCGCA
>CAYNDD010000374.1:0-2880 GCA_964395425.1 uncultured Frankiaceae bacterium
CCCACGCCGGGTCCCGTCCCGGCGTGCCCCGGCCGTCCACGACGAGCACCGCGAAGCCTTGATCGGCGAGCCACTGCGGCTCCAGCCAGGCGCTCTTCGCGGCCACGACTCGTTGCGCGTGCGGGCCGCCATACGGATCGAGGACGACGGGCAACGAGGTGCCCGGCCGGTGGTCGCGCGGCAGAAGCAGACCAGCGGACAGCCCGCGCGGCCCGAGCTTGAGCAGCCGCACCGCCGGCTGTAGCGACGCAACCACGGCGTACGACGCAAGCTGCCGGCTGGATCCCTCCGCGTGCACCACCGTGCAGCTGCCGTCGGTGCCCATCGTCGCCGAGCTGATCACCGTCGTCCCGCCACCCGCCACGGCGCGATGCACTCCGGGCTCCGGGGTCAGGCACTCGAGCCCGGCCTCGCTCCAGCGGTAGACGCCGATCTCGGCCGGCTCGCCGGCTGAGGCGGTCAGCACGACCGCGTCATCGACGATGCCGACCACCGATCGGATATAGAGCTCGGGCGCCGTGACCGCCCGGTCGCCGACGAAGAGCCGGTAGCCGCCGTCGGCAACCGCGATCCGGACCAGCTGATCGCCCAACCAGGTGGGTACGCCGGCTTGCAAATCGACCCAGCACTCGTCGGTGTCCTCGCACAGAACGGCGGTCGTCGCGGCGGCCGGGTCGACGCTGAGCATCGCGACCGCATGCTGGTCGCGGCTCGCGACGGTCAGCAGCGGCGAGCCGGACTCGCTCCAGCTGACCTGGCCCAGGTAGGGGTAGCGCGCGCGGTCCCACTCGATCTCGCGACGGGATCCATCAAGGCCGACCAGCCACAGCGTGACGTCGGCGTTGGCCGTTCCGGCGGCGGGATAACGGACCGCGGCCGGCGGCCGGTCCGGATGCGCCGGGTCCGCGATCCACCACTGCTGGACCGGACTCTCGTCCACCCGGGCGACGAGCAGTGCATCGCCGTCGGGGGACCACCAGAACCCCCGGAAGCGGTTCATCTCCTCGGCCGCGACGAACTCCGCGCGCCCCCAGGACACCGCCTCGGCCGGCTCGCCGGCGAGCACCCGGTCGTCGGCGCCATCGATCCCGACCACCCGAAGGTCCGCGCCGTCGACGTACGCCACCCGCCGCCCGGTCGGGTCCGGCCGCGGGTCGAAGCACGACCCCGCGTCGCCCAGCGCCCGCACCTCGCGGGTGTCGACGTCGACCACGTGCAACCGACCGCCGACGGCGTACGCCGCGACCCGGCCGGCGTCGTCGCAGGCGTAGGACACGACGCCGGAGGCGCCCTCCCGGACCCGTTCGCGACGCATCCGCTCGGCAGCCGGCAGGGCGTCGTCGGCGGCCGGATCGACGACCGCGCGCTCGTCCCCGTCGGGCAGGTCGAGCACCCACAGACCGGTCCGGGCGTCGTCACCAGCCGCTGCCCGCAAGAACAGGATCCGGCGGCCTTCCGCGCAGATCGAGATCGTGCGAGGCTCGCCGAGGGTGAACCGCTGGGTGCGAGCGCGCTGGCGCGGGAACGACTCTGCCGGTGCTGTCACGACCGTCAGGCTACGAGGCCGCCCCAGCTGGGCGACACCCCGACGGTCATCGGCGGGGTTGACCCGCCCGAGGGTGGGAAGGACTACGTACTGTCTGCACCGCCCACGCCCTGCAAGGAGGTCCACCGTGCCCGGCCTGCGCCGAGCGACGCCGAACCGGCTGGTGTTGGAGCTCACCCAGCGGCTCGCGGAGGACTACGCCTCGATCCCACTCCGCACGGTGACCCACGCCGTGCGGGAAGCGGTCGTCACGACCGCAGGGCCGGACGGCAAGCTCGACCCGAAGGCCGAAGGCATCCCGGCGATCCTCGCGGTGATCGAGCAGCTGGCGCGCGAGGACCTCGACCAGGTGCGGGTCGCCCATCCGGGCACTAGGCCGCAGGCGGCGCCGGGACCAAGCGACTGAGCACCGCAGGGACCTCGCCGGAATGGACCACGTCGAGGCGCTGCGTAGCCCGGGTCAGCGCGACGTAGAGGTCGCGCAGCCCGCGCTCGCCGGTCGCGATCCAGTCGCCCGGTTCGGCGAGCACGACCGCGTCGAACTCCAGGCCCTTGGCCTCGGTCACCCCGAGTACGGCGACCGCCGCGTCGAGGCCGGCCGCGCCGGTGCCGACCTCGCCCGCGAACCGGTCCCCGACCGCGCCGACCAGCGCGTCGTACCACCGCTCCGGCGTGATGACCGCCACCTTGCCGTCGCCGACCGCGGCCCGCGCCTGCCCGACGACATCGGCGACACAGCGGGGCAGGTCAGCGCCCTGGGGCACCCGATGTGCCAGCGGCGGATGGCCGGCCTCGCGCACCGAGGACGGTGACTCGGCGGCGGGATCGACCGCGGCCAGCACGTCGGCGGCGACCGCCATGACCTCGCTCGGCGTGCGGTAGTTCACGGTCAGCTCGGCGACCCGCCAGCGCTGCGGGGCGACCGGGTCCAGCGCCTGGCCCCAGGACCGTATGCCCCACGGCGCCGAGGTCTGGGCGATGTCGCCGACCACGGTCATCGACCGCAACGGGCAACGCCGCACCAGCATCCGCCACACCATCGGGGACAGCTCCTGCGCCTCGTCGACGATGACGTGGCCGTACTCCCAGTCCGGGTCGCTCGCCGCCCGCTCCACGACGGCTCGACTCCCGACGCCTGGGCCGCCGGCGTACCGCTCGGCGAGCAGGTCGGCGTCGACCTGCCCGCGCAGGCCACCCGCCGCGACGACCTGCTGGGCGTACTCCCGGTCGGCCCGCAGCCGGCGTCGCTCCGCCGCGGCGCGCAACACCTCGTCCGGGTCGCCGAGATGTGACCACGCCTCGTCGAGCAGCGGCATGTCGCTCGAGGTCCACGG
>CAYNDD010000375.1:0-2875 GCA_964395425.1 uncultured Frankiaceae bacterium
TGTTCGATGCCCAGGAGACCGACGGCTCGTGGTTCGGCCGGTGGGGTGCCAACTACGTGTACGGCACCGGCGCGGTCGTGCCGGCGCTCGTCGGGGCGGGGGTGTCGCCGAAGGATCTGCGGATCGCGCGTGCGATTCGCTGGCTGGAAGCCCACCAAGGCGCGGACGGCGGGTGGGGCGAGGACATGCGTTCCTACCGCGACCCGGCCTGGATCGGCCGCGGCGAGTCGACTCCGTCGCAGACCGCATGGGCGTTGCTGGCCTTCATCGCGGCCGGCAAGGCCGGGTCGGTTGCGGCCGGGCGCGGGGTCGCCTGGCTGGTCGAGCACCAGCGCGGCGACGGCACGTGGGACGAGCCGTACTTCACCGGTACCGGGTTCCCCGGCGACTTCTTCATCAACTACCACTTGTACCGGCTGGTCTTTCCGGTGAGCGCACTCGGCCGGTTCTGTGCCGCGACGACCGACGGAGGTGGCCGTGGCTGAACACGAGCCGGTGATCTGCACCCCGTTGCGGGTCGAGCAGGCGGCGGTGCTCGCCGGCCGCCCCGGCGCGCGGGTGGTACGCACCGGGATGGGCTCGCGCCGCACCCGGCGCCGACAGTCGCGGTTCGCCGGCGAGGGTCCGCTCGGCGTGCTCGGCGTCGCCGGCGGGCTGGCACCGCAAGTCCGACCCGGCGATGTCGTGGTCGCCTCGGAGGTGCGGGCCGGAACGCAGATCGTGCGTTGCCCGTCCGCGCCACTGCTCGCCGGCGCCCTGCGCCGGGCCGGGCTGACGGTCCACCTGGGCCCGATTGTGTCCGGCGGGTTGGTCGGCAAGCGCGGCCGCGCGGCCCTTGCTGCGACGGGTGCACTCGCAGTCGACATGGAGTCCGCGGAGATCACCGCGCTCGCCGGTGGGCGGGCGATCGCCGTCGTACGGGCGATCAGCGACACCGCCGACGCACCGCTGCTTCGCCCGGGCACCGTGCCGCGGGGGATCGACGCGTTGCGCGCGCTGCGAGTGGCCGCCCCGATCGTCGCGCGGTGGGCGGCGCTCGTCGACGATCGCGACGTGTTGCTTGCGTCGCCGCGCTCCTTCTGCGCCGGCGTCGAGCGCGCGATCGACATCGTCAAGCGCGCGATCGAACGCTTCGGTGCCCCGGTCTACGTCCGCCGCCAGGTGGTGCACAACGCGCACGTGGTCGCCGAGCTCGAGCGGATGGGCGCGGTCTTCGTGCATGAGCTCGACGAGGTGCCGGTCGGCGCGCGGGTCGTGCTGGCCGCGCACGGCGTCGCGCCCGAGGTCCGCGGGCAGGCGGTCGACCGCGAGCTCGCGGTCGTCGACGCGACCTGCCCGTTGGTCGCGAAGGTGCACCAGGAGGTACGCCGCTACGCCGCGCGCGACCAGACCGTCCTGCTGATCGGCCACGCCGACCACGAGGAGGTCGTCGGCACCCTCGGCGAGGCGCCGGACCGGGTCGTCGTCGTCGCCGACGAGGCCGACGCACGGGCCGTGCAGGTGCCCGACCCCGACCGGGTCGCCTACGTGATGCAGACCACGCTTGCCGTCGACGAGAGTGACCACATCGCGTCCGTGCTGCGGTCCCGGTTCCCTGCGCTGCAGGCACCGCGCCAGGACGACATCTGCTACGCCACGAGCAACCGGCAACAAGCCTTGCGCGAGATCGCGAACGACTGCGACCTCGTCCTGGTGGTCGGGTCGGTCAACTCGTCGAACTCGCAGCGGTTGGTCGAGGTGGCCCGCCGCACCGGCGCCGCGGCGTACCTCGTCGATGACGCGGGTGACGTCGACCTGGAGTGGCTGGCGGGTGCCACCCGGATCGGGATCACCGCCGGTGCCTCGGCGCCGCCGCGGCTGGTCGACGAGTTGGTCGACGCGCTCGGCGGGATGGGCAAGGTCAGCGTCACCGAACGACGCAGTGTCGAAGAAGACGTACGTTTCGCCCTACCTAAGGAAGTGAGCTGACGATGGCGATGCCCATGCGTCAGAGCCTGCGGCTCGGCAAGTACCTCGCCAAGCAGAAGCTGGCTCACCGGGAGCGATTCCCGCTGGTGATGGAGCTCGAGCCATTGTTCGCGTGCAACCTCAAATGCGCCGGCTGCGGCAAGATCCAGAAGCCGCACACCGTGTTGAAGCAACGGATGTCCGTCGAGCAGGCGGTCGGTGCAGTCGAGGAGTGCGGCGCGCCGATCGTGTCGATCGCCGGTGGCGAGCCGCTGATGCATCCGCAGATCGACGAGATCGTGCGCGCGCTGCTCGACCGCGGCAAGATCGTGCTGCTGTGCACCAACGCGGTGCTCATGCCCAAGCACCTGCATCGGTTCACCCCGCACAAGGACTTCTCGTGGATGGTGCATATTGACGGGTTGCGCGAGCGGCACGACGAGTCGGTGTGCAAGGACGGGGTGTTCGACCAGGCGGTCGAGGCGATCAGGCTGGCGCAGGCGGCCGGGTTCACGGTGATGACGAACACCACGTTCTTCACCACCGATACGCCGAGCGACGTGATCGATGTCCTCAACTTCCTCAACGACGAGCTCAAGGTCGACAACATGCAGATCTCGCCCGGATATGCATATTCCGCGGCGCCGGACCAGGAGCACTTCCTCGGCGTCGAGCAGACCCGCGCGTTGTTCAGCGAGGCGTTCGCCGACGGCCGGCGCAAGAAGTGGCGGCTGAACCACTCGCCGTTGTTCCTCGACTTCGTCGAGGGCAAGCGTGACTTCGAGTGCACACCGTGGGGGATTCCGTCGTACTCGTTGCTGGGCTGGCAGAAGCCGTGCTACCTCCTCGACGACGGGTACGCAAGCAGCTGGCAGGAGTACCTCGACACCACCGACTTCAAGGCCTACGGCCGCGGCAACGACGATCG
>CAYNDD010000376.1:0-2875 GCA_964395425.1 uncultured Frankiaceae bacterium
CGGAACTCGCGTACATCTGCATCAGGTACTCGTAGGCGTCGCCGAAGGCGTCGATCGTGTTCTCGGAGTAGGTCCCGAGCTTCAGGTCACCGACCGCCTCGAGCAGCGCCACGAGCTTCTCGTTGCGCTTAGCCACGGTCGGACCGAGCTTGCCGCTGTTGACGTCGAGATCTTCGAACAGGCCCTTGAGGTCGTCCTCGCTGTCCGCGCCCCGCGCCGACCCCTCGATATGGGCGAATACCCGCGACAGCGTCTCGTTCAGGTTCTCATCCCGGCGGGCCCGGCGCCTGACGCTGACGAACAAATCTGAGGGCAGGATGTAGAAGCCCTTCTCCTGCACCGTCGACTCCCGGCCGAACTCCGCGTCGGAGTCGGGCAGCGCGGCGTAGTCAAAGTCGCGGTTACCGGCTGCGCGCTCCGCGTCGTTCAGATAGGCGGTGAGGTTCTCCGAGACGAACCGGTAGAACAGCATGCCGAGCACGTAGCTCTTGAAGTCCCAGCCGTCGACCGAGCCGCGCAAGTCATTGGCAATCCGCCAGATCGTCTTGTGCAGCTCCGCCCGCTCTGCCTCCTTGCTCGCGCCGGTCACGGCGTCAGCCTTTCCCCGTTGTCAGGGTTGGAGGTCAGTTCCGACTCCGCCTGACTGAACAGCGACTCGAGCGAGCCGCGCCAGGCTGGTAGGTCAGCGGACAGCGTGAGCCACGTTTGCTCGCGGTCGATCTCGTCGTACCGATGGATGATGAAGTTGCGGTTCGCGATAGCAAGCGCCCAGTCGACTCCCTCTGGAGCGAGAACATCGAGCTTGGATAGCCGACCAGCCGCCTCACCGAGCTTCATCATCAGTGAATCGCCGGCCTCCTGGAGCAGGTCGTCAGCGAGATATGCGGCCTTCCCTCGGGCAACGATCTCGTCGGCTCGCGTCAACCAGCCTCGAATGTGGAGCGACTCTTTCGCGGCGCGCCGCTGCATCACAGCAAGACCGCTTCGCGACGGATGTCGTCATCGATCCGCGGCTTGAGTCCTGCGTAGGAGATCAGGTCGACCTCCCGCCCGAGCACACGTTCAATCAACTGTCGGAAGCGAATGAACGCGAACGTCGACGTGCCTTCTGGAGCCTCCACGATCAGGTCGATGTCAGAGTCCTGCCGGGCTCGGCCTCTAGCAACGGACCCGAAGGCCGCGAGCCGCGCATAGCCATGTGCGTCGGCGATCGCCGCGAGCACGGGGCCAGCCGCCTCGATCAGATCCTCTGGGTGCATGTCGCCGAGGTCCGGCGAGGACCTCAACTGTTGGCTGACCGCCGGCTGGGAGATCCCGAGGTCCGCGGCGATCGCCTTCTGCGTCATGCCTTCGGCAGTCATCGCGCGGAGCGCCAGCACGCGACGCAGCCGAGCCAGCTCCTCGTCGCGACGAGCCGAGCGGTAGACCTCGACGACTCCCATAAGGGCACCTTATACCAGAGGGAAGCGGGTCGCCTAGCAAATCGTCACTAGGCTGACCTCGATGCTCGTCCGCTGCACCGCGAAGGCGCTCAGCCTCGTCGGTCGAGCCGAGTTCAGCGTGGGTCCCGTCGACGACTCGAATGAGTGGTATCTGAACTTGCTGTGGTTCGAGGGGCGCAAGTGCCTGCTGCTCGTCCACGCCGCGACGCTGTACTCGACGTTCGTCCGCGACGTCCGGAAGGCCGACCTTCAGCCGTTCGGTCAGTGGGCAGCCGCGACGGTTGCTGGTGCGCTTGCCGAGGAGAGCCTCGGGCCGAATCTGTTCGGGACACTCGATGGCGACTCGGTGATGACGGCGAAGACGCGAGCCGTCGCGTGCTCGGCTTCATGAATGACATGACGCTGCATATTGAGCACGCGATGTACGACGACGGTGGCCTGCAACGTCTGGACGTCGCCAGCGTCAATCACGGACTTCGGCGCACGCTGCACCAGGTCGACGGCCGGTACCTCACTGCGATGGAGGCGGTCGCCGCAATCGAAGCGAAGCCGGCCTGAGGAACACAAAGCGCCGCATCGACAAGCCCGGCGCTTGTTGATGGGTGCGGATGAACGGCCTGCTAACCGCACCCGTCCTATGACTCCGCTCCGGCGAGCAATGCGAGACCCTCGCGAGGATCGGTGAACCCAGAATCGAGCAGCCCGCGGCGCAAAGCCTGAACCGTAATCCCGTGGGCCTCTCCTGGCGTTATCGGAGCGCCAAGTTCGACGCTGACCCCGAATGACTGACCAAGCGGGCGCGTCTGGGTGCCAAACGATCGGAAATCGAGTCGTCGACCCAGATCATTTGGTCGATTGAGGCCTGCGCCGTTGGTGCTATCCGCAAAGGCATGAAACTCGGCATGGGTGACCGACGCCTCCGGAGGCAGTACCGAATCGAGCGCCTCCGGGAGATCCACAGCCACCGCCGTAAGCGCCGCCGACCACACATCGACAAGGAGCGGCGGGTTAACGACGTCGTCGATTGAAACTGCGATGTCGAGCGTCAGCCGCACCGAACCACCATTCGGGATGCCTGGACCCGCTATCAATGCCAATGCGCTGAGGCCCGACGTCGCGTCACCCCCTAGTCGATAGATCGCGTTGCTCGTTGTCTGGTGACCGGTTGGACTTTCGGACCAGTGATCGAGCGCGTCCGGTTCCGCAGCCTGAGTGTCAATGGCAGCCGAGGCCGGCGCGACCGAACCGCTGGCCTTCATTAGTACCGAGGTCAAGGCACAGGCATCGAGCGCCGCGACGATACGTTCCCGAGTCTCTGGGTCGATCGGCTCCAGACTGTCTCCCGTGACCGGAGTCAGATCCCCCGTAACGCGAAGCCATAGGAGTGGCGAGACCGCCCACCCCGGCAGTGGCGCCCCTTGAGGAGCGGCCCA
>CAYNDD010000377.1:0-2868 GCA_964395425.1 uncultured Frankiaceae bacterium
GTGGCTCGGGGTCGGCGGCGGTCTTCTTCAGCTTGGACGTGGCCTTGGTGACCGGCCGGAAGTCAGCGACCGCGGCCGCCATCACGACCGCGTCGGCGCTGGTCGCAGCGTCCAAGACCGCGAGTCGAAGCTCCTCGGCCGTGCCGACCCGCACCAGCTTGGCCCCGGCCGGGTCCGGCAGTGCCGTGTTGGCCGCGACGACGGTGACCTCCGCCCCCCGAGCCAGCGCGGCTCGGGCCAGCGCGTAGCCCTGCCGGCCGCTGGAACGGTTGCCGAGGAAACGCACCGGATCGATCGGCTCACGGGTGCCGCCGGCCGAGATCACCACGTGCCGGCCGGCGAGGTCCAGTGGCACGGTGCCGCGTTCGAGCACGAGCCGGGCGACGGCGAAGATCTCCGCCGGCTCAGGCAGCCGGCCGATGCCGCTGTCCGCGCCGGTCAGCCGGCCAACGGCGGGATCGAGCACGACGATCCCGCGCTCGCGCAAGGTCGCGACGTTGGCGCGGGTTGCGGCGTGCTCCCACATCTCGGTGTGCATCGCCGGGGCGACCACGACCGGGCAGGTGACGGTCAGCAACGTCGCGGCCAGGAGGTCGTCGGCGCGGCCGATCACCATCCGGGCGAGCAGGTCTGCGGTGGCCGGCGCCACCACCACCAGGTCGGCCTGGCGGCCGATCGCCACGTGCGGCACGTGGTGGGCGTCGGTCCACACGTCGCTGGTCACCGGGTTGCCGGACAGCGCCGCCCAGGTCGCCTCGCCGACGAACCTGGTCGCCGACTCGGTGGGGATCACCCGCACGTCGTGCCCCGACTCGGTGAACTGGCGCACCAGCTCACACGCCTTATACGCCGCAATCCCGCCGCATACCCCGAGCACGACCCGGGGCCGAACACTCTGCTCTGAAGTCATCAGCGCCCTGCTCTGGCCGGAGGCGGGTACTAGTGCCCCGTGGGGCACTAGACGTCGAGCTGCTCGAAGGTCAGCAGATCCTGGTTCGCCTCGCGCAACGCCACGGACAAGGGCTTTTCCTGCACGTGGGCGGGAACGAGCGGTCCGACGTACTCGAGCAGCCCTTCGCCGAGCTGCGAGTAGTAGGCGTTGATCTGGCGGGCCCGCTTCGCGGAGTAGATCACCAGGGCGTACTTGCTCTCGACCTTGTCGAGCAGCTCGTCGATCGGCGGGTTGGTGATGCCTTCAGGTCGCGCGGCAGTGCCGGACACGTCGTGCCTCACATCGTCGGGGCTGGTTCGGGTAAGCCTCCAGGCTACCAGTCGCGCCCGCTCGGAGCCCGGCTCACGAGCCGGTCATCAGGGCCACGATCTCCGCCGCGGCGGCCTCGACCGAGCCGGCCTCGATCACCGCGTCGAACTCGTCCTCGGCCGCCAGCTCCACCCGGGCCTGGGCGAGCCGGCGCTCGATGATCTCGGGGTCCTCGGTGCCGCGCCCGCGCAGGCGGCGCTCGAGCTCCTCCCAGGACGGCGGCTTGAGGAACAGCAACAGGGCGTCCGGCACGATCGCTCGGATCTGCCGCGCACCTTGGATCTCGATCTCCAGCAAGACCAGGTCGCCGGCGGCCAGGTGCTCGGCCACGGCCGCCCGGGGCGTGCCGTAGAGGTTGCCGGCGTACACCGCATGCTCGAGCAGCTCCCCGCGCTCGACCATGCCCGCGAACGTGGCCGGGTTGACGAACCAGTAGCTGGCGCCGTCGATCTCACCGGGTCGCTTCGGCCGGGTGGTCACGCTGACCGAATGCCAGATCCGGGGTTCGCTGCGTCGCAGATGGTCGACCACCGTACTCTTGCCCACCCCGGCGGGGCCGGACAGGACCGCGAGCCGATTGGGGTGCGAGCTATCCCCCGGCATGCGGCGCAGTCGGACCGGCGGCGAACTCGCGCTGCAAGGCGTCGCGCTGGTGGGCGCCGAGCCCGCGGACCCGTCGAGTGGCCGAGATCCCGATCTTCTCCATGATTCGCTGGGCCCGGACCTTGCCCACGCCGGGCATCGACTCGAGCACTGCGCTCACCCGCATCTTGCCGACCGCCTCGTCGGTCTCGCCGGCGGCAAAGACCTCGGTCAGCGTGGCGCCCGAGTGCTTGAGCCGTTCCCGGAGCGCCGCGCGGACCCTTCGGGCCGCGGTCGCCTTTGCCAGCGCTGCACTGCGTTGCTCGGGAGTCAACGGCGGGAGCGGCACGATGCGTTCACCTCTGGTCCAGGATCGGCCTGACGTGGTCTCAGGTTCATTGCCGCAGTGGCGGCGAACCTAGCGAGCCGGGAGCGCGTTAGGCAACTGCTCTGTACCGATCGGCGAGTCGAGCGAGGCAGCAATCGCCGCAGCCGCCTCACCAGGATCAGCAGCACCGGTGATCGGCCGTCCGATAACCAAGAGATCGGCGCCCGCGGCCCGGGCCCGGGTCGGTGTGGCCGTGCGCGCCTGGTCGCCGTCGTCCACGCCGGCCGGGCGGACACCGGGAGTGATCAGTGTGATGTCCGCGCCGACGACCGCTCGAACGTGGGCGACCTCCTGGGGCGAGCACACCAGGGCCCGCGCGCCCGCGTCGACCGCGACGCCGGCCAGCCGGGCGACCGCCTCGGCCGGCGGTCCGGCCAGCCCGATCCGGTCGAGCTGGCTCGCGGACAGCGAGGTCAGCACGGTGACACCGGCGATCCGGGTCTGCGGCAGCGCCTCGGCTGCTGCTGCGATCATCGCGGCGCCCCCGGCGGCATGGACGGTGAGGTACGTCGGCGACAGCCCGGCCAGCGCCCGGGCGGCACCGGCGACGGTGGCCGGGATGTCGTGGAGCTTGAGGTCGAGGAACAAGTCAAGCCCGCTTCGATCGCGGACCTGCTCGGCCGCGGTCAGGCCGTAC
>CAYNDD010000378.1:0-2865 GCA_964395425.1 uncultured Frankiaceae bacterium
CCGTCGCGCAACGGCAGTCGCGCGCCGTCCGCGATCAGCACGTGCCCGTGCGGCTCGGGATGGTCGGCGGCCGCGCGGGCAAGCTGTTCGGAGCCGTCGATCGCGACGACCCGATGTCCGCGCGCGACCAGGTCCCGCGAGACCCTGCCCTCACCACAGCCGATGTCGACGGTCAACTCGCCCGGCGCGGGCAGCAGGTCGAACAACGCCTCGCGATGGAATCGCCAGTAGCTGTCGTGACCCGGCGCCCGTGCCCACGCAATCCATTCCGTCGCGGCCTGGTCCCACGCATCGCGAAGTGTCACGAACGCCAGTTTGCCGGTTGTCCGCTTTGATAGTTGCGTGCCACGGCAGAGGTCGCTCCGAGACCGTGACGAGCGCCGGATCGCGCTTGCCCTGATCGTGGCTTTCGCGGTGACCGTCGCGGTGGCGGTCACTGCAGCGGCAACCCGGAGCGGATGGGGCACCGTCGTCGCGCTTCTCGCGAGCGTCGTGACCGAGGTCATGATCGGCCGACGCTCGTCCGCGCTGCTCGCCGCCCTGCGTTGGTCGAGCGCCGGGCCGCCGGCGCGCACCGCGCTCCGGATGTTCGCAGTCCTGCTTCTCGCGGCTCGCTGCTTCGAGCCCTCGATCGTCATCGGCACGGCGGTCGCGGCCGTCGTTCTCGTCACCGCCGCGATCGCGGCCGAGGCCTTGCGATACCTGGTGGCCCGGATGCGACGACTGCCGCTGGTCAGCCGCAACCTCGACCTGGGGGAGTTCGCCGTACCCGGTCTGCCACCTGCGATCACCACCGATCCCTCGTCAGCGGACGCGGTGGCCCCAGTCATCGCGGCACTGGGTCTCGCGATCGCGATGCATGTCACTGCGTCGAAGGGCGTCGCGGCGGCCGGTCTCGCAGTGGCGGTGCTGATCGCGGCGGTGCCGGTGATCGCGCTCGGCACCCACCTGCGGACCTTGATCCGCGCGCAGCTGCGCAGCCGCCTCACGACCGCAGCGACCACCGCGATCGAGGCGCTGGCGCCGGAAGTGGCGCTGTATTTCGACGCGAGCGCCGAGGAGCTCTACCAGCTGCGGATGTGGCTGGCGCCGGTCGCCCAACTCGGCCGGCGCGCGGTCGTCATCCTGCGCAGCTACGAGGTCTTCGACGCCCTCGACGACGTCACCCTTCCGGTGATCTGCAGCCCGTTCAACGGCACGATCGCATCACTGCCGTTGCCGCGGCGGGTCGTCGCGCTGTTCCCCACTCACACCGGCAACAACCTGTCGATGGTGCGCCGGCCCGAAGTGCGCAGCGTGTTCGTCGGGCATGGCGACAGCGACAAGCCGGACAGCGTCAACCCGTTTGCGCGGGTGTACGACGAGGTGTGGGTGGCCGGTCCGCTCGGTCGCCGCCGGTATTCCCAGGCGGACGTCGGTGTGGCCGACCGCGCGATCGTCGAGATCGGCCAGCCGCAAGCCCAGGTGACCTCGAGCCGGCCGCCGCAAGAGCCGACGATCGTCTACGCGCCGACCTGGGAAGGCTGGGGCAACGACCCGCACCACAGCTCGCTGGCCCAGATCGGACCGGCATTGATCGAGCGGTTGATGGATCGTCCGGACCTGCGGATCCGGTATCGACCGCACCCGCTGACCGGTCAGCGCGACCCGGCCCTGCGCGCCGCGCACCAGCGGATCATCCGGATGGTCGGCCGGGTGCCCGAGGACGAGCCGCTCGCGGTAACGCTCGCCGGCGCTGCCGGGGTGATCGGCGACGTCTCAGCGGTCCTCAGCGAGTTCCTGCCGTACGACCGGCCGTATGCCGTCATCGACACCAGGGGACTGGGTTCGAACGCGTTCGTCGCGCGCTTTCCGACCGCGGCCGGAGGGTTCGTCGTCGGCCCGGACCTCGACCGGCTGGACGCGTTCATCGGTGCCGCGCTCGGCGGTCCCGACCAGACCTCGACCGCCCGCGGCGACCTGATGGCCGACGTTCTCGGCGACCCGGCCACCTCGCCGGACCGGTTCGCCGACGCGGTCAGCCGGCTCCTGGGAGACCGCTGAATAGGCTGGCAGGCGTGAGCGACCTGCCGGCATCGATCAGCGTGCGCGAGGTCGGGCCGCGCGACGGGCTCCAGAACGAAGCACCGGTATCGACCGCCGCCAAGGTGGAGTTGGTCGACGCGCTGTCGGGCACCGGCGTACGCCGGATTGAGGCGGTCAGTTTCGTGCACCCGCGCGCGATTCCACAGATGGCCGACGCGGACGAAGTGTGGCAACGGATTGCGCGCAACGCCGACGTCCGATACTCCGCGCTGGTGCCCAACCTGCGCGGCGCCCAGCGCGCCCTCGATGCCGGCTTCCGCGAGATCGAGGTCGTGGTGTCCGCCTCCGACACCCACAACCGCAAGAACATCAACCGCTCCACCGAACAGTCGCTCGACGACATCGCCGAGCTGGTCGCGAACGCGCACCAGCGGGGGAGCACGGTGCAGGTCATCGTGTCGACTGCGTGGGGGTGCCCCTACGAGGGCGAGGTACCGGTCGAGAGGGTGGTCGCGGTCGCGAGCCGGGCGGTCGCCGACGGCGCCAACAGCATTTCCTTCGGCGACACCACCGGGATGGCGACACCAGGCCGGGTGAGCAGGCTGATCGGTGAGTTCCGCTCCGCGAACCCGGACACCGCGATCAATCTGCACTTCCACAACACCCGCGGTGCAGGACTGGCGAACGTCATGGCCGCGATGCAGGTCGGGGTGGCCGACTTCGACTCCAGTGTCGGTGGGCTCGGCGGGTGCCCCTACGCGCCGGGAGCGAGCGGCAACATCGCGACCGAAGAGCTGGTCCACCTGGTCGAGGACATGGGGGTCGCCACCGGGATCGATC
>CAYNDD010000379.1:0-2858 GCA_964395425.1 uncultured Frankiaceae bacterium
GGTGCTGTGTTCTTCCACACTCGGCAATCGCGCACTTGGCGTACGGGATCCGGCGATATGTGGGTGATCTTTGTCAAGTCATTCTGGTCTGTTTCGGTAGCGGCGGGCGACGGTGTGCGGGTGCTGGTTGAGTAGCTGCCCGATCTGGGTCCAGGTGAGTTCTTGGTCTCGGGCGTCGTGGACAGCGGCGTGGAGCTGTCGTTCGGCTTCCGCGATGAGGCTGGCGAGGGCGTGAAGGTGGACGGCGCTGTCGCCGAGCCAGTAGGGGGTGCGGAGTTGCGCGAGGTTGTCGATCGCCTCGTTCAGGATGGTGTGGCTGTCGGTGTCGATGCGTGGTGCGGGCAGCTCGTCGTGGCCGGTCAGACGCAGTGTCGGGCGGCTCATGAGGCGTCCCGGTCGATGGCGGTGAGCAGGTGCCCGAACAGTTCGGCGCGGTCGGTTTGGGCTTTGGTGACGGCGTCGTCGTGTTGGGCTTGCAGGGTCGGGCGGAACCCGATGGTGGTCTGGAAATACACGCAGTTCTCACACGCGCTGTCGTGCGCGCAGTCGAGCTGGCGTGGGCGGGTGCAGTAGCCGTTGCCGAGCAGCCGGGCGCTCATCTCGCGTTCGAGCTCGGTGAGTGACAGCACTGGTGGGTGGCTGTCGTAGAGCGCGTCGACTTTGTCAGCGACGTCGAAGTACGCCTCGGCGACGGTGCGGTCAGCGATCCGGGCGTATTTGCGGGTCATGTCCAGGCTGCGGTGTCCGAGCAGCGCAGCGATCGCTTCCATGCTCATCCCACGGTTGATCGCCTGGGTCGCCAGGGTGTGTCGCAGCTTGTGTGGGTGGACGTGCCCGATCCCGGCGTCTGTCGCGATCCGGTTGAGCATCCGGGTGACCGCGGCCCGGTTGAGTGGATTGCCTTTCTCGTTCGGGATCAGCAGCTGATGGCTGTCGGGGACGTGCCGGCTGCGGTAGTCACCGATCAGCCCGACCAGTGTCGGGTGCAGGGGCAGGTAGCGGTCGTCGTGGAGCTTGCCGACCGGGACGTGCAGCCAGAATCCGTCGGCACCGGTGCGGACTGCGTCGCCGCCGAGATCGCAGAGCTCCCCGACCCGCAGCCCGGTGCGGAGCAGCACTTCGGCGACGACCCGGCGCAGCAGCCGGGTCTGGGTTTGCGCGGCGCGCAGGAACTTCCCCGCGTCGGTGTCATCGAGTGCTTTGGGTAGTGGCTGGTCACGCATCGGGAGATCACCGAGGAACAGCAGCGGGCGGACCGGTGCGTCGTCCCAGTCCCACTCGATGGCGCGGATGAAGAACATTCGCAGTGATCCCAGCCGCAGCGACCGGGTCGTCGCGGACAGCGTCGCGTTCCCTCGGCCGCTGCCGCGGGTCAGCAGCCAGCGTTTGTAGTCCTCGAGGTGGGTTCGCTCGAGTGCCGCGATCGCGGTGACGTCCGGGTGGTGGTCGACGATGAACGCGGCGAAAGTCCGCATGCTCAGATCGGTCGAGGTGACGCTGGCTGGGCGCAGCACGCAGCCGATCTGGTCGAGGTAACGCTGCAACGTCATTGTCAGCGTCGGGGCTGACTCACTGAGCTGCTCCCAGCTCGGGAGCGTCTGGCCGTTCACCGGCTGATCCGCATCGTCGGGTGATCGACGATCATCTGCGCGTCGATCGCTTCCGCGGCCCGCCGGTACTCATCCGCCAGCCAGCTATCGGACAGGTGCAGGTAGATCCGGGTCGTCTCGATCGAGACGTGACCGGCCTGGGCCTGGACTGCCTCCAGCGCCATCCCAGCTTCACGCAGCCGGGTTAGGCAGGTATGCCTGAGCTCATGGCAGGTTCCGTGGCTTAGCCCGCCTCGGCGACGCGCGCACGAGATCACCTCATCAAGCCCATAGGCCGACAGCGGCTGCCCGCGGCGCGGACCTTTGAGCACCACGAACACCCGGTCGGTGTCAGTCTCGGGTCGTTCGCGGTCAAGGTAGTCAGCGAGCGCGGCGAAGAACCGCCTGGAAACATTGACATGTCGCTGCCGGCCGCCTTTGCCGTCGGCGATGAACACTCGCCGCGCGGCGACGTCGACATCACGAAACCGAAGACCCAGAACCTCGCACCGACGCAAACCACCCAGCAGCATCGCGGTCACCATCGCGGTGTCCCGGTCAGTCCGCAACGCGGCCAGCAGTCGATCGACCTCGACCGGAGACAGAATCGTCGGCAGCGTCCGGCGTCGCCTGATCAGCGGAACAGTCTGCCGCGGCCGGTGCTGCTCACGACGTGTTGGCAAACCCCGAGGCACCGGGTTCGCGGACACGTCACCTCGAGCCAGCAGATACGAGAACAACCCAGAGACCGTCGAGAGCCGGCGGGCGACCGTCCTGCTCGATAACGCCGATTCCTCATCGACCGCTCGGATGCTGCGCCCATCACCCCCAGCGCGCTGAGAGCTGATGAACGCCAAGACATCGCTGCTGGTCACCGCCGCTGGCAGTTTGTCCACGACCGCGAAGAACACCTTCAAATCGAACGCGACCGCCAGCACCGTGTTCGGCCGGCACCTCGCAGCCACGAACTCCAAGTAGTTATCGAGAAGCCCGACACCGAGTCGAACCCTGAGCTCACCAGAGCTCGTCAACGAACGCGACACACAAAGATCCAAAGCAGGCAAACGGGCCTCCAACCCTCAGGGACATCCAGGCCAGACGGCCCGGCGAAATGTCCTCGAAGATCACCCGCATATCAAGCGTTCTCGCGCACCGGCTGTCGGCGGCGGTCGGCCGCCGGGTGACGCCGGGGCATCTTGCTGCCTTGTGCCGATTGCGGTCGGTAGCAGCTCAGTCTGTGGCTCCCCCCGATGCCGACGGTGCTGTCGC
>CAYNDD010000380.1:0-2851 GCA_964395425.1 uncultured Frankiaceae bacterium
CGCATGCCGTCCATGCCAGCAAGCCGCGATGATCATTGTCCAATGCGCATCAATGCATAGGTGCTCAGTCGCTGACGTCGGTCTCCCGCAACGGTCCGAACGGCGAGAGCAGGTCGAGGTACGGCGCCGGGTCCCCGCTCCAGGCCAGCGCGCAGACCTGGCGGCCGCTGCGGCGGCCGGTCAGCGATCGGAACACCTCGAACTCGGAGGCCTCGACCGTGAGCCCGCCCGGAGTCCCGGCCGACCACCCGCCGGCCGGGTCGTGAAAGGCAACCGGGGCCAGGCCGGCCGAGGCGACCACCCGGTCGACCCGGGCCGTGAAACCCCCGGTGACGAACCGCACCGCGAGCGGGTCCGGGACCTGCTCGGCACCCAGCGCCCCACGCAGGTCCTGCTCGTGGGTGATCACGTCGAACGCGATCGGCGCCGGCACGGCGCCGGTGCGGATCGCGCTGTCGACCGGGCCGAGATGGGAGTCCCATTCCTCGAGCAGGTCGGCGATGCTGCGGCCGAGCCGAGCATCGACGTGTGCCTGCGTCCATGCTTCGCTACCTGCGCCGTCGAGGTTCCCGGCGGCAAAGTCCGCCGGCCCACCGACCAGGTGTGACACCAGCTCGCGCACGCTCCACTTCGGGGTGCCGGGCACGGTGGAGGCGCACTGGTCCGGGCCGAGCCCTTCGACCAGGGCGACGATCCGGGTGTGGGCGTCGGCGTACCGGTCGGCGATCTCCTCCGTCGTCGGCATCCAGCTCACTTTGCGACCTCCGTTGCCCGTGACTCGCGAACGACCGTGACCCGGATCTGACCGGGATAGGTCAGCTCCTCCTCGATCTGCTTGGCGACCTCGCGCGCGATCACCGCGGCACCGATGTCGTCGATCTCGTCGGGCTTGACCATGACCCTGATCTCCCGGCCGGCCTGCATCGCGAAGACCTTCTCGACCCCGACGTGGCCGGCCGCGATCTGCTCGATCCGCTCGAGCCGGTGGACGTAGTGCTCGAGGGACTCGCGTCGCGCACCGGGCCGGCTGCCGCTGATGCCGTCGGCCGCCTGGGTGAGCACCGCCTCGACGGTGCGCACTTCGACCTCGTTGTGGTGCGCCTCGATCGCATGGACGACATCCTCGGACTCGCCGTACTTGCGAGCGATCTCCGCGCCGATGATGGCGTGGCTGCCCTCCACCTCGTGCGTAAGCGCCTTGCCGATGTCGTGCAGCAGCGCGCAGCGCTTGCAGATCTCGCGATCCAGGCGCAGCTCACTGGCCATCATCGAGGCCAAGTGCGCGGACTCGACCAAATGCTTCAGCACGTTCTGTCCGTACGACGTTCGGTAGCGAAGCTGCCCCAACAGCGCGATCAGATCGGGATGCATCTCGGTGATGCCGAGATCGATCAGCGCGTCCTCGCCGGCTCGGAGGCACAGCGCGTCGACCTCGTTCTTGCTGCGTTCGTGTTGCTCCTCGATCCGGTGTGGGTGGATCCGGCCGTCGAGAACCAGCTTCTCCAAGGTCAGCCGGCCGACTTCGCGCCGGACCGGGTCGAAACACGAGAGCAGGACCGCTTCCGGGGTGTCGTCGATGATCAGGTTGACACCGGTGACCGCCTCGAAGGTCCGGATGTTGCGACCTTCGCGGCCGATGATCCGGCCCTTCATGTCGTCGCTCGGCAGTTGCAGGACCGTGACGACCGACTCCGCGGTCTGCTCACTCGCGATTCGCTGGATCGCGAGGGTGACGATCTCGCGGGCCCGCGACTCACCCTCCGCGCGGGCTTTTCCCTCGATCTCACGCACGATCAGTGCGGCGTCCCGCTTGGCCTGGGTCTGGACCACCTTCACCAGCTCGGCCTTGGCGTCGGCCGCGGTCAGTCCGGCCACCCGCTCGAGCTCGGCCACGACTGCCGCGCGCGGGTCGGCGCTCGGTGCCGGCGACGCCGGCTTGGTCAGGACCCGGAGCACTCGTGCAACGACCACGATGAGCCCGACGACCACGACGGCCAGCACAACCACAAGGGCGGTCATGACACGCCCCTCTCTGCGCCCGGGTAAAGCCAGAGGCTAAGGCGAGACGCTGCCACCGTCCACACCGTCACGGACCTCACCGATCACCCGGGCGACCGCCTGGTAGGCCAACGAGCCGCCGAAGCCCTTGCGGCCGAGCATGGCCACCAGCCGCCGGGTCTGCACATCTGGTGCCAGGCCGGACATCGACCGGAGCCGTCGGCGGACCAGTGCTTCGGCCGCGATGACCTCGTCCTCGGTGCTCACCGCGGTCAGCGCGTCCTTGGCGACCTGGTCACTCACGCCACGGGCTCGAAGCTCGGAGGCGAGTGCGCGGCGGGCCAGCCCGCGACCGTGATGGCGACTGTCGACCCAGGCCGCGGCGAACGCCTCGTCGTCGACCAGCCCGACCTCGACGAACCGGTCGAGCACCGCGGTCGCAGCGTCCTCCGGAACACCGCGACGGCGCATCGCCGTCGCCAGGTCGGCTCGGGTGCGCGGAGCTCGGTCGAGCAGGCTCAGCCCGATCTGTCGAGCGACCGACTCCGGGTCAGAACTCAACGGGGGTGGGCACGACATCGGCGGTGAGATCGATCGGCGCGTCCGGATCGGCGACACCATCGCCGGTGCTACCGGTCTCAACCACGGCATCAAGCTGTGGACCGACGCCGAGCTTCTCCTTGATCTTCTTCTCGATCTCATTGGCGAGGTCGGGGTTGTCGCACAAGAAGGCGCGCGCGTTCTCCTTGCCCTGACCCAGTTGGTCGGCGTCGTAGGTGTACCACGCGCCGGCCTTGCGCACGATGCCGTGGTCGACACCCATGTCGATCAGGCTGCCTTCACGGCTGATCCC
>CAYNDD010000381.1:0-2837 GCA_964395425.1 uncultured Frankiaceae bacterium
GAGGACCACCGGGTTGTCGATCGCGGACGCCAGCTCGTGGTCGGCGATCCGGCGAGCGTGGTCGACGGTGTCCCGGCAGGCGCCGGCTACCTGGGGTGCGCAACGCAGCGAGTAGGCGTCCTGCACCCGGGTGTCCTCCGGGCCGGCGTGCGAGGACACGATCCCCGAGCCGCCGAGAATGGCGCGCATGTTGGCGGCGGACACCGCCTGGCCGGGCTGCGGCCGCAGCGCCTGAAGGTCGGCCGCGAACACCCGATCGGTGCCGAGCAGGGCCTCGACGCTCATCGCGGCGGACAGGTCGGCCGCCACGATCAACCGGGACAGGTCGTGGTTGGCCATCACCAGCATGCCGAGCATCCCGTCGGTGCCGTTGAGCAGCGCGAGGCCTTCTTTCTCCTCCAGCACGATCGGCGCGAGACCGCCAACCCGCAGCGCCTCGCCGGCCTCGACCATCGCGCCGGTGCCGTCGTACACCTGGCCCTCGCCCATCAGCGCCAGCGCGCAGGCGGCCAGCGGCGCGAGGTCGCCGCTGCACCCGAGCGAGCCGAACTCCGGTACGACCGGCGTGATGCCCGCGTTGAGCATCGCCGCCATCGCCTCGGCCAGCAGCGGCCGCGCCCCGGTATGGCCGGTGGCGAGGGTGTGCAGCCGAAGCAGCTGCATCGCCCGGACGACCTCGCGCTCGACCGGTGCGCCGGTGCCGGCTGCGTGCGAGCGCACCAGCGACCGCTGCAGGTCGCGGCGGCGCTCGACCGGGATGTCCGTGGTCGCCAAGGCGCCGAAGCCGGTGGAGATCCCGTACGCGGGCACGTCGGAGGCGCCGAGCCGCTCGACGTACGCGCGGGACGCCGCCATCGCGGCCAAGGCGGACTCGGAGAGGGCGACATCGACCCCGTCCCGGGCGACCGCAAGCACCTCCGCCGGAGTCAGCGGGGCGGGCGTGACGAGGACACTCATGGATCCACCTCTGCGCTTCGCGTCGCGAATACCTCGATCGCCCGCTGGGTGAGCGGGCCCGGAGCCGCCGGCAACATCCGGCCGTCGACCATCCGGATCGCCTGCACGTCGCGGGTGCTCGACGCGAGAAACGCCTCGTCCGCGTCGGCCAGGGCAGCCAGCGGTACGGCGCGCTCGTTGACGTCTCCGAGCCATTCCACCAGCAGGTCGCGGGTGATGCCGAGCAGGCAGCCGCTCTCGGCCGGCGGGGTGAACAGCTCGCCCCCGATCCCGACGAACACGTTGCTGCCGGTGCCCTCGCACAGGTCACCGGCGGTGTTGGCGAGGATCGCCTCCGACGCGTCGCGCTCGTGGGCGTAGCGGAGTGCAACGACGTTCTCGAGGTACGACGTGGTCTTCAGCCCGGCGATTGCCGAGTGCTCGTTGCGAGTCCACGGCACGGTCGCGACGTCGGCGACCGGCGGCCAGTCGGACAGCGGGGAGGTCGAGACGATCAGGGTCGGCGTCGCGTCGCCCCGGGTCGTGACGTACGCCGAAGGCCCGCCGGTCAGCGTGACCCGAAGCCGGGTGCGCGGCGGGTTGTCAGTCGCAAGGACCTCGTCGATCGCGGCCCGCACCCGGTCGAGGTCCAGATCGATCCCGACGCCGCCGGCCGATCGCTGAAGGCGGCGCAGATGCCGGGTCAGCGCGAAGGGCTGGCCGTCGATCACCTTCATCGCCTCGAACACGCCGTCACCGACGGTGACTCCGTGGTCGTCCGCGCGCAGGACCGGCGTACCGGGCTCCACCAGTACGCCGTCCACCCACAGCGTCATTCCGCACCTCTCAGCGCCAGGCCCGCGCCGACCTCGAGCACGCACATGGCGGCCAGCAGCACGGTGCGTTCGTCGGCCGCGTCGCGGGTGGAGTCGACCTCGGCGATGTCGATCGCGCGGACCCGCTCGTCGTTGGCTGCGCGGAAAGCGGCCTGCATCAGCTCGGCGGCCGACAGCCCGCCGGGGAGGGCGCCCGGGCAGCCCGGCGCGACGGACCGGTCGCAGACATCGAGATCGAGGTCGACGTAGATCCCGCCACCACCGGCGCCGGCGACCTCGAACGCCTCCCGGAGGCAGTCGTCGATGCCGCGCGCCGCGACTTCGCCTCGCCCGATCACCGTCACGCCGCGAGCGTGCGCCTCGGTCGCGTAGGACCGGCTGTTAGCCCAGTCCGCGATGCCGACCTGCACGATGTGCTCGCCCTTCAGCCCGGCCTCGATCAGGTCCCGGACCGGGGTGGCGTTGCTCCGCCCGTCCCGTAGGTCGTGATGCGCATCGAGCGTGACGAGGCCGGCGCTCGAGAGCGTGGCACCGAACGCACCCGCCATGACCGGGTAGCTGAGCGAGTTGTCGCCACCGATCGCGAGGAGCAGGCGCGACTTCGCGGCGGCCGTCTCGGCGGCGGTCCGAACCCGCCACTCCCCCTCGACCGGGATGTCCGGGTCGGCCACATCGCCGCGGTCCCACGGCGCGATCATCTCGGCCAGGTCGATCCGGCGCGAGGCGCACCAGGTCGAGAACCGCCCGAGCGCCCGTCGTACCGCGGCCGGCGTCGCGTGCGCGCCGGTCTGTGAGAGCGAGGTGGCGAAGGCCGGAACCCCGAGTACGGCGAGGTCCACCGGCCGCTCGCCGGGGCCCGCTGCGAGCCAGTCCGAGGCCCTCGGCCAGCGCCGATCCGGCTGCGTGAGCACCACGGGGCGATGCTGTCATGCCGGGCGCTCCTGTAGCATCGTCGGCGCACCGAGGAGGCGATCTGACGCCTCGGGCGCGCGGACGTAGCGCAGCTGGTAGCGCATCACCTTGCCAAGGTGAGGGTCGCGGGTTCGAATCCCGTCGTCCGCTCGG
>CAYNDD010000382.1:0-2829 GCA_964395425.1 uncultured Frankiaceae bacterium
CCATGACGTGCGGGTCGGCGGCGTTGGTGTCGATGACGACCTTCTCCGAGGTCTTCGTGAGGGTGATCGACTTCACGCACGGCCCGGTGAACTTCGGCAGGCAGACCGGGAGCAGGCCCTCGTAGTCCTGATTCACCTTGTTGAAGAACGTGGTCTTCTGGTACAGCACATCCAGGAACGGCGTCGGCTGGCCGTAGCAGAACAAGATCGCGGGGATCGGGTTCTTCGGGGTCGCCGCGAAGGTCAAGGTGATGACCTTGGTCCGGTCGCCGGTGAAGGTGAGGATGCTCTGCACCGAGCCGGTGCAGGGGTGGATCACCGCGACGTTGCCGCCGTACGTGGCGGTGATGATCGCGTTGCCGGTCCCCGCTTGCGCCTGCACCAACGCGGTCTGTCCGGTGCTCGGGCTGCTGGTGTTGACATTGCAGGTCTGACCGGACGGGCAGCTCGTCGCCGCAGCGTCGACGTCGAATGCCGTCGTCGTCGCGGATGTCAACCCGGCGGCGGAGGCGGTGAGGGTGTCTCCGAAGCCGACCGCGTTGATGACAATGGGGGAGAAGTCGGTAACGCCGTTCACTGCTGTCGCGGTGAGCGTGGGCGTCGGGCTGCCGCTGACCACAAATGCAGCGCTGCCCGGGTTGTTCGCGAACGACAGAGTGACCGGGCCGGAGTACGACGGGTCGGTCGTCTTGTCCGGCTTGATCGCGGCAACGGTGATGTGTGTCGTGGTGCCGTCGGCGTTCGTCATCGCGGAGTTGACCTGGGCGTCCACCGGCTGGTTGACGATGCTCAGCGCGGTGGCAGTGGGTGCCGCCGAATAGGTCTCGGTGTCGGTCGCACTTCCCTGGACCGCGTCGGGCGATCCGACTGTCACGGTGTCGGCGAGGCTGACCGGTGCTGACCCGGTCGGGACCGCGACCTGCACGGGCATGGCGACCGACGGCAGCGCGCCGACCGGCGCGGCCGGGTGCGTGCACGTCACGATCTGGCCGACCGGCGCCGGACAGGTCCAGCCGGTGCCGCCGAGCCCGGCCGACTGTGGCGTCAGGTCGGTCGGGAACGTATCGGTCAGCGTGATCGTCCTGGTCTCGTCGGCGCTCGTCACCGACGGCGTCGCGGTATAGGTGACGGTCTGGCCGGTGGTCGCGGTGCCGCCGCTGTTGTCGGTGAGCCCGACTCCGAGTGCCGGCGGGGTGCCGTTGAGGGTTTGGACCGTCACCTGGGAGATCGTGTGGTAATCGGTCGAGGCGCCGGTCGACGCGGACCAGCCGAAGCTGAGCTGCTGCGGCACGCCGTTGCCGTTGACCCAGCTCGGGTCCGGGGCGAACGCGGTGTCGTCCGGCAGTGCGCCGGACTCGGCGACCGGTGCGGCGGCGCCGATGGGCTGCACCTGCACGACCCAGCTGTCGGCCGGGACGTTGAACCCACCGGCCGCGGTCAGCGCACCGCTGGTCGGGTTGACCGCCACCTCGACCGGCACGTTCTGTGCCGTCGAGCTGTCGAGCGAGTTCGAGGTGAGCTGGTCGGTCGTCAGCTCGCAGTAGCCGGCTGTGCCGCTGCCGGGGCCGCGCACCGTGATCGACTCGGGGGTCTGCGGCAGGCTGCTCTTGCAGCCGGTCCCGTCGAAGGCGGAGTTGGTGTAGTTGCCGTAGACGTCGAGGCCGATCCCGAGATATCCGTTGGTCAGACCGGCGGTGCCGGCGGAGGTGTCGGCCGAGTATCCGAGGTGGCCGCCGGCCGGACCGAGGGTGATCGGGGAGGCGCTCGCGTTGTTCGGGTCGGAGGCGGCGAGGAAGAACACGATGCCGTCGGCGGCGGTGCCGTTGTATTGGTAGCTGTTGAACGAGACGTCCAGGCCCAGCGAGGACGGGACACTGGAGCTGTACGCGACGCCACCCTCCTGAGCAAGGCCGTTGGTGGTCAGCTGCAGGCCGGGGCTGGCCGCGACCCCGCTTGCACAGCCGGGCAACGGAAGCTGCAACGTATTTGTGGAAGCGGTCAGGCACGCGTCGTTGGACTCGGACACCGACGCGGACGGCAGGGTCCAGTTGGGGGAGTTGGTGGTCGCGGCCGTGAACGACTCGCTGACCAGCGTCGCGGTCGCGGCGTAGGCGCCGACCTCGCCGCCCGCGACCGTCAGCACACCGAATAGGACCGCAACCACAACGACCGAGACGCGAGACCTCAAGGTCCACCCCTTACCTAAGACCGTGCCAACTCTTCCCCGTGAATGTGCCTGACTTTACGCACAGGATCCCTTAAGCCGCAGGCATTCCGCGAGCCCGGGTCTGCAGTTCGCCCAGGGTGCCGGGCAATGCGCACTACATGCCGGTATGTAGCTCGGATCACCGTCGCTGCAACAGTGGGCGACTGCGGTGATCGCCAGTTGAACGACGGATGAACGCCAGCCGACACGGCCACCGGTTATGCACAACGGTGTTGACGCGGGACGTCGCTGATATCGCGACCGTCACGCGCTCGGACCGAAGCTCTCGACGCGGATCGATGCCGGCGCGACGCCGATGTCGCCGAGAAGGTCGCTTGCCGCCTCAGTGAATGCCGGCGACCCGCACACGAAGTACGTGGCCTCGGCGACCAGCATCGGTCGCAGATCAGCCGTGGTGAGCCGCCCCGCAGCGCGCCCGTCGACACTGGCCTCACGGGTGAGGACGACGACGTCGTGATCCTCTTTGAGCTCGTCGGAAAACACCACGTCGGCAGCTGTCCGCGCCGAAACAATGAGCCGGAAGAGGTCGACCTGCCCCAGGCTCACGGCGAGCCGCTGCATGGCGATCAGCGGCACGATGCCCGAGCCGCCGGCCACGCCGA
>CAYNDD010000383.1:0-2821 GCA_964395425.1 uncultured Frankiaceae bacterium
ACGCGCGGATCGTCGGCGCGGTGCTGGTCTGGATCACCGCGGTGCTCATTCTCGATCACAGCCTCGGGGCCCACGGGGCTTCGCTGGCGGCGCAGCGCTGGCTCGGCGTCGGCACCTGGGTGCTGCTCGCGCTGTTGCTCGCCCGCGAGCCGATCCGGATCCGCGCGCAGGTCGGCGTCGTCGTCGCGTTCGCGACGCTGGTCGAATACACGTTCTCCTACGAGCTGCACGTCTACGTCTACCGGCTGCACAACGTGCCGTGGTTCGTCCCGCCCGGCCACGGGTTGGTCTATCTCGGGGCGCTCGCGATCGGCCGGTCACCGGCGGTCACGTCCCGGGCCCGAGTGCTCGTCCCGCTGACGCTTGCCATTGCCGGCGCCTACGCGTTCTGGGGCTTGTTCCTCTCCGGCCGGCAGGACCTGCTCGGCGTCCTGTGGTTTGGCTGCCTGGCCGCGTTCCTGCTTCGTGGCCGCCAGCCCACGGTGTTCGTGGGGGCGTTCGTGGTGGTGACCTACCTGGAACTGCTCGGGACGCATCTGGGCACCTGGACCTGGCAGGTGCGGGACCCGATCGCGCACCTGATCTCGATGGGCAACCCGCCGTCGGGCGCGGCCGGCGGATACGGTTTCTTCGACGCGGCCGCGTTGGCGCTGGCGCCGCGGATCGATGCGGTCCTATCCGGTTACGGACGTCGGCGCCGCGAGCGCGCCGAGCATGGCGTCGTGGAGCAGCCCGTTGCTGCACACCACGCTGCCGCCGTCGGGCCGGTCGACGCCTGACAGGTCGCTGAACCGGCCGCCGGCCTCGGTGACGATGATCTGCAGCGCGGCGAGGTCCCAGAGGAACACCTCCGGCTCGCACGAAGCGTCGACCGCCCCTTCCGCGACCATCATGTGCGACCAGAAGTCGCCGAACGCCCGGGTCCGCCAGACCCGGCGCAACAGCTCGACGAATTGGGGCAGCCGGTCGAGGGTCTCCCAGCCGAACAGCGAGGAGTAGGCGAGGTAGGCGTCGCTGAGCTCGCCGACCCGCGAGACCCGGCACGGTCGGGCGTCGCGCACCGACGATCCGGTCCAGGCACCGCGGCCGCTCGCCGCCCACCACCGCCGGCCGAGCACGGGTGCGGACACCACGCCCACGACCGTCCGCTCGTCCTGCTGGAGCGCGATCAGGGTGGCCCACACCGGTACGCCGCGAACGAAGTTCTTGGTGCCGTCGATCGGGTCGATAACCCACCGTCGCGGCCCGGTGCCGGTGTCGGCGTACTCCTCGCCGTGAACCGCGTCGGCCGGGCGCGCTCGCTCGAGCTGTTCGCGCATCTCGCGTTCGACCTGCCGGTCGGCGTCGGTGACCGGGGTGAGGTCCGGCTTGCTCTCGATCACCAGGTCGCCGGCGAGGAACCGGGACGTCGTAAGCGTGTCGGCCGCATCGGCCAGCTCGTGGGCAAGCTGCAGGTCGGCGGTCCAGTCGGTCACGCTCGGACCCTATCGACGCCCGCTCGGGTGATTGACACGAAGGCCGTTCGTGTAAACAATCGGCGGTGATGGGCGAAGCACGGAGCACTCGGGACGCGTTGCTCGACGCGGCGTACGACGTCGTCGTCGCGGGCGAGTGGGAGTCGGCGCGGATGCTCGACGTCGCGGCGGCCGCCGGTGTGTCGCGGCAGACCCTCTACAACGAGTTCGGCTCGAAGGACGCCTTCGCGCAGGCGCTGGCCATGCGTGAGGCGCAGCGCTTCATCGACGGGACCAACCGGATCCTCGACGAGGTGAACCCGATCGCACCCGGCGACGCGGTGGCCGCGGCGACCGAGTGGACGATCCGCGAGGCGTCGAACAACCCGCTGCTCAAAGCGGTGCTGACCGATGACGCGAGTGAGCTGCTGCCGTTCCTCACCACCCGCGGTGACGCGATCATCAACGCGGCCCGCTCCAACATCGAGAGCTACTGGAGTGCGCAGTGGCCGGAGCTCGACCCGGCCGACGTCGCCCTCGCGGCCGAGACGGTCGCCCGGTTGACGGTGTCCTATCTCGTCCTGCCCAGCGACAGCCCCGACGGATCCGCCGAGGCCATTGCCACCCGCCTGTCCCATCTGGTCGAACGACTGCTGACGAAGGGTTCGTCATGAGCACAGCCGACAAGTATGCGATCGAAACGGACGTCACGACCACGTGGGACGTCAAGGCCAATGGTGCGGCCCGGTTCAGCTGGGAGTACGACGACGGCCGCGACCGGCTGCTGTCGCTCTATCAGAAGGGCAAGGACAAGCAGTGGGACGCCACGAAGCGGATCGACTGGTCGCTCGAGGTCGATCCGACCAACCCGGTCGGCCTGCCCGAGATGTACAACCCGTTCAATGGCACCCCGATCTGGAACAAGATGAACCAGAAGGAGCGCGACAACTTTACCCATCACCAGGCGGCATGGACGTGGAGCCAGTTCCTGCACGGTGAGCAGGGCGCGATGATCACCGCTGCGCGGATCGTCGAGACGGTTCCCGACAACGACTCGAAGTTCTACGGTGCGACGCAGGTCATGGACGAGGCCCGGCACGTCGAGACCTTCGCGCGGTTCCTGCAGGAGAAGGTCGGCACGGTCTTCCCGATGAATCAGGACCTGGCGTCGCTGCTCAAGGACGCGCTCGAGGCCAAGGAGTGGGACTACGCCTACCTCGGGATGCAGGTCCTCATCGAAGGGCTCGCGCTGGCGGCTTTCGGCGTACTTCGTGACATGGCCGAGAACCCGCTGGCCAAGCAGCTGCTGGCGTACGTCATGCAGGACGAGGCGCGCCACGTCGCGTTCGGCCGGCTGGCGCTGCGCG
>CAYNDD010000384.1:0-2817 GCA_964395425.1 uncultured Frankiaceae bacterium
CGAGGTCAACACCGGTGACGGCGCCGGATTGCTGGTGCAGGTGCCGGATGCGTTCTTGCGCGACGTCGTCGACTTCGAGCTGCCAATGGCCGGCGCCTACGCGGTCGGCATGGTGTTTCTCCCCACCGACCCGGCCGACTGCGCGGACGCGATCCGGTCGATCGAGCAAGTGGTCGCCGACGAGGGGCTGCGCGTACTCGGCTGGCGGGACGTGCCGGTCGACCCGACCTCGCTCGGCAGGACGGCACTCGCGGTCATGCCCGGCTTCAAGCAGATCTTCGTCGGTGCGGCCCGCGGCGAGATCGGCATGGCGCTCGAACGCCGCGCCTTCTGCGCCCGCAAGCGGATCGAGCACGAGCTCGAGTGCTATCTGCCGTCACTGTCGAGTCGGACCTTGGTCTACAAGGGGATGCTGACCACCGACCAGCTGCCGGAGTTCTTCCCGGACGTGACCGACGAGCGGTTCGCGGCCGCGATCGCGGTGGTGCACTCACGGTTCTCGACCAACACCTTCCCGTCCTGGCCGCTGGCCCATCCGTACCGGTTCGTGGCGCACAACGGCGAGATCAACACCGTGATGGGCAACCGCAACTGGATGCGGGCCCGTGAGGCGCTGCTCGCCAGCGACGTGATCCCCGGTGATCTTCGGCGGCTGTTCCCGATCATCACTCCGGGGTTGAGCGACTCAGCCAGCTTCGACGAAGTGCTCGAGCTGCTCCATCTCGGCGGCCGGTCGCTTCCGCATGCGGTGCTGATGATGATTCCCGAGGCGTACGAGAACAACCACGACATGGACCCGGCGCGGCGGGCCTTCTACGAGTTCCACTCGTGCGTCATGGAACCGTGGGACGGGCCGGCCTGCGTGGCGTTCACCGACGGCGAGGTGGTCGGCGCGGTGCTCGACCGCAACGGCCTCCGGCCGTCGCGCTACTGGGTGACCGACGACGACCGGGTGATCCTGGCGTCGGAGGTCGGCGTCCTCGACATCGCGCCGGAACGGGTGGTCCGCAAGGGCCGGCTCCAGCCGGGCCGGATGTTCCTGGTCGACACCGCTGCGGGCCGGATCGTCGACGACGGCGAGTTGAAGGCGGAGCTGGCCGCGGACAACCCGTACCAGGACTGGCTGCACGCCGGCCTGCTCGACCTGCGCCGGCTGCCCGAGCGCGAGCACGTCGTCTACTCGCACGAATCCGTCGTACGCCGCCAGCAGGCGTTCGGCTACACCGACGAGGAGCTCCGCCTGCTGGTCGCGCCGATGGCGCGCGACGGCGCGGAGGCGATCGGCTCGATGGGGACGGACTCCCCGATCGCGGTGCTGTCCGACCGGCCGCGGTTGTTGTTCGACTACTTCACCGAGCTCTTCGCGCAGGTCACCAACCCGCCGCTCGACGCGATTCGCGAGGCGCTCGTGACCTCGCTGTCGACCGCGACCGGGCCGGAACGCAACCTGCTCGACCCGACCCCGGCGTCGTGCCGGCAGATCACCTTGCCGTTCCCGGTGATCGACAACGACGACCTCGCCAAGATCATCCACGTCAACGACGACGGTGACCTGCCCGGCTTCGCGGCAAAGGTGGTCAAGGGACTGTTCCCGGTCGCCGGCGGGGGAGCCGCGCTGCGGGATGCGCTCGAGCGGATCCGCAGCGAGGTGAGTGCGGCCATCACGGCCGGCACCAGGCTGATCGTGCTCTCCGACCGCGACAGCGATGCCGAGCTCGCGCCGATCCCGTCCCTCCTGCTGACCAGTGCCGTGCACCACCACCTGATCCGGGAACGCACTCGGACCCAGGTCGGCCTGATCGTCGAAGCCGGCGACGTCCGCGAGGTGCACCACGTCGCATTGCTGATCGGGTACGGCGCGGCGGCGGTCAACCCGTATCTCGCCATGGAGTCGGTCGAGGACCTGGTCCGCCGCGACGTCGTCACCGGCATCGATCCCGGCGAAGCAATCCAGCACTACATCAAGGCACTCGGCAAGGGAGTGCTGAAGGTGATGAGCAAGATGGGCGTCTCGACGGTGGCGTCGTACACGGGTGCGCAGATCTTCGAGGCGCTCGGACTCGGGTCGGACGTGGTCGAGGAGTACTTCACCGGTACGACGTCGCGGCTCGGGGGCATCGGGCTCGAGCAGATCGCGGCCGAGGTCGCGGCCCGCCATCGGCATGCCTACCCGCGGGTGCCGCACAAGCATCGGACGTTGTGGGTGGGCGGTGAATACCAGTGGCGGCGCGAGGGCGAGCTGCATCTGTTCAACCCGCAGACCGTGTTCAAGCTGCAGCACGCCACCCGCAGCGGTCGCTACGACGTGTTCAAGGAATACACCTCCGCCGTCGACGACCAGGCCGCCCGGCTGATGACGCTGCGCGGCATGTTCCGGTTCGCCGAAGGAGCGCGTCCACCGGTGCCGATCGAGGAGGTCGAGCCGGTATCGGCGATCCTGAAGCGCTTCGCCACCGGCGCGATGTCGTACGGATCGATCTCGGCCGAGGCGCACGAAACTCTTGCGATCGCGATGAACGCGATCGGGGCGAAGTCCAACACCGGTGAGGGCGGCGAGGACACCGATCGGCTGCACGACCCGGCCCGCCGCAGCGCGATCAAGCAGGTGGCGAGTGGCCGCTTCGGGGTGACGAGTGACTACCTGACCAACGCGACCGACCTGCAGATCAAGATGGCGCAGGGCGCCAAGCCGGGTGAGGGCGGCCAGCTGCCCGGTCACAAGGTCTATCCGTGGATCGCGAAGACCCGTGGGTCGACCGCCGGCGTCGGGCTGATCTCGCCGCCGCCGCACCACGACATCTACTCGATCGAGGATCT
>CAYNDD010000385.1:0-2815 GCA_964395425.1 uncultured Frankiaceae bacterium
TGCGCACGATGGCGGCCAAGTCGATCCCCGGCTTCGACGGCTTCGAGCAGGTCTGGAAGGAACGAGCCCCACTCGGCTGGGATGTCGAGAACAGCACGCCGGCGGCTCGCGCCTGTGTCGCGCTGCTGTCGGACTGGTTCCCGGCGACAACCGGCTCGGTCGTCCATGTCGACGGTGGAGTCCACGCGGTCGGCGCCTGACCACGGCGTTGGGCCTACCGTGAGGTCGTGCCGTCTGCCGGTCCGTCGCGCATACTCAGCCTGATCGTGGTCGTCACGAGTCTGAGCGTGACCGGCTGCACCACGACGAGGACGACCTCCGCGCCGCCCCCGAGCGGACCCACGCCAATCACGACCACCCCGGTGGACCGCGCCGATCGGCATTGCGTGCCGACCACCGACCGTATGCGGCTCACAAGTCGGCTCGCCTTCGAGAACGACGTCTTCCTTCCGCCGGGATCGCTTGCGCCCACGACGTCGGCGGCCCGCGCCCGGACGACGTTGATCTCGGACCCGAGCGCGAGCATCCTTCCGCATCCCGGCCGCGCTCAGGAGATCTTTGCGATCTACCGAAACTTCAAGGGCCGTCGGCCGGTCTGGTTCCTGCTCGAGCAGAACGTGCCGAGCAGCGGTTCGCTCAGCAACGCGATCGTCAAGCACGACATCGTCGACATCCTCGACGATCGCACCGACAAGCTCCTCGGCATCATCGACGCGCGACCGAACGGCTGCGCGAACACCTGAGCTACCAACCTACTGGGAGATCGTCCAGGTCAGCGGCAGCGCGGCGGTGAGGCCCTGGTCGGCGTTGGTCTGGGAGGGGTCGGACCGCACCGTGAAGGCGTACGTCGCTGACGCACCGGACGCGAGCGGCGACATGCCGGGTCCGGTCAACGTGCGGTTCGCCAGCTCGGCCAGGGTGCCCGAACGGCTCGGCGCCGGACACGCATCGACGGTCATGGCCGGGAAGACGCACCGATAGTGCGCACCGGGGGTCCGATTGGCGATGGTCAAGTCGATGGAGTTGCAGAAACGCGCGAGGTCGGATCCGGTGAAGCCGGCGTTGTCGGCTGCCGCAGCAGCCCGGCACGTCCCCCCGGACAGTGAGGCGACCGACGTACCGACCGAACCGACGTTCGTGACGGTGACGGTCGTCGATGTGGGTGCAGTCCCCGGGGTCTGATCGGTCGCCGCGCCGAGGTCGTTGATCGAGTTGCACGCGCCGGCGGGCCCGCCGCGCTTGCTGCCGAGGCCGGTGGAGAAGCAGGTCGTCGATCCAACGCCCTCGCGCAGCTGCACCTGACCCGAGCCGACCACGCTGGTCGGACCCGTGGTCGCTCCGGACACGCCACTGAGCGCGCCAATCGCGGCTGCGCCAAACCCGACGACAACTGCACCGGCAGCCGCAACGGAACGGAGACTGCCGAACACCTCGTGTCGTCGATCTCGCGAAGATTGTGCCGGAGCGTTCACGAGACCTCCTATTAGTGCTACCGATACCTTCGACCGGACAAAGCACGTGCGCGCAGAGGATTGCGACCCCGGCCCACCGGGTCATCCGACCTCACCCTTACGAGCGGCACCGGGCCGTTCGGCCCACTCCCGTCAGACCGGTGGCGCCGGGTCGTACTGGATGTAGCGGCGCACCTCGCGAGCGCGCTCCACGCTCGCGAGCCGCCGGACCAGGTGCAGCGCCATGTCGATCCCGGCCGAGACCCCGGACGCGGTAATCACGTCGCCGTCGTCGACGAACCGGTCGTCCGGGCGTACCTCGATCGTCGAATCGGTCTCGGCCAGCAGGTCGAGCGATCCCCAGTGCGTCGTCGCCGGGCGCCCGGTCAACAGCCCGGCCGCGGCGTACACGAGTGAGCCGGTGCAGACGCTGGTCATCAGAGCCGCTTCGCTGCGCCGTTGCCGGACCCAGTCCAGGTGCTCGGGATCGCGCATCAGCGGGCGGGTGCCCTGCCCGCCGGGATGCAGCAGCACCTCGTAGCCCGGCGCGTCGGCGAACGAATGGTGCGCGCCGATCGAGAGCCCCTTCGCGGCCGCGACCGGCTCGCCGTCGCGAGACAGGCACGAGACCGCGAAACCGTCGTCGGGAAAGAACGTGGTCCAGGCCGCGAGCACTTCCCACGGGCCGACGGCGTCGAGTTCCTCCACCCCGTCGAAGAGCACGATTCCGATCTGTCGGGTCATGCCATGAAGCCTCGCACCTACCGGCCGGCCAGCAACCACCAGATCGCCTGCTCCTGCTCGGCGGTCAGGCCGCGGTGCGGCAGGCCGGCGCGTAACGGCCGGCGCGCCTTCGGCGGCAACGTCTGCATCCACTCCCAGGTGTCGGCCACCGTCGTCTCGATCGGACGGCAGATCAGGCCCTGCGCGACCGCGGCCGACACGTCGCAGTCGTGCATGCCCGCGGCCTCACTGTCCTCGGGGATCCAGCCCGGCAGGTCGTCCCACTCCCCGACGCCGGCCCGCGCGAGCACCGCCTCGCTGACCCAGACCGGGTCGGCGCGGCGCCCGGTGACCTCGACGCACGCCTCGACCACCCGCCGGGTCGTGACCTCGTCCGACCGCGGGCTGACCACGTTGAAGGCCCCTGAGGTCCGTTTCGGCGCCGCGGTCACCATGAACTCGGCCAGGTCGCGCGCGTCGAGCACCTGCCAGATCCGGTCGGGCCGCTCGGGCGCCACGATCGAGCCACCGGCGGCGGCCCGTTGCAGCCACCAGGTCACCCGGCCGGCGTCCTCGTGCGGGCCGAGGATCAGCCCAGCCCGCGCGAGATGAAGTTATTCGAAGCGCTTGGCTGGCCGAAG
>CAYNDD010000386.1:0-2814 GCA_964395425.1 uncultured Frankiaceae bacterium
TGCGGATAGGGGCAGCGCCCGACCGCCATCTCGACGATGTGGGCACGATTCACGTCGTCGACGAACTGGCCGGCCCCGCGCAGCAGCCGGTCGTCCTCCTTGCGCGGCACGTCCGTGCCGATGACGCGCGTCGCCGCGCGGGCCGGCGCTCGTTCGTCGAGGTCAGTCATCCCCACGACCCGGCGCGTCCCCGTTCAGATGCCGGTCGACGGCATTGACGATGAACTCGTATCCGGTGCACCGGCACATCACGCCGGCCAGCTCCTCGCGAATCTCGTCCCGGGTCAGCGGCGCGCCACCTCGAGCCAGCGCGGTGGTGGTCATCAAGAAGGCCGGCGTGCAGAACCCGCACTGCAGCGCGTGCTCCTCCCGGAACGTCTCCTGCAAGGGACTCAGCTCGTCGTCACCGCTGAGGGACTCGACCGTCTCGACCCGATGGCCGTCGAGCTGAGCGGCGTACATCAGGCAGGACTTCACCGCCTCACCATCGAGGAGCACGGTGCACATGCCGCACACACCCTGCTCGCAACCGACGTGGGTCCCGGTCAGTCCGAGGCGATGCCGGATGAAGTCGGCAACGCTCATCCGGGTCGGCACCTGTTCGGTGACCGATGCACCGTTGACCGTGACGGTGATCAGCACGTTCGGCTCGCCGATCCCGGCAGAGTCGGTCCCGAGCGCCGCACGCATCGCGTCGCTCACGGCGTCCTCCGCCGGGACCGGACGATCGCAATCACGCTCAGCACCGCGGAGACAGCGCTCATGATCGCCGCGATCTTGCTCCAGTCGACCGATGGCGCCGAGGACACCGGAAGACCGGCACCGGTTGCGGCCTCGAGGCCGCGGCGTGACCCTGCCCGCTCGCGCAGCTTCGGTGGCTCGCCCCGCAGCGCGGACTGGAGGTTCTCGGCAAACTCCGCGGTCACCTTGCCGGCCTGTTTGGCCACGATCTTCTGACCGACGCTGCCGAGCGCACCCGCAAGGATGACATCGCCGTCGATCGCCACCGTCGTCGTCCCGTCGACCTCGGTGAGCCGGACCTCGTTGGTGGTGCGAATGTGGCCGGTGGCTCCCTTGACCGACTTGCCGGTGGCCTGGAAGCGGATCAGCTCGTTGGTCACGCGCTCGAGCACTTCGACCCGCGCCTCGAACGTCGCCGACATCGGACCGATGCTCTGGGTCGCCCGCACGTCGACGTGGTCGTCGTCGATGATGCTCACTTCCTCGACTCCGGGCATGCATCCCGCAACGAGATGCGGTTGCTCGAAGAACGTCCAGACCGCCGCCACCGGCTCGCCCACTACGAACTCCTCGTGGAGCTTCATGACGGTTCCCTTCGAGGTGACGGGGTCGCGTTGGACCCGCCGGCGCTGTCACGGAGCTGCTGGAGCACGCGCCGGACGTAGATCGGTACGAGGTGGCGGCGGTATTCCGCGCTCGCCCGAATGTCCGATGGGGGGTCGACCGCACTGAGCGCCGCTCGCGCGGCCTGCGCGATGTCGTCGTCCGACAACGTCGAACCCTCGAGGAGCTGGCCGACCTCGGTGGCTATCACCGGGGTGTCGTTGACCCCGCCCAGCCCAAGTCGGAGATCACGGAAGCCGGTCGCCGGGCTCCCGGAGGCGACGCAGGCGGCGCTGATCACCGCGAAGTCGTTGTGCCGGCGGGTCATCTCGGCGAACCCGAAGTGGGTCGGCATGGTCGGGAAGACCACGGCGGTGATGACCTCGCACGGCTCGAGGCAGGTGGCGTAGGAGGTGTCGAACAGCTCGTCGACGGCGATCGTGCGCGCGCCGGCCGGACCGACCACGTCGACGGTGGCAGCCAGCGTCATGCAGGCGAGTGGCATCTCACCGGTCGGATCCGCCTGGGCCAGGCTGCCGCCGAGCGTTCCGCGATTGCGAATGTGCCGATCGCCGATGTGCCGCACCATGTGCGGGATCAGCGGCAGGCGCTCGGCGATGACGGGTGACTGCTCGAGCGTGCTGTAACGAACCGTGGCACCGACCACCGTGGTCGACCCGTCGACCGAGACCCGGTCGAGGTCGGTCAGGCCGTTGATGTCGATGACCGCGTCGGGTCGGATCAGCCGCATGTTCATCATCGGGACCAGGCTCTGGCCACCGGCGAGAATCCGGGCGGTTCCGTCGTACGCGGCCAAGAGCTCGACTGCCTCGGCGACCGAGGTCGCCCGGTGATAGCCGAACGGTGCGGCTTTCACATGCCTCCAACCCTCATGGCGATCGTCGTCGCTGACTTTCCCAAGAGCCGCGTTATTGTATGCAAGTATGCAATCCTGGCTCCCAGCGTCAAGGAGTGTTCCGCAGAGAGGACCGACGTGACCATCCCGGTGGCGACGTTCGACCGGGGCGGGAGCACCGCCGAGCTCCTTGCCCGCAACCTCACCCAACAGATCCTCGACGGCCACATCGCTCCCGGCGCACGGCTGCGCGAGGAGTCGCTCGCCGCGCGCTATCAGGTCAGCCGAACCCCGATCCGCGAGGCGCTGCTGCTGTTGGGCAGCAGCGGGCTGGTCGCGCTCGAACGCAACCGTGGCGCGACCGTGCTCGCGCTGGCCGCGGACGACGTCGTGGAGGTCTATCACCTGCGCGCGGTGCTCGAAGCCGAGGCAGCCTCCCTCGCCGCGACCAGGATCACGGCGGCCGCGCTGGACGTGCTCGACCGCAGCTGCGATCAGCTCGCCCTGCTGCACAGCGCACCGGCCAGCCGCCAGCTCGAGGCCGACACCAGCTTCCACTACACGATCGCCGAGGCCTCCGGCAGCAAGCGGCTGTACGCGCTGATCCGGCAGGT
>CAYNDD010000387.1:0-2795 GCA_964395425.1 uncultured Frankiaceae bacterium
CTCGGCCGCGGCCTCCTGCTCCGGCGACGTGGTGAAGATCGCCGAGCGGTACTGCGTGCCGGCGTCGTTGCCCTGCCGCATGCCCTGGGTCGGGTCGTGGGACTCCCAAAACACCCGCAGCAGCTCGTCGTAGCTGACCTGCTTCGGGTCGAAGATCACCTTGACGACCTCGGCGTGGCCGGTCCGCGCGGAGCAGACCTCCTCATACGTCGGGTTCGGGCTGAAGCCGCCCTGATAACCGACCGCCGTGCTGATCACGCCCGGCACCTGCCAGAAGATCCGCTCGGCGCCCCAGAAGCAGCCCAGGCCGAAGTAGGCGACCTCGAGGCCGTCCGGGTACGGCTCCTCGAGCGGGGTGCTCAGCACATAGTGCGTGCTCGGCACGCTGAACGGCCGGTTGTCGTGGCCGGGCAGCGCCTCGTCGGGCGAGATCATCGTCAACTTCTGTCGGGAAAACAGCATTACGTCCACCTTCTGGTCGGGCTTCATTACTGATCCAACATCAATTCACGCTCACTCGTTCCCAATCTCGCTGTGCGCGCAACACTGGAACGGTGACTCCCCCGGTGCTCGACGGCGACGGCTGGGTCCGCTGCGAGGCCGGCCACCAGCACTGGGGCCGGCACGGCGCGGCCGGGCTGCTGCTCCGTACGACGGACGACGCCGGCGACACCCACGTCCTGCTGCAACGACGGGCGTGGTGGACCCACCACGGCGGCACCTGGGGGGTGCCCGGCGGAGCGAGAGCCTCGTGGGAGACCCCGGAGCAGGCGGCGCTGCGCGAGGTGGGAGAGGAGGTCAGCGTGACCCTCGACGGGCTCACGATCGAGCGGGTCCACGACGACGACCACGGTGGCTGGATCTACTGGACCGTGATCGCAACAGCGGCTCAGGCACTCACCGCGGCACCCCGCGGGCAGGAGACCGCCGAGATGCGCTGGGTCGCCTCCACCGAGGTCCCCACGCTGCCCCTGCACCCGGGCTTCGCGGTCACCTGGCCGGAGGTCGGTCCGGCCTGACGCCCGCGCCCGCCTGGTCTAGGAAGCGCGCGCGGCCCGGATGGTCAGGCCGTCGAGCAACGTGCTGGTTGCCGCGGCGATCTCCTCGACCGCGCGGTCGAACGCCGGCTGGTTGGCCACCGACGGCGCGCGCATGCCGGCCACCTTCCGCACGTACTGCAACGCGGCAGCATGGACATCGTCGCTGGTCAGCTCGTCGACGTAGGGCGCCCGAAGGGTCTTGATGCTTCGACACATGGCTACGACGCTAGCGCGAGCGGCCGACACCGGGCTCGGCCTAGAGGTACAACCCAGGAGCCGCGACCTCGTCGATCCGCTCGGCCGCGATCGCGTGGATGTCGCGCTCCCGCAACAGCACGTAGCTGCTGCCGTGCAGCTCGATCTCGGCCCGGTCCTCCGGGTCGTACAACACCCGGTCACCCACCTGGACGGTGCGCACGTTGGTGCCGGTCGCGACCGCTTCGGCCCACGCCAGCCGCTTGCCCATCTGAGCGGTCGCCGGGATCACGATCCCGGCGGTCGACCGTCGCTCGCCGCCTTCGGTGTCGATCGTGACGAGCACCCGGTCGTGCAGCATCTGGATCGGCAGTTTGTCAGCGGCCACGCGACGACGCTACCGGGCGACGAGCGGCGATGACGGCGACGGCACTCATCGCCGCCAGGCCGGCGAACAGGAACGTCCAGCGCGGACCGACGCTGTCGACCGAGACCCCGCCGAGCGTCGAGCCCAGCGAGGACCCCGCGAGGAAACCGACCGCGAGCCAGCCGAACGCCTCGGTGGTCTGGCCTTCCGGCGCGACCGAGCCCATCCGGGTGTAGAGCCTGGCCATCGTGGGTGCGACCGCCGCACCGCTGAACAACAGGATCGCGGCCAGGCCGACCGAGTCCGGCGCGAGTGCAGCCAACGCCATTCCGCCGGCTGCGATCGCGACCACCCGCGCCAGCTTGCGGTCCGTCACCCGATTGTGCGACGCGCCGAACCACACCCCGCCGATCAGCGAGCCGAAGCTCCAGACCGCGAGGACCACGCCCGCGGTCGCGCTTGCGCGCCGCCCACCGACGAAGTCGACGGTCGAAATGTCCGTCATGTTGAAGCCGAGCGTGATGCACACCCCGACCAGCGCATAGCGCAGTACGCCGGTGCCGAACAGCACCCGCTGTCCGTGCGCCCGGATCGCGGCCACGCCTTCGGCCAGCGGCGGCGCCGTGGCATACGCCAGCACACCGACCAGACCGATCAGACCGCTCACGATCACGGCGGTCCGCGCACTGGCCAGCCCGGCGATCAGCGCGACCGCGGCCGGCCCGGCGATGAATACCAGCTCCTGGGCGGTCGCCTCGAGGCCGTAGATCACCTGGGCCTGCTCGTCGCCGAGCAGCCTCGGCCACAGGCCACGCGACACCGACGAGATCGGCGGCGTGACCAGCCCGATCGCGCCACAGATCGCGACCTGCAGCGGATAGGCACCATGTGCCACCGCGGCCAGGCTGAGCATCGCCGCCGAGTACGACGCCGCCGACGGGATCAGGACCTTGCGCGCACCCACCCGGTCGACCGCGCGCGCCAACAGCACGTTCGAGATCCCGGAGGATGCAACGCTCACGCCGGTGGCCAGACCGGCTCGGGCATAGCCGACATGTGGAGTCAGCAGCAGCAGGATCGACAGCCCCGACATCCCTTGCGGAAGCCGGGCGAGCATCGCCGTCACGAGCAGCCGCGCGACATGCGGGCGGCGCAATACCTCCTGATAGCGAGCGAGCACCACGGGACTAGTG
>CAYNDD010000388.1:0-2753 GCA_964395425.1 uncultured Frankiaceae bacterium
CGCCGCTACGCGGTCGATCTGGTCACGGCCTCGCGCAACCACCCGGACCTGCGCCTCGGCGCCTCACCGCGAGCGACCTTGCACCTGTTGCGGGCCGGCCGGGCCACCGCGGCCCTCGACGAACGCGACTACGTGACACCCGACGACCTGCAGGGCCTGGCCGACAGCGTGCTGTCCCATCGACTGTTGCTGTCCGCCGAGGCCCAGATCGCGCGGCGCAATACGTCGGCGGTGGTTGCCGACATCGTCGCGAGCACCCCGGTGCCCGCGCGTGCCGCCCGCCGACCGGCCTAGGAGACCGGCACGTGAACCTCTCAGCCGCGGGTATTGCGACCTGATGGCAGACCTGGTCCGGGGCACGCTCCGCTCACTCACGATGCGGGGTCGCTGCCTGCTCGCAGGCGGCCTGACCGCCGCTCTGGCCGGACTGATCCTGCATGAGCGCGACCTGCTGAGGGTCGCGGTCCTCCTGGTCGCCGCTCCGCTGGTCGCGATCGGGTTCGCGGCCCGCACCCGGTTCCGGCTGACCTGCTCGCGGCGGCTGGAGCCGGCCCGGGTGCCGATCGGTGACCGGGCGCGGGTCGTGCTGCGGATCGAGAACATCTCGCGGCTGCCGACCGGGCTGCTGCTGATCGAGGACACCATCCCCTACCTGCTCGGCGGCCGGCCGCGAGTGGTGCTCGACCGGCTGGCCCCGCGCCGGCCGATCGACGTCGGCTACCACGTCAGCGGCGAGCTGCGCGGCCGTTACCGGGTCGGTCCGCTGACGGTTCGGCTGATGGACCCGTTCGGGCTGTGCGAGCTGCCGCGCGCGTTCACCAGCACCGACACCTTGGTGGTGACCCCGCAGGTCGTCGCGCTGCCGTCAGTTGCGCTCAGCGGCGAGTGGGGCGGCGCCGGTCACAGCACCGCGCGGTCGGTCGCGACCTACGGCGACGACGACGTGGCCACCCGCGAGTATCGCCACGGCGACGACCTCCGCCGGATCCACTGGCGCACGACGGCCCGCCGCGGCGAGCTCACCGTGCGCCGCGAAGAGCAGCCGTGGCAGAGCCGCGGCGCCGTACTGCTCGACACCCGGCTGGTCGCGCACCGCGGCGACGGGCCGACCTCCTCGCTGGAATGGGCGGTGTCGGCGGCGGCGTCGATCAGCCTGCATCTGGCTCGTACCGGCTTCGAGGTCCGGCTGATCACCGACACCGGGCATGAGGTCTCCTCGGCCGGGCTGGCCGGCGGATCCTTTGACGCCGCCGTGCTCGACTCCCTGGCGGTGGTGACCACGTCCTCGGGACGCAGCTTGCACACCGGGATGGCGACCGTGCGCCGGCAAGGCACCGAGGGCCTGCTCGTCGCGATCGTCGGCGCCCTGTCACCCGACGACGCGGACAACCTGGCCCGCATGCGCAACGGCGCCGCGTCGGTCGGGATCGCGTTCGTCATGCACACCGATTCCTGGGTCACGCAATCGCCGCAGAGTGCGGCAGCCAGCGCCAGTGCGCACGAGCAGACCGCCAAGATGCTCGCGCTGTCCGGCTGGCGCACGATCGAGGTCCGCCGTGGCGATTCGCTGGCGGCGTTGTGGCCGCACGCCGGCCGCTGGAGCGTGGAGGCACAGGCGGCAATGGCCGACGCGGCCACGGTCGCGGTGGCGGGCGCCGGCGCGGCGGAGCCTTGGGACGCGGCGTGAACGCCCAGTTGCGCCTGACCGCGTACGCCGCGCTGGCCACGATGGCGACGTCGAGCGCGCTGCTCACCGTCTACCGGGGCAGCGGCTGGGTCGTGCCGGTGTTCGGGGCGATCGTGATCGTCTCGGCAAGCTGCGCGTTGATCAGATCCTCGCCGCTCCCGTCGGCGCTCGAGCCGATCGTGGCCGCGATTGCGATCCTGCTCTGGCTGACGTTGCTGTTCTCCCGTTCCAAGGCGCACCTCGGGTTCATCCCGGGCCGCCTTGCGCTGCACCATCTCTCCCACACCGCGCGGCGCGGCTTTAACCAGATCCAGCGACTTCCCACGCCGGCACCGACCCACCACGGACTTCTCCTTCTCACCGTCGTCGGCGTCGCTGCGGTCGCGCTCGTCGTCGACCTGATGACGGTGACACTGCGCCGCGCGGCACTGAGCGGGTTGCCGTTGCTGGGTCTGTTCACGGTCTGCGCGGCCACCGGGCACCACGGCGTCGGCGTGATCCCGTTCGTCATCGGTGCCATCGGCTACCTGTGGCTGCTGTTCGCGGACAACCGCGAAAAGGTCGCGCGTTGGGGCGCCGCGGTCGGGACCGGGAGCCGGGCCCGACCGGCCTCGGCCTGGTCGACCGATCAGTCGTCGGCGCCGGCGCCGGCCTCGCTCGGCCGGCAGGTCGGTGCAGCCGCGATCGGCCTCGGCGTGATCATCCCGCTGTTCATCCCCGGCCTCCACACCGGCATCGACAAGCACGGCACCGGTACGGGCGGAAGCGGCGGCGGCGGTGGCAGCCAGGTCGTGCTGAACCCGATCGTCTCGGTTGCCAACGACCTCACCAGCAGTGCGGTCGAGCCGCTGATCAGCTACAGCTCCACGTCGGCCGACCCGGCGTACCTCCGGCTGACGTCGCTGGACCTGTTCAACGGCACCACGTTCTCGTCGGAGACGCTGCAGGCGTCGGCGCGGGCGACGGTCAGCGAGAGCCTGCCGGTCACCGCACCGCCCGGGCCGTTCGTCGACACCACGATCAACATCTCCCCCAACCTGACCAAGCTGCACTGGCTGCCCGCACC
>CAYNDD010000389.1:0-2747 GCA_964395425.1 uncultured Frankiaceae bacterium
CTGCGCAACTTCCTCGGGCTGATGGGCTACTCGCTGCCCGACGGGCAGGAGATCTTCACCTTCGAGGAGATGGTCGAGACCTTCGACTGGGCGCGGGTCAACGCGGCCGGGCCGGTGTTCGACGTCGAGAAGCTGCGCTGGCTGTCCGGGCACTACATCCGCCAGCTCGCGCTCGCCGACTTCGCGCAGCGACTGGTCGACTTCATGGGCGTGGTCGGCGCGCAGGCAGATCTGATCCGCCGCGCGGCGCCGCTGGTGCAGGAACGCGTGTCGACGTTGCTCGAAGCGTCCGAGATGCTGCAGTTCCTCATCGTGGGGGACTCGTTTGCGGTGGACCCCGATGCGGCGGCCAAGCAGCTCGGCGAGGCGGCTCGGCCGGCCCTCGAGGCAAGCCTTTCGGCGTTGGAGGATCTGGGCTCGTTCGACCACGCCGATATCGAGGCGGCGCTGCGCGGCGCGTTGGTGGAAGGCCTCGGGCTCAAGGCGAGCAAGGCGTTCGGGCCGGTCCGGGTCGCGGTCACCGGCGTTACCGTGTCGCCGCCGCTGTTCGAGTCGATCGAACTGCTGGGCCCCGAAACGACGCTGGCCAGGCTGCGCGCCGCGCTGGGTTAGAGTGGTCAACGCTCCTGCGAGGGAGTGTTTGGGGTATGGGGTAATTGGCAGCCCGGCTGATTCTGGTTCAGCTAGTCTAGGTTCGAGTCCTGGTACCCCAGCGAGGTGGTCAGCGACTTGGCTTTTCCTCATGGTCCCGTCGTCTAGTGGCCTAGGACGCCGCCCTCTCAAGGCGGTAGCGGGAGTTCGAATCTCCTCGGGACTACTCAAGTTTGGTCATTCACTCTAGTTAGGCGAGGCGCTCCGGCGCGTACCGCTGAAGCAACTCGACCGCGAACTCGACCTTGTCCTCGAACCGCTGTCCCCGTGGCTGCCACCGCGACCACAGCTCGAGGTTCTCGGGCCGGTTGTCGAGCCGGTCGCCGTTCTTGTGATGGACGGACTCGTCGGGATAGAGCGGCCGCCCCAGGGTCTGCGCCATGACGAAGCGGTGTTCGAGGCATTGGGTTGCGCCGTTCGTGAGATGCCGCATCTCCGGCGGCACCGCAACCGAGTAGTAGCCATGGTGGACGTACCGGTCGCCCGGAGGCGGCCGAAGCGGTTGGTCCGGTCGAGGATCACCGCTCGAGATCTGTCGGCGATAGTGCGGGGAGCACAGCCGCCGCGCGTAGATGGTGCGTTCGCATCCGTCGACCTGGCACGTCCCCTCGGTGCGCCGGCCGAGGGGGCGGTCGGGTTTGACCTCGCCAAGACGGTGCCAACGCTGGTAGTGCCCGTGGCACCAGCCACGCTCCTTCGCTTCGCGGTCGCAGCCTTCGACCTTGCACTTCTTCGCCATGATCCCCTCCGAGGTCAACGATGCTCGGCGGTGCCGACGAATTCGGTCGAGGTGCAGGGCTGGTTGTGGAGACCTGCCGGGGGTGTGCATGATGCGTGACGACGCATTGGCCGTGCGGATCAGAGCGGATCAGAGCATTGCCGGTAGCGGCCGGGCTACCTGCGTAGCGCACTCGACAGCGCGTGCCCGGCTGCCATCACGGCCTCGGCGTGCAGCCGGCCGGGGCTGCGGGTCAGCCGGTCGATCGGGCCGGACACCGACACTGCGGCGACCACCCGGTCGTCGTAGCTGAACACGGGCGCCGACACCGAGGCCACCCCGGCCTCGCGCTCGGCCACGCTTGCCGCCCAGCCGCGCCGGCGCACCGTCGCGAGCGTCCCGGCACTGAATCGCGCCTCGTTCAGCAGGCTCGCGACGGCGTCGATCGGCTCCCAGGCGAGCAACACCTGCGCCGCCGATCCTGCGGTCATCGGCAGGTCGGCGCCGACCGGCACGGTGTCGCGCAGCCCGCTGGCGCGCTCGGCCGCCGCGATACAGCGCCGGTTCGTCCCCACCCGGCGATACAACTGAGCGCTTTCGTGGGTTTCCTGGCACAGCCGGTCAAGGATCGGTCCGGCGGCGCGTTCGAGCGAGTCGTTCCCTGCGGATCCGGCCAGCTCGGCGAGCCGCGGACCGAGCGCGAACCGGCCGTCCGCGTCGCGCTCGACGTACCGGTGGATCTCGAGCGCAACCGCGAGCCGGTACGCGGTCGGCCGCGACAGCCCGCTGCGATCGACGAGCTCGGCGAGTGACGCCGGTCCGGAGGCGAGGCAGTCGAGGACGACCGCGGTCTTGTCCAGAACGCCAACACTGGTACGCTGTGTCATATCTCAATACTGTCGTATCAATATGTGAGACGCAAGCATTCTGACCGTTTGTCCTGAGGAGACCGTCGTGAGTCAGACGTTGGCGGAGAAGGTCTGGGCCGCGCACCTGGTGCGGAGTGCGGCCGGTGAGCCCGACCTGCTCTACATCGACCTGCACCTTGTGCACGAGGTCACCAGCGCCCAGGCCTTCGAGGGCCTGCGGGTGGCCGGTCGTCAGGTCCGGCGGCCCGAGCTCACCCTCGCCACCGAGGATCACAACGTTCCGACCACTCCTGGGCCGATCGTCGACCTGGTCAGCCGGACGCAGGTCGAGACACTTCGGCACAACTGCGAGGAGTTCGGCGTCCGGCTGTTCCCGATGGGTGATGACGGTCAGGGCATCGTGCACGTCATCGGCCCGCAGCTCGGCCTGACGCAGCCCGGCATGACGGTCGTGTGCGGCGACAGCCACACCAGCACGCACGGCGCGTTCGGTGCGCTGGCGTTCGGGA
>CAYNDD010000390.1:0-2743 GCA_964395425.1 uncultured Frankiaceae bacterium
CGTACCACTCCTATGCGGCGACCCTGGTCCGTGACCACGCGTTGCGGATCGGTCGCGAGCCCGGCGCGACGTTGATGTCCGAGGCGGTCCAGTGGCAGCTCGCGATGCGAGTCGCGACCCGCGCGCCCGGTCCGTTCAGTCACCTGCACTGGACCACGCCGTACGTCGCGAACCTGATCGTCGCGTTGGCCGGTGACCTCTCCGACCATCTGGCGACCGCGGACGACGTGCGCCGCCACGATCAGAAGGTCCGGGCGGCGATCGATGCGCTTCCGAAGCAGTTGAAGGGAGCGCTCGACATCGTCGAGCGGACCAAGTCCCGCGACGAGCTGCTCGGGCTGGTGACCGCGTACGCCGAGGAGAAGAAACGGCTCGACGTGGTCGACTTCGGCGACCAGGTTGCGCTCGCTTGCGCGATCGTCGACACCGCACCGGACGTCGTCGCACTCGAGCGTCATCGGTTCCACACCGTCGTGCTCGACGAATATCAGGACACCGGTGTTGCGCAGCGGGTGTTGCTCAGCGCATTGTTCGGCGGCGGTCATTCGGTGACCGCGGTGGGGGACCCCAACCAGTCGATCTACGGGTGGCGGGGCGCATCGATCAGCAACCTGACCCGGTTCGCCGAGCACTTCCCGCCGATGCAGGGCGCCTTGGCCGACGTCACCCTGGCCACCACCTTCCGTTGCGACGGGCGGATCCTGGCGGCCGCCAACCGGATCGCTGCGCCGCTGGCCGGGTCGTTGACGAGGCGCGGCGGCCGCGCCGAGGTGTTGGAGCTGCGTGCCCGGCCCGGCGCGGAGGACGCGGGACGCGTCGTGGTCAGCCGGCCGTTGACCGCGATGGACGAAGCCGAGGGCCTGGCCGAGCGAGTCGTCGCCGCCAAGGCTTCCGGCACTTCGTATGGCCAGATCGCGGTGCTCGCCCGGCGGCGGATGGACTTCGCTCGCTTGCATCGGGCGATGGTCGAGCGCGACATCCCGGTCGAGGTGGTCGGGCTGGGTGGCCTGCTTGCGATGCCCGAGGTCAGCGACATCGTGGCGGTGCTGTCGCTGCTCAACGACGTGACCAGGAACTCCGCCGCGGTGCGACTGCTGACCGGGCCACGCTGGCGGCTCGGCGTTCGCGACCTTGCCGCGCTCGGCGCCCGGGCGAGCCAGTTGGCCAAGCTACGGCCGCTCGGACCGCAAGGGGCGCCCGCCGAGCACAACGCGACGGAGTACGGCGTCACCGAGCCGGAGGTCGCCGACGAGCAAGCGGTCGCCGGTCACCTCGATGACGCGCTCGAGGCTGCGACCTCCTCGGTCGATCCGGTCGAGGTCCCGTCCCTGCTCGAGGCGGCTGAGTCACCGGGGCACGCTCGGTTCAGCGAGGAGGCGCGGACCCGGCTCGGCCGGTTCGTGGCCGAGATCCGGACGCTGCGCGGCCTCACCGGCCAGCCGATCGTCGACTTGATCGCCGAGGTCATCGTGACCACTGGCCTCGACGTCGAGATCGAGGCCGGTGACCCTGCGCTCGCGGTTGCCCGGCTGGCCAATGTCCACGCCTTCCTCGACGTCGCCGCGCAGTTCACCGGGCTCGAAGGCGAGGCCGATCTGGCTGCCTTCCTGACCTATCTGCGGGCCGCAAGCGACAACGAGGACGGGTTGGACGTCGCCGCGGTTTCCGACGCCGACACGGTGAAGCTGATGACCGTCCACGCCGCGAAGGGCCTGGAATGGGACGTGGTCGCGATCCCGGGCCTCGTCGCCCGGGTCTTTCCCTCGGATCGCGGCCGGATGCCCTGGACGACGGGTGCCCATGTCCTGCCGTTCGACTGCCGCGGCGATCGCGCCGATCTTCCGGTCCTCGCCGGCTACACCACGGCGGACTTCACGGCGTTCAAGCACGCCTGCGATACCGACGCGGCCGACGAGGAGCGGCGGCTCGCGTACGTCGCGATGACCCGGGCCCGGCACGAGTTGTGGCTCTCCGGTTACGTCTGGAGCACGACGCGACGGGAGCGGATGCAACCGTCGATCTACCTCGACGAGGTCCGCGAGCTCGGCGCGCCGTCGGTGGAGGTTGACGACTGGTGCCCGGACCCGGACGACGACGCGGTCAACGTCCTGCTTGATGCCGGCCCGGACGACGTGGTGTGGCCGGTGCCGCCCGACCCGGACGTACTGGCCCGCCGGCGCGCGGGCGCGGCCCAGGTGGCCGCGGCGGCGGTCGGCGGTGACGCCCCGGCCCCGACCGGACCGGCACTCGTCCTGGCCGAGGGCTGGCGTCGCGACGCCGAGCTGTTGGTCGAGGAGATCAGGCGGCGGCGGATCAGGACCGTCGATGTCGCGTTGCCGGCCCGGCTGACCACGAGCCAGGTGGTCGCGCTCGCCCACGACGCGGACGGGTTCGCCGCCTCGCTCGCGCGGCCGATGCCGTCCCGGCCGATCGCCCAGGCCAAGCGCGGTTCCCGCTTCCACCAGTGGGTCGAGGAGCTGTACGGCGCGGCGCCCTTGCTCGAGCCCGACGACCTGCCCGGCGCGGAGGATGCCGACATCTCCGACGTCGAGCTGGCCGAGTTGCAGCAACGCTTCCTGGCCGACGGCTGGGGCGAGCGACGACCGGTGGCGGTCGAGTCGCCGTTCGAGATGGTGATCGGCGGTCGCCTGGTGCGCGGCCGGATCGATGCGGTCTACCGCGACGTCGACGGCGGGTACGACGTCATCGACTACAAGACCGGAGCGGTGCCGCGCGACTTCGC
>CAYNDD010000391.1:0-2741 GCA_964395425.1 uncultured Frankiaceae bacterium
GCACGTCTCGGCGCTGGAGGCCGCAGGGCTCACCATGCTCGACGAGGGGCAGCGGCGCAAGGACCGCGGCACCGACGTCGTGGTCGGCCTGGTCGAGACTCACGGCCGGCTGAAGACGCTGGCCAAGATAGGTGACCTGCCGGTCGTTCCCCGCCGGCGGATCACCTACCGCGGCAGCGATTTCGAGGAGATGGACCTCGACGCGGTGCTGGCCCGCCGGCCTGAGGTCGTGTGCGTCGACGAGCTCGCACACACCAACATCCCGGGCTCGCGCAACGAGAAGCGCTGGCAGGACATCAACGAGCTGCTCGACGCCGGCATCACCGTGTTGTCCACCGTAAACATCCAGCACCTCGAGTCGGTGAACGACGTCGTCGAGAAGATCACCGGGATCCGCCAGCAGGAGACCGTGCCGGACTCGGTGGTTCGCGCCGCCGAGCAGGTCGAACTCGTCGACATCACGCCGGAGGCACTCCGTCGCCGGATGGCGCACGGCAACATCTACGCCCCCGACAAGGTCGATGCCGCGCTCGGCAACTACTTCCGGGTCGGAAACCTGACCGCGCTCCGCGAGCTCGCGCTCCTCTGGCTCGCGGACAAGGTGGAAGACGCCCTGACGCAGTACCGCCGCGACCACGACATCGACGACACCTGGGAGACCAGGGAGCGGGTCGTCGTCGCGCTGACCGGCGGGCCCGAGGGCGACACGCTGATCCGGCGGGCCGGCCGGATCGCGGCCCGCGGTGGTGCCGGTCTGATCGCGGTCCACGTCAGCAAGTCCGACGGGCTCAGCACGGCCAGCCCTGAATCGCTGGGCACGCAACGCCAGCTGGTCGAGTCCCTCGGCGGCAGCTACCACGAGATCATCGGCGACAACATCTCGGCATCGCTGATCGAGTTCGCCCGAGCCCAGAACGCGACCCAGTTGGTGCTCGGGGCATCGCGCCGCTCGGGGCTGGCCCGGATGTTGACCGGGGCCGGCATCGGGCTCGGCACGATCCGGCTCTCCGGCGACATCGACGTCCACATCGTCACTCACGAGCAGATGGGTCGCGGCCGCGCGCTGCCGGCCGTGACGGGCGGGCTCACCCGGCGCCGTCGCATCCTCGGCGCCGTCGTCGCGGCGGCAGTGCTGCCCCTGCTGACCCTCGTGCTGACCACGGTTCGATCGGACCTCAACCTCACCAGCGACCTGCTGGGTTACCTGCTGGTCGTGGTCGCGGTTGCCCTGGTCGGTGGTGCGTATCCGGCGATCGCGACCGCGATCGTCGGGAGCCTCCTGCTCAACTTCTACTTCACCCCGCCGATCCATCGGTTCACCATCTCGGCACGCGACAACGTGATCGCGCTCGCGGCGTTCATCGTGGTGGCGGCCGCGGTGAGCAGCATCGTCGACGTCGCGGCGCGGCGTACGACGCAAGCCGCCCGGGCGCAGGCCGAGTCCCGGGTCATGGCGACCGTCGCGGGCAGCGTGCTGCGGGGCGAGAACGCCCTGCAGGCAATTCTCCAGCGGCTCCAGGAGGCGCTGGCGCTCTCGTCGGTCACGCTGCTCGAGAACCACGGCAGCGGAGATCACTGGAGCGTTCTCGAGTCGGTCGGTCAGCCCGCGAGCAGCTCGCCATCGGACGGCGATGCCCAGGTGCCGGCCGGCGAGGGCCATGCCCTCGTCGTCCGCGGTCACCCGTTGCAGGCCTCCGACGAACGGCTGCTCACCGTCTTCGGGGTGCAGGCCGGCATCGTGCTGGCGCAACGTGAGCTGGCCGAAGCCGCCGCCGCGGCCAAGCCGCTGGCCGAGGCGGACCGGTTGCGCACGGCCCTGCTCGCAGCAGTCAGCCACGACCTGCGCTCGCCGCTCGCATCGGCGACGGCAGCGGTCGACAGCTTGTGCAACACCGACATCGAGTGGGCCGCCGAAGAACGCGACGAGCTGCTCGCCACCGCGCGCGAATCGCTGGAGCGGCTCACCAGACTGGTCGAGAACCTGCTCGACATGAGCCGGCTGCAGGCCGGTGCGCTCTATGTCCTCAACTCGCCGACCCGGCTCGACGACGTCGTCCCGCTCGCACTGGACGCGCTCGGCCCCGAAGCCGGACAGGTCGTGGTGGACATCCCTGAGTCGCTGCCCGAGGTGATCGCCGACCCGGCGTTGCTCGAACGAGTGATCGCTAATGTGACCGCGAACGCGCTGCGCTTCTCCCCTCCCGATGTCCCACCACGGCTGGCCGCCAGTGCCCACTCGGACGCAGTACAACTGCGCGTGATCGACCGCGGCCCGGGGATCAGCATTGCTGACCGCGACCGGATGTTCACGCCGTTCCAGCGGCTCGGCGACACCGACAACACCGCCGGCACCGGGCTCGGCCTTGCGCTCTCGCGCGGGCTGACCGAGGCGATGGGTGGCGAGCTCATCCCGGAAGACACCCCGGGCGGCGGCCTGACCATGATCATCCAGCTCCGCGCCGCGCACCCCGCGCAACCGATCTCCGAGGTGTCCCGGGCGGCGATGACATGACGATGGTGCTCGTCGTCGACGACGAACCCCAGATCCTGCGCGCGCTGCGGGTCAACCTCGCGGCCCGGTCCTACGACGTGGTCACGGCGAGCACCGGCCGGCAGGCGTTGGACGCGGCGGCTCATCACCACCCTGACCTCGTCGTGCTCGACCTCGGCCTCCCCGACATGGACGGCGTCGAGGTGGTTCGCGGGCTGCGCGGATGGAGCACCGTACCGATCATCATCCT
>CAYNDD010000392.1:0-2737 GCA_964395425.1 uncultured Frankiaceae bacterium
GCGCATCACCTTGCCAAGGTGAGGGTCGCGGGTTCGAATCCCGTCGTCCGCTCGGTGGCGCCTCGCGGGGCGCCCCTTGCACCTCCAGGCGGGATGGCCGAGTGGCTTAGGCAAGGGCCTGCAAAGCCCTGTACGCGGGTTCGATTCCCGCTCCCGCCTCGCAACACAGCACGGGCGGTTGGCGCAGTCTGGTAGCGCGCTTCCCTGACACGGAAGAGGTCACAGGTTCAAGTCCTGTACCGCCCACGGTAAACCTGCAGGTCAGCGGCCTAAGAGCCCAAGGACCGTGATCACGTCATTCGGACTGCTAGCCAAACTGCTAGCCAAACTCAGTCGACGATGCCGCCCAAACATCGCCTGAGGCGGCACCCAACGCGAGCGATAACAACGAGCTATTCGACGGTCTGAGGCCCACACCAATCGCTCCGAGCCGGTCCTATTCGATGCTTCGGAATCTGGGATTGGATCCACCTCGGCAGGAATTCGAAGTCAACGCTTGACCCACCTCGCGTAATCGAGACAAGGCCGTTCCTCTGTGAACACGATGCCGGACAATGGCGACGTGGATGAGGTTCGGCCACCACAGGGCCGCCGAACCGATCTGAACCGCCCCTGGGTTCGTTAGAGGCTCTTCTTATTGGAGTCCACCCCAGCGGTGTCGGGCTACTTCGTAGTCCGCTGGTGGCGCGGTGGCGACGACAATGACCATGTGCGCCGATTGTCGACGGCGTTCGAATGCTGGTCGGTTCCGGCGGTTGAAAAGTGAACGGGTTGCGACGGTTTGACTAGCTCATTCGGGTCATCAGCGCTCTAGGCAATGGCACGTCGCGGGGATGACGCGAGCCTTCTACGTTGGCTTTCATCAGGTCGCTGAGGGTGCGCATCGACATCGCTTGTGGGCGTCACCGCTGGCCGGTCTGCGGCGAAATCTCAAGCCCGATCCACCCGCGCTGAAGGGGAAGACGTGAAGCTTGTTACGTTGCGAATGCTGGCGATCGCTGGCATTGGTTTGGCGTGTTTGACGGGTCTGGGCGCCGTGCGACCGAGTGAGGCCGGTGCGGCGGGCGCCGCGGGTGGTCCGTATCAGATGCGCATACCGGCGAACTTCGTCGCCGTGTCGTCGGTCTCGGACGGTCGTTGCTACTGGGGGGTCGGGATTGAGTTTCCGAGCGTGCCGAAGGCGACTAGTTACTCGGTCGAGTACTGGGACGGGTACTGGGGTGCCCTGGAGTCCGCGTCGGTCGCTGCCCCGGTAGCGCACACGAAGGGCATGACGAAGGGGATGAACTACTTCGGAGTGACGGGTGGGGGCGGCCCTGCGCCGTGCGGTGCCGATGATCCGACGGAGGGTGGGAGGTTCGACAAGGGTGCGAAAGCATGGGTGACGTTCGCGCACAAACCGAAGAACGGATTTATCGAGGGCATCGTCACCAACCGCGACGACAGCGGATCAGGCGTACACAAGAAGTTGGACAGTCCGGTTCAGGGCGTTGAGGTCAAGGCCTATGACGGTCACCGGCATTACACCGCGGTCAGTGGGCCCGGTGGCATCTATTTCATGGAGGTGGCACCCGGCAGCTACCGGGTCGTCCCGGACGACACCTCGGTGAAGAAGTCAACCTTCACCCCGGCGTCTGCCGCGGTTCATGTGAAGAAGAACACAAAGTTGACCGCCGACTTCCGGCTTAACGCCGGTCTCAAGGTCGTGCTCGATCTATCGAGCTCCTCGGTCGCAGCTGATGGGATGCACATCGTGCACGCGACCTTGACAACGACGAAGTACGGCAAGCCTGCGCGGAACGAGAATGTCATGCTCACTATCGATCCGAGTGACGAGAGCTCCGCATTGACGACGGCGCCGAAGGTGGCGATGTGCGACATCAGCGGGCGCAAGTGGCCGACCGGCGCGATGAGCGACACGGTGAGCGTGCCGCTGACCGTCAACACCGGTGCGAGCGGCGTCGAGAATCTCACCCTGGCCGTCGGCACTGTCCCTGGCCGCTGGTCGCTGGAGGCTTGGGGCATGAACGAGGCCGGCGAGCTGTCGTCGGATGCGGCGGCAGCCTCGGACACCAAGACGCTCGATGTCACCCCACTCAAACCGACGACGTCGTTATCCGACTTCACCACTGAGCTCAAAGCGCTCCGGTCGCAGGTCACCTTCACCAGCGCCGATCCGTCCACTCTCGCCTCGACGCTCGCGGGTCTTGCGGCTAGCGGTCACACCACCGGCGTACAGCTCGGTGGACTGGTTTTCAGTGTCGCGAACTCACCGCACGGCACGGTGCTCCTCGTTTCTGCGGCAGCCGGCGCACCACGCGTTGCCTCCGATGGGACGGTGCCTGACACCGGGGCGACGGCCGGCGATCTCGTCCTCGACCCGGCCGAGTGGAGCACGGTCCAAAACGGTGGTCTCACGCTGCTGCAGGCATTGCAGGCTGGCGAGGTCAACGATCTGCCGACACTCAAGCAGTGGGAGGACGGCACCGCCGTCACCGGATGGAACGCAAGCAGCGGAATGACGATGAGCGTCCCCAACCAGTCCGCACTGCAGCAATTCGGTTGGTCGTACGGCAGTACCTGCAGCTAGTGGCCTAGACGGCAGCGGGGCTGAACCGACGGTGACATCGATATCGAAGCGCGGTTGACCTCGCGTTCCGAAGGCGCTTGATGGCAGTTACCCGTCAGGCTCCTTCTCCATCAGTGGGATCGGTGGCCTCGGCGCTTCGGCACCTGG
>CAYNDD010000393.1:0-2735 GCA_964395425.1 uncultured Frankiaceae bacterium
AGCACCTACTTGCTGCTGGTGCACTGGCAGACGCTCGAGGACCACACGGATGGATTTCGCGGCTCGCCCGAGTACCAGGAGTGGCGTTCGCTGCTGCACCACTTCTACGACCCGTTCCCGGTCGTCGAGCACTTCGCCGAGGTCGATCGGGCCTAACGGCCTACGCCGTCGTCCGACCGGTCTCCTCAACGAGCTCATAGATCTGGCCGTCCGGCGCCCAGAAGTGGATGTAGCGGTACCGCGCGTTCGATGAGATCTCGGCGTCGACGCGGGTGCCGGCGGCTCGTAGCTCGCCGGCCGCGGCTTCGACATCATCGACGAGGAAGCCCACGCTGCGCTCGGTGTCACCGATCCCGTCCACGGATGCGACCACTAAGGACGAGCCGTCCGGCAGATCGAACAGATCCGCCTCGATCCCCTCGACCTGGCCGGGTATGAGGCCGAGGACGTCGCGGACGAACCTCGACATCTCCGCCCGCGCCGGTGTCGCCGTACCGGCGAACACGATCCCCTTCACCTGCACGACGACACCCTGTCACGAGCGCACGCGGTCGGCGTCACCAACCAGCCAGCCGCAGTCCCCGTCTACCTGGTGTGGATCGCCGACGCGTCGCGAGCGCGGCGGTTGTCGTCGCCGTCATCATCAGCGGCTGTTCAAGCAGTCCCCACGCACGGGTCGTCGGCCCACCGACAACGCCCGCGGTGGCCTCGCCGGTCGGCAGCGGGACTGCCTCGCCGGCACCCGTGAACCTCGCTCGGCTTGAGCGCACGCTGCCGCCGGGCACGCTCGGCTTCCCGAGGACGATCGAGGCGTCTCCCGATCCGGCGACCGATCCTGGCGGCGGGCTGGCCTGGCTGCGACCAGGCACAACCGTCCCTTCACAAGACATCCGTTCCAGGGTCCATCTGGGTGCGGGCGTGGAGGCTGGTCTCGCGGATCAAGGGACCCTCTTCGGATTCGCCTACCCGGCGCTGAGTCGCGACGGCGGCCGGTCATGGCGCGTCGACGGACCGCAGTTCTACCACGCGGGGGCAGACGGACCGGGTACGACAACTCAGCTCGTGTCATTGGCCGACGTCACGCTGATCGCGTGGGGTCAAACCGGCAACCTGGTCAAGACCTCCGGCGACCTCGGCCGGCACTGGGTCCAGGCGTTGTTTTCCGGTGGTGTGCTCAGCCTCCGCGTCGTCGGCAGCGAGATCATCGTCCGGGCGACCGGGGACGCGTTGCCACCGGGAAGTCAGACCGGTCCGCTCGCGACCTGGATATACCGCTCCACCGATGGCGGCCAGCGCTGGCATCGGCGGCAGGCCGCGAATCCGTGGCCCTCCTGACGAGCTGAGGGTTCAATGCGCTGAGGTGCTGCCGCCGTACGACGCGGCGAGTGCTTCGGCCACCACTCTGGCGTCGTGGTCCGCGGGGTCGGCCGGGTACTCCGGCAGGAGGTCGTCCCAGACGACTAGCCACGATCCGTAGAGCTGGGCCTGCCCTTCGGGCCGGGCGAAGAACCAGACGTGCAGATGCGCACCACCATCGCCGATCCGGTAGACGTGCGCCCGCGAGATGTTGGGCAATCGCTCGATGTGCCGGGCGACCTGCGTGGTCAGCACCCCGAGCTCGGCGGACATCTCATCCGGAAGGTCACCGAGGTCATAGTGGTCGCGCGGGTGCAGCATGAGGACCAACGGCACACCGACACCGGCGATCCGGGTCAGCCGCCAGTGCTCGTCGAGCCAGATCCCCTCGTCACGGCGACGACACGAGTCACAGTCGGACGGGTCCTCACCCTGTCGCGCCGGCTCCGGCAGAACCGGCGGACGCAGCGGAGAGACCCGCAGACCATCCGCCTCGAACGGGCTGATCTCCCATCCCGTCATCCGTGACAGCGGCAAGCGACGGTCACTATCCGCACCAGCAAGCGCGTGTTGGTAGAACTCATCGGGATTCAACGCCATGGACCGAGCCTAGGTCGCGACCAAACCCTCGCACCTAGTCGCCGTACAGAGTCCGAACCATCTCCTCGGCCAGCTCGGGATTGCGGTACGGTCCGGGCGCTCGCAGCGCCGCGATCACTTGACGTTGCGTGCCCGGGTCCTTGTCCTGACTCATCTTGACCTTGCAGACGAAGCGCGTGATCGGGAGCCGGAGGCCCACCGTGCCTCGGGCCAACGGGCGAGCCCAAGACGGATCCAGCAGCATGGGTTCTTCCACCCGGGCCTCGAAGTTCGCGACCAGCTTGGCGAGCACGTCGAGGTTCTCGTCCTCGTCGAGCAGCTGCGGTACGCCGTAACAGTGCGCGGCACTGAAGTTCCACGTTGGCGCGCGGATTGCACCCGGCGCGTACCAGCTCGGCGAGATGTAGCCGTTGATGCGGGCCTGCACGATCAACAGGACTTCCCGCTCCCCGAACCCGTGAAGCTTGTCGTCGGGCCGGCCGACATGGGTGAGCACCGTCAGGTCGTCGGCCTCGTCGTCGAGCAGGATCGGGTAGTGCGACGCGACCAGCTCGCCGTCGTTGTTGCTGACCAGGATGGCCCAGGGGTTGTCGCGGATCAGGCGACGAACCACCTCGACGTCGGTCGTCGCATGGTCAGGACTGTGCCGCACAGTCGCTCATCCTCCCACCGCACCGTGTCATCAATTGTGGCTACGGTGCAGGAGTGGCGCTGCCGTACCCGCCTCTGCTGGTCGAGGTGACGACGCCTCGATTGCGCCTTCGCGGTGCGACGGACGA
>CAYNDD010000394.1:0-2728 GCA_964395425.1 uncultured Frankiaceae bacterium
ACCGATGCGTACGCGAGCCCAACGCCGTCTGAACCGCAGGTGAAACCCCCGCTTCCGCGAAGATGGGCCGATGAACACGCACATCGCGGTCGTCGGCGCGAGCGAAGCCACCGAGACCGAGCAGGCGATCGCGACCGAGGTCGGGCGGCTGATCGGCTCGCGCGGCTACGTTCTGGTGACCGGCGGGCTCGGCGGGGTGATGGCCGCGGCCAGCCGCGGTGCGAAGGACGCCGGGGGCGTGTGCATCGGCCTGCTGCCGACCTCGGACCGCACGACTGCGAACGAGCACCTCACCGCGGCGATCCCGACCGGACTCGGCGAGCTGCGCAACGGGCTGGTGGTACGGAGCGCGGACGGCATCATCGCGATCGGCGGGAGCTGGGGCACGTTGAGCGAGATTGCGCTCGCGATGCGTACCGGCGTACCGATCGTTCGGATCGGCGGCTGGTCACTGACCGATGAGAAGGGTGCATCGATCGACCTGCCGTCCGCCGACTGCGCGGAGGACGCGGTCCGACAACTCGAAGCGATGATCGAACCCCGCGCTGGCTGAGTCGCGGCGCGAGCGGTCGGATCTGCGCGTCAGGTCGTTGCGAGCAGTACGCCGACGAATGCCGCGTAACCGGCGATGATCAGCCAGCCCGCGCTGCGTCGAAGCCCACGGTCCCAATAGGCCAGGACCAGGGTCAGCGCAGTGAGGCCGACGTACCAGCCGACCACGATGTAGCCGGACGCGGCCGGCCGCGCCAAGCCGATGAAGCTCGCCGGGATCAGCAAGCCGGCGGTGACGTTGATCGCGTTGGAGTTGAGCGCGGTGCTGAAGGCCGCTGCACCGCGGCCGCGGCGAGCCAAATAGGTCGCCGCCACCGCATTGGGGAGGCTGGTCACGGCGGCGAGCACCAATCCACCGATGATGATTTCCGCCACGTTGTAGCGGTGACCGATGTGCGAGGCGCCTTGCTCCATCGCGATGCTCGCCGCGACGACTACCGCCAGTGCGACCCCGGCGAGCAGGGCATCAACACCGGTGCCGCGGGACGGATGAATCGCCTCCTCGAGCTCGATCTCCTCTTCGACGATTGCGGATGTGATCCAGTCGATCCACGACCGCGGCAGCGGGAGCCGACCGAGCCGTGAGTGATCGACGCTGAGTACGACGAGATACGGGATCAGCACGGCGAGGACCGCTACGAGGGCGACCACCGGGCCGGCCACGCCGGCCAGTGCGAGCAGGCAGAGGGTTGCGATCACCATCGCGAGCGCTCCGCCCAGCACGATCACCTTGCGGTCGAGCCGGATCCGACCTGCGACAACAGCACCGAGGCCGAGCAATGCAGCCAGGTTGAAGACATTCGAGCCGATCACGACACCGGCGCCGATCGTGCGCTGATGGTGGGCCAGCGCCGTCACCGACGCGGTGATCTCGGGAGCATCGGCCGCGAGTGCGGCCACCATGCCCAGCAGCGCCTCCGAGGCCCCGAGCCGGTCGCCCACCCGCTCCAAACGGGTCACCAGCAGCCAGCTCGTGAGCAGGCTCACCACCGAACCCAGCACGAACGCGACGATCGAGGTCTCCACCGTCATCGCCGCTCAGCCCGCCCCGCGCACGATCGTGACCCTAGCCATCGGGCCCGCCAATTGCGTTTCTTGGATGGTCGGGATAACGTACAACCATATGGTTGCACGTATGCACAGCGACATCGACGTGGATCGGATCTTCCATGCCCTTGCCGACGCCACCCGACGCGACATCCTGGTGCACGCGATCCAGCGTGAGCAGTCCGTTTCGACCCTCGCCCGCCGCTACGAGATGAGCTTCGCGGCCGTTCAGAAGCACGTCGCCGTGCTCGAGAAAGCCGACCTGGTGACCAAACAGCGGCACGGCCGGGAACAGATCGTGCATGGCAACCTCGCCACCCTGCGCCGGGCAACCGAGCTGCTCGAGGCCTTCGAGCAGCTCTGGATCCAGCGCGCCAACCGGATCGCCGACCTGCTGGCCGGCGAGGAAGGAAACCCCTCATGACCGTCATCAGCAGCACCAAGGACGCCGCCAGCCTGACCCTCACGGTGGTCGCGGAGTTCGACGCCGAACCGGCCCGGGTGTGGCAGGTGTGGGAGGACCCGCGGCAGCTCGAACGCTGGTGGGGCCCGCCGACGTACCCGGCGACGTTCACCCGGCACGACTTCCAGGTCGGCGGCGAGTCCCGCTACCACATGACCGGGCCGACCGGTGACACTCCGCGCGGCTGGTGGCGGATCGAGGCGATCGACAAGCCGCACCGACTCGACTTCGCCAACGGCCTGGCCGGCGACGACGGCGAGCCAGCACCGGGAGTCGAGCCGATGGCCGGCTACGTCACCTTCGAGCAGACCGGCGCCGGCACTCGGATGACCGCGGTCACACACTTCACGGACCCGCAGCAAATGGAGAAGATGCTCGGTATGGGCATGCAGGAAGGCATGACGGCGGCCGTCAGCCAGATCGACGAGGTTCTGGTCTCGGCAACGGTCTGACCATCGACTGACCTCTAACGTCACGCGCGAGCCGCCGAACAGTGTGGTGGCCCCGACCGACGCCGCGCATCCGAAGGCGACGGCCGGGGCCTACTGACCCCGCCTCACGGCGCGAGACCAGCCCACCACCGGAACCTCGGCAGATCCCCCGACAGCCTTGACGCAGGACGTCCCCGCCGCCGCCTCGTCCGCCCACGGATCGACGAGATCGGAA
>CAYNDD010000395.1:0-2709 GCA_964395425.1 uncultured Frankiaceae bacterium
GGTCAACCGCAGCCTGCCGAGCGATGTCGGTGGCGAGGGCAACGACCCGTTCCTGCCCGACCAGGCGATCGATCTCGCCACGATGCTCGCGGCCTACACCTCGGGCAGCGCCGAGGTGAACGGTGTCGCCGATCGCGCCGGCACGATCCGCGCCGGCATGGACGCCGACTTCGCGGTCATCGACACCGACCTGCGCCACCTCGACGCCACCGACATCTGCCGGTCCACCGTGCGCCAGACCTGGGTTCGCGGTGACCTCGTGCACGACGCCCACTGATCCTCACCCGCCCGGCCCGACCCGAGGGGATCCGATGAACCCGAGCCGACGCTCCGCCCGCGCCGTCCTGGCCGTGGTTGTCGTTGCACTGATCGCGACCGCATGTGGCCGCTCGGCCTCCTCCGGGGGCGGTACGGCGGGCAACGTCTCGCCGACCAAGGGCCTGGTGACGACCTCGCCGGCCGGGACCAAGCCGGTGGCGTCGGTGACCTGGGCGGTCTACCGCGACGTCAACTCCCTCGACCCGATCTACGCGTTCGACTATCCGGAGAACACCGCGATCTCGCTGATGTGCGAGTCGCTGCTGCTGCAGGCCCCCGACGGCTCGATCGGGCCGGGGCTGGCCACGCTGACCAACCCGACCCCGACCACGATGGTCTTCACCCTCAAGTCTGGCGTGACGTTCTGGGACGGCCACCCGGTCACCCCGGCCGACGTCGTCTACAGCCTGGACCGCAACACGACCGCATCGCTCGGCGGCTTCTACGGCGCGGTCTTCTCGCGGGTGAAGTCGATCGCGGCGACCGGCTCCAACCAGGTCACGATCACCTTGAAGCAGCCCGACTTCTGGCTGGCCGGCGAGCTGGCCTCGATGGCCGGAGTGGTCATCGAGAAGGCGTACGCGCAGAAGGAGGGGAAGAAGTACGGCACGCCGGGCGGCGGCATCATGTGCACCGGCGACTACAAGCTGCAGTCGTTCACGCCGGGCGTCGGCGTGACCGCAGTCGTCAACCCGCACTACTGGAACACCGCCGTACACCCGCTGGTGGCGAAGATCCTGCTCAAAGGTGTGCCGGACACCTCGTCGTTCACCTCCGGGCTCATCACCGGCGGTATCCAGGGCGGCTACACCCTCGGGCTCGACACGCTGAACCAGCTCGAGTCCAACAAGAACGTCAGTGTCTTCCAGGGCCCGGGGCAGTCCACCGACGCGCTGATCGTGTCCAACCCGAAGGGTGTCCTCGGCGACGTCCGGGTCCGCCAGGCACTCTCCGACGCCCTGAACCGGCAAGGCATCATCAACTCGGTCTACAAGGGCGCCGCACTGCTGCCGCGATGGATCGCCAACCCGGGCGCCTTCGGCTACGGCCAGTCGGTGTTCGACGCGGCGTACGCGAAGTCACCGGTGATGACGCAGAACCTCACCGAGGCGAAGAAGCTGATCACCCAGGCCGGCGCGGCCGGCAAGACGCTGACGATCGGCACGTCCAGCCAGCTCAACAACATCGCCGCGGTGACCGGCGCCTATCAGGCGGCCGCTTCGGCGATCGGCTTGAAGGTAAAGCTCAGGTCAGTCTCGGCGCAGAACTACATCAACTTCTTCACCGAGGCCAAGGCCCGGCAGGGCGTCGACGGTTTCCTCACGGTCAACTACGGCGACTACGCCGACCCGGCCGCGCTGCTCGCGACGATCGTGCTCCCGACCGGCAGCCAGAACTACGACGGCTATAACAACGCCCAGATCACGTCGTTGCTCGAGCAGGCCCGGGGCACGGCCGACCCGAACAAGCGCGCCCAGCTGGTCGCGCAGGCCGAGACCCTGGCGGCGAAGACGTTGCCGTGGATCCCGGACGTGCAGCCGACCAACGTGCTGCTCATGCACAAGGGGCTGTCCGGAGCGGTCGCGTCGTTCTCCTACATGTTCGCGCCGTGGGCGAACAACCTCGGCGGGACCGGCTGAGCCGGATGCGGCTGCGCTTCTTCGGCCGTCGCCTGGCGATGCTGCTCGCCAGCCTGCTCGTGGCGAGCTTCGTCATCTTCGCCGCGATGTACCTTGCGCCGGGCAACCCAGTGGCGGCGCTGTCCGGCGGCCGACCGCTCCCGCCGAGCAGTCTGCGAATCCTCGAGGCGCGCTACCACCTCAACGATCCGTTCCTCACGCAGTACTGGTACTGGCTGCGCAACGCGCTGCACGGCAACCTGGGCGTGTCGATCCTGTTGCGCGAGAACGTCTCGACGTTGATCGCGTCCCGGATGTGGACCACCGCCGGCCTGGTTCTCTACGCGGCACTGATCATCGTCGTACTCGGGATCGGACTCGGCATCGTCGCCGGCCTGCGGCCGGGCAGGCTCGACACCAGCGCGCTCGTCATCACCGCGGTGTCCGCGGCCATCCCGGCCTTCGTCGCGGCGATCGCGCTGATCCTGGTGTTCGCGGTGAAGCTGGGCTGGTTCCCGGCGCTCGGCAACGGCACCGATCTGGTCAGCAACATCAAGCACTTCACCCTGCCGGCGATTGCCCTCGCAATCTCCTCGCTCGGCATTGTCGCCCGCGTGACGCGGGCGAGCGTGCGCGAGGAGAGCGGGCGCGAGCACGTGCAGACCGCGATCAGCCGCGGCATCCCGACCCGGCAGCTGATCCGGCGGCACATCCTGCGCAACGCCGCGATCCCGATCACCACGATCTCGGGCATCACGATCGCGTCGCTGAT